>CAYWZC010000021.1:0-2573 GCA_964462745.1 uncultured Rhodanobacteraceae bacterium
GGCCAGCGCGAGCAGTACCACGCCGATGCCGATCAGCGGCAGCGACAATACCTGGCCCATCGTGAGCCAGCCGAACGCGAGGTAGCCGAGCTGCACGTCGGGTTCGCGCACGAATTCGACCGCGAAGCGGAACACGCCGTAGAGCAACGCGAACAGGCCCGAAACCGCATAGCGCGGGCGCGGCTTGCGCGAAAACCACCACAGTACCGCGAACAATACCGCACCTTCGAGGAACGCCTGGTAGAGCTGCGAGGGATGTCGCGCCTCGTGGTCGAGCTGGCCGGCGAGCGCCATCGCATGCAGTTCGTCGCGGGTCCGGCCGAGTGCATCAAGTGCGCGCGGGAAGATCATGCCCCACGCGACATCGGTGTGGCGGCCCCACAACTCGCCACCGATGAAGTTGCCGAGCCGACCGAGGCCGAGCCCGATCGGAACCAGTGGGGCGACGAAGTCAATCGTGTCGAAGAAATGCACGCCATTGCGCCGCGACCACAGCCAGCCGGCGACGAGCACGCCGAGCAGGCCGCCGTGGAACGACATGCCGCCTTCCCAGATGCGCAGCAACGACAGCGGATGCGCGAGAAGCTCGGCCGTGTCGTAGAACAGCATGTAGCCGATGCGACCGCCGAGGATCACGCCGAGCATGCCGTAGAACACGAGATCGGAGAACTGCTCGTCGCCGATCGGCAGGCGGCCGGCGCGAACGCGGCGCCTGCCGAGCCACCACGCCATGCCGAAGCCGAGCAGGTACATGATGCCGTACCAGTGCACGGCCAGCGGACCGATCGAGAATGCGATCGGGTCGATGTCGACGAAGTACGGATGACTCATGGGCGCGCGCAACCTGGTGGAAAGCGGACAAGTGGTCTGCCGAAAAACCCTCTCGGCAACGTGAGACGCGGTGCAGGGATGCACCGCCCGCGGATCGATCACGCGAGTGATGGACCCATCGGAGTCGATCCGGGCGTGTACCTGACTCGACGAGCTGACTGCGCGCGCCGGGAGCACGCGAACAGCGAAGCTGGCCCGGAGGGCGAGCCGCGGAGCGGCGAGTCAAAAGTCCACGACGGACCTTTTTCAGCATCCTGCTGGCGGAGCCGGAGGGCAGCGACACCACCGTCAGGATCGCGCCATTGTGCTACAGCAGGACGGGTCGATTCGACAGTTCATCCGGATTGTCGCGATCGTCGGCCGGGAAATGCGCGGCCAGCAGGTCGCTGATGGAGGCGACTGCCGCGAGCGCGCCTTGCTCCCAGTCGCCCGCCACGAAGCGCTCGCGCAACTGTGCGCAGATGGCGATCCATTCGGACTCGGCGACTTTCGCCGCGATGCCGCGATCGGCGACGATCTCGATCGCATGGTCGGCGAGCAGCACATAGACCAGCACGCCGCTGTCGTCGCGCGTATCCCACACGCGAAGCTCGGCGAATACCTGCCGCGCGCGTTCGCGCGGACCGACGTTGGCGAGCACGGCGCGCCACGGCAGCGCGTCCTCGACCGCAATGCAGATCTCGCCACGATGGCGTCGTTCGCCCGCCGCGACCGCCTGCTGGATCGCCTCGAGCGTCGCCGGCGGAAAATGCCGGCGCCCCGGATTGCCGGCCAGCAGGTGGCGCAGGCAGCGCCGGATCACGATCGCATCCCCATCACCAGCTTCCCGACGCGCCGCCACCGGCGGAAATACCACCGCCGCCGCTGAAGCCGCCGCCTCCGAATCCGCCGCCGCCCCAACCCCCGCCACGACTGGAACCGCCCCAGCCGCCGGAACCGCCCCAACCGCCGCCCCAGCTACCCCAACCACCGCGATTCGCGAATCCGCCACCTCCGCCGCCGAGATAACCGAACACGAGGCCGAGCACGCCGATGCCGATGCCGAACGGCACGACGCCGCTCGCGAGCCAACCCGCGCCACCCGCTACGAGACCGACCAGGGCAGCGCGCGGCACGCTGTCCAGCCGAATGAAGGTGAGCCGCGCGAAGAACGCCGCGAACAGCGCGAACATCAGCGCCTGATACCAGTCCACGCGCCGCTCCGGACCACGACTTCCCGACCACGCTTCCGGCAACGGTTCGCCGTCGACGAGTTTCGTCAGCGCGCCGGTTGCGTCGTGGATGCCACCGTAGAAATCGCCCGCGCGAAACCGCGGGGTCAGGTATTCGCGGATGATGCGCGCCGCGGCCGCGTCGGGTATCGCGCCCTCGAGTCCGCGCGCGACCTCGATGCGCACGCGCCGGTCGTCCTTCGCGACCACCAGCAGCGCGCCGTCGTCGATGCCCTTGCGACCGAGCCTCCACTCGTCGAACACGCGGATCGCGTATTGCGCGATGTCCTCGGGTTGCGTGGTCGGCACCAGCAGGACCGCGAGCTGGGCGCCCTTGCGCCGTTCGAGCGCGGCGAGTTCGGTTTCGAGGGTCGCGATCTGGTTCGCATCCAGCGTGCCGGTGAGATCGGTGACCCGCGCGTGGAGCGCCGGCACCGGCTGCACGTCGGCGTGCGCGGCGGGGACCGCGAACGCGAGCACTGCACCGGCGAGCAACATCCACCGGCGCAACCCGGCACGCAAGGCTGTCAC
>CAYWZC010000021.1:2673-4515 GCA_964462745.1 uncultured Rhodanobacteraceae bacterium
CTCGTTCTCGACGCTGAAATTCGCCTTCGGCTCGTAGCCGAACAGCATCGCGGTCAGGTTCTTCGGGAAGCTGCGCACCGTCACGTTGAAATCACGCACCGCCTCGATGTAGCGATTGCGTGCGACGGTGATGCGGTTCTCGGTGCCCTCGAGTTGCGCCTGCAGGTTCTGGAACAGGCCATCGGCCTTGAGCATCGGGTAGTTCTCCGACACCGCCATGAGCCGGGTCAGCGCGCTCGACAGCTCGCCCTGTGCAGCCTGGAACTGCGCTATCGCCTGCGGATCGGAGAGCATGTCCGGGGTGATCTTCAGCGTACCGACGCGCGAACGCGCCTCGGTCACGCGCGTGAAGACTTCCTGTTCGTGCGCGGCATAGCCCTTGACCGTATTGACGAGGTTCGGCACCAGGTCGGCGCGCCGCTGGTACTGGTTCAACACTTCCGACCAGGCCGCCGAAACCCCCTCGTCCTTCTGCTGGATCGCGTTGTAGCCGCAACCGGACAGCAAGCCGAGCAATGCACACAATCCTGCGAGTCGGAGCCAGCGCATGATCCACCCTCCTTTCGGTGATCGGCACGATCGTTCGCATGATGTGACCTGCCCGACCGTCGCGCAAGCCTGCGGCCACGCGCTGCATGGTTCGAGTGGCATGCGGGTCAGTCGCGGTTCGGTTTCGACGGCCGCCACGCATCTACACTGCCCATCCGGCCACGAATACGAGGGTCATGGGAAACACGAGCATGAAGTGGCGTTATCGCATCCCGCTCTGGTTGCTGGTCGTCGTCGTCGTGCTGGTCGGCGCGCGCCTCGCGTTGCCGTGGATCGTGCGCGACGTGGTCAATGCGCGCATGGCCGAAATGGGTGACTACAGCGGCCACGTCGCGGACGTCGACCTGCACGTCTGGCGCGGCGCCTACAGCCTCGAGGACCTGACCATCGACAAGGTCGGCGACGAAGTGCCCGTTCCGCTGCTCGCCGCGCCGCGAACCGACATCGCACTGAGCTGGCGCGCGCTGCGCCACGGCACGATTCGCGCTCGCGTGGACTTCATCGATCCGCTGCTCAATTTCGTCGACGGCAGCGGCAGCGCCGACAGCCAGGCCGGTCGCGGAGTGAATTGGCGTGACCAGTTGCAGGACATCATTCCGATCCGCCTCGACGAGGTCAACGTGCGCAACGGCAAGGTCACGTTCCACAACTTCGTGTCCGAGCCGAAGGTCGATCTCGAAGCGACCGCGGTGGAGGCGACCGTGCTCAACCTGACCAATGCCGATCGCGCCGAAGGACGCCGCGTGGCGACGATCGAGGCGACCGCGGACATCCTCGGCGATGCACCGCTCGAAACGCGCGCGAGCTTCGATCCGCTGGAGAGGATCGGCGATTTCGACTTCGAACTGCGCGTGTTGCGCATCGACCTGACCAAGGCCAACGATCTCGCCCGCGCGTACGCCGGACTCGACTTCCATTCCGGACACGGCGACTTCGTCATGGAACTCGCCGCGCGCGACGGCCAGCTCGAAGGCTATGCCAAGCCGCTGCTCAAGGACATGCAGATCTTCAGCTGGGAACAGGACGTGGAACGGGGCGACAAGAATCCGTTGCGCATCGCATGGGAGGCGCTGAGCGAGGCCGTGACCTCGATCTTCACCAACCAGGAACAACAGCAGTTCGCGACCCGCGTGCCGATCAGCGGGCGCATCGACGACCGCGACCTCGGCACCTGGCGGGCGATCATCAACGTCCTGCGCAACGCGTTCGTCGAAGCCTACACGCCGCAACTGGAACACCTGCGACCTGCGCCCGAAGAGGCCGACGCCGGCTGAGTCGCGCAGGGACCGTCGC
>CAYWZC010000021.1:4615-33780 GCA_964462745.1 uncultured Rhodanobacteraceae bacterium
CTGCGACCTGCGCCCGAAGAGGCCGACGCCGGCTGAGTCGCGCAGGGACCGTCGCATGTCGCGTTCCCATCGATACCGCCGGCCACGTGGCGCACGGCCGGCACGCTTCGTGCGTCGGTCGGACAAGATCGAGGATTCCGGTACTACTCGCCGCCCGTGCCGGCCGCGCCGTGCGCGTCCGGCCTACGTCGCGCGCGCCTTCGACTCGGCCACCGCGGCGAGGAAATCGCGGCCCCAGCGATCCACGTCGTGGCGCAGGACGATGTCGTACAACTGGCGCTGGCGGCCGTCGGCCTCGTCGGCGGGCATCGTCAGCGCCTGTTCGAGCCCCGCGACGAGGTCGTTCGGGTCGTGCGGGTTGGTCAGGACCGCACCCTTGAGTTCCGCCGCGGCGCCCGCGAACTCGGACAGCACGAGGACGCCGCTCGTGTCCTCGACGCCGTGCGCGGCGACGAACTCCTTGGCGACCAGGTTGAGGCCGTCGCGCAGCGGCGTGATCCACATGACATCCGCCGCCGCGTAGTACGCGAGCACCTGCTCGAACGGGATCGCACGCGCGAAGAAGCGCACCGGCGACCAGTCCAGGCTCGCATGGTGTCCGTTGATGCGCCCGACCGCCTCGTCGATGCGCGCCTGCAATTGCCGGTACACGGTCATCTCGCGCGCCGCGGGTACGCAGACCATGAGCAGGGTCACCTTGCCGCGCAGGTCCGGGCGCTGCTCGAGCAGGCGCTCGAAGGCGAGCAGCTTTTCCAGCGTGCCCTTGGTGTAATCGAGCCGTTCGATCGACAGCACCAAGGTGCGACCACGGAATTCCTCGCGGATCTGGCCAATCTTCTCGCGCACCTCGGGTAACGCGAGTCCCTCGCGGATGCGCGCGAGATCGGTGCCGACCGGATGCGCGCCGAGGCCGATCTCGTGGCGACCCACGCGGATGCGCGTGGTCATCCGATCGAGGCCGACCGCACAGCCGTAGGTCAGGAATCGCGGCGCGCAACCCTCGCGGGACAGGGTCTCGATCGGCGCGGCGCCGCGCACCACGTCGACGAAGTTCTCGACCTGGCGCGGGATGTGGAAGCCGATGTAATCGCACTGCAGCAGGCTGCCGATGATCTCGCGCCGCCACGGCACCACGTTGAACACGTCCGCGGATGGAAAGTAGGTGTGATGGAAGAACGCGAGGGTGAGATCCGGGCGCAACTCGCGCAGGATCGCCGGCACCATCCACAGGTTGTAGTCGTGCATCCAGATGGTCGCGCCGGGCGCGGCCTCGGCCGCGGTCGCTTCCGCGAACTTGCGATTGACCGACAGGAAGATCTTCCAGTCATTGTCGCGAAACCGCGCGCGTTCCCAGAACGTGTGCAGCATCGGCCAGAACGCTTCCTTGGAGAAGCGCTTGTAGAACGCATCGACCTCGCTCTTGGCCAGGGGCACGCGCGCGACGGTCAGGTCGGGGTAGCGCGCCTCGTCGACCGGCGTATGCGTCTCGAACGGGCCGAGCTTCGGATCGTCGATGCTCCACGCGACCCACGAACCGGTCAGGCCCGCGCCGAACAATCCGAGCAGGCTCGGCAGGATGCCGTTCGGCGAACTCGGCCGGCGGCGCACGCGCTTGCCGTCCTCGACCACCTCCTCGTACGGCAGGCGGTGGTAGACCATGACGAGTTCGGCCTCGCCCGCCGCTCGCGGATGGCGTCGCCGCCGGTGCGGATCGTCCTCTTCGATGAGGTCGAAATGGTCGATCGCTTCCAGGATGCCACCGCAACCCGGCGCCTGCGCATGCAGTGCATTCGCAAGTTGCAGGGTTGCCTCGATGAGGGCGGGTTCCGAACCGCCGACGCACACGCCCTTGAAGCCCGCGACGTACATCGACAGGTCGTTGAGGGTGTCGCCGGCGACCAGCACGCGCTCGTGCGCGAGACCGAGATGGTCGGCGAGCGCCGCGAGGGTGCGGCCCTTGTCGGTGTCGGGCGGCAGGATGTCGAGGTAGCGGTCGGCTGAATACAGCACCGAGCAGCCGAGCGACTGCGCGACGCTCTCGATGTCGCGGCGAATCGGCGCGAGCTGCCCGGGTTCGCAGAAATACGAGCATCGCCGCTCCTGAGGCACGTCCTGGCGCACGAGGGCATCGAAACCGGCGAGTGCGTCCGCGACCGCGTGCTCACCGGGCCAGCGCGCGTCGATCGCGGCCTGCAGCGGCTGCAACGGAAGCAGGTTGTGGCCGTCCACGACGGTCGCGCCGACGTCGCAGATCACGTAGTCCGGCCGCGGCACGGTCGGGTCGGCGAGCAACGGCATGACCGATTCGAGGCCGCGCCCGGTGACGAACACGAGGCTGATTTCGGGATGGCGGTCGACCAGGCCGTAGAGTTGCTGGCGGTCCTCGCCGGAGCCGGCGAGGAAGGTACCGTCGAGGTCGGTCGCGAGCATCATGCGCGGCGCGTAGTCCGGCGGGGCCGGGGTCGGAATTTCGGATGGGAACAGCGATTTCTTGCGAGCCTGGGACAACGATTCACCTCCGTGGCGAGATCAGGAATGTTCGGTTTCGGCCGACCGCGAAATCGCGGCGGCCTCGGTCTCGGGCAGCAATTCCAGCGCCGACGGCGTGGTGCGCAGCATCGGGTGGAATTGCGCGGGCGACTCGCGGTCGCGGCGACGCCACAGGCGTCGCCCGCCCGCCAGCGCCGCCAGCAGGACCAGCACGACCGCGAAGAACGCGGGCAGGGCCTGGGCGCCGAAGCGCCCCATCGACGCACCGGCCAGGGCGGGTCCGAGCGCCGAGCCGATACCGTTCAGCAGCAGCAGACTGCTGCAGCCGGACAGCACGTTTTCGGCCGGCAGATGATCGAGCAGATGCGCGACGCACAACGGATAGATCGCGAACACGAGCCCGCCATAAGCGAAGAACAGGCCGAACTGCGCGTTCCGACCCAATCCGACGCCCGCGATCATCGCCAGCGCAACCACGGCCGCCGCGAGGCTGACCAGGGTGAGCGCGGTGCGCCGGTCGCCGCGATCGGAGAACCGGCCAATCGGCAACTGGAGCAGCGCGCCACCGATGATGGTTGCGCTCATCAGGCCCGAGACGCCGGCAAGATCGAGGCCGATGCGGGTCGCATAGACCGCGCCGAGACCCCAGAACGCGCCCATCGCGAGTCCCGACAGCAAGGCGCCGCCGGTTGCCGCGGGTGCCGCGCGATACAGGGTCGAGAACGCGAGCTTCGGACTCGCGGGCAACTCCGGCTGGATCATGCGGCTGGCAGTGACCGGCAACGCCGCGAGGCAGATCAGGATCGCGACCACGCTGAACAACACGAACGACGCGGGCGCATACACGCCGAGCAACCACTGGCCCGCGGCCAGCGCAAACAGGTTGACCGCCATGTAGATCGCGAACACCTGGCTGCGCTTGCCGTCCGGCGCCTGCGCGTTCAGCCAGCTCTCGATCACCGTGTACAGGCCGACCAGGCCGGCCCCGGTCAGCGCGCGCAACGCGCCCCACGCCCACGCATCGACGAAGATCGGATGCAGCAGCACGGTGGCCGCGCACAGGCCGGCGAAGAACGCGAACGCGCGAATGTGGCCGATGCGCCGGATCAGACCCGGCGCGATGTACGTGCCGAGAAAGAAGCCGACGAAATACGCCGACATGATGAGGCCGATGGTACGGTCGCCGAAGCCTTCCAGCCGGCCGCGTACCGCGAGCAGGGTGCCGAGCAGGCCGCTGCCCGCAAGCAGCAGCGCGACACCGGCGAGCAACGCCGCCATCGGCCGAACCGCGCCGATCATTGGACTACGGAATCCGTCAAGCCGCCTAGTCTAACATATTGGCGGAATTACCAATTTTCCGCGGCGTTGCGACGCATCCGGACCCGCCGCGTGAATGACCGGCGCGGTCGGACGGATCGCCTCAGACCGGCGGCGATGGCGCGTTGCCCTTGCGCCGGGCCAGCAGGTTGAGGACCTCGACAATCGCCGCGAACGCCATCGCGACGTAGATGTAGCCGCGCGGGATATGGATCTCGAAACCCTCGGCGACCAGCATGACGCCGATCAGGACGATGAACGCGAGCGCGAGCATGCGGATGGTCGGGTGGTCGTCGATGAACTCACCGACCGGATCGGCGGCGAAGATCATGACCGCGACCGCGAGCATGATCGCCGCGACCATCACCGGGATGTCGCTGACCATGCCGACCGCGGTGATCACCGAATCCAGCGAGAACACGATGTCGATGAGCGCGATCTGGATGATGACCAGGCCGAACGAGGCCGGTGCAAGTTCCGCCTCCTTGGTGATGTTGTGCCCCTGGATCGTGTCGCGGATCTCCATTGCCCCCTTGATCAACAGGAAGATGCCGCCGCCCAGCAGGATCAGGTCGCGTACCGAAATGAGCTCGCCGAACAGATGGAACAATCCGGAAGTCTCATCGTCGAGTCGCGCAAGGTGGGCGAGGGTCACGAGCAGCGCGATGCGTGTCCCGCACGCGAGTATCAGGCCGATGCGCCGCGCCCGCGAACGTCGATGCTCGGGCAGGCGTCCGACCGCGATCGCGATGAACACGAGATTGTCGACGCCGAGGACGATCTCGAGCGTCGACAAGGTCAGCAATGCAATCCACAACTGGGGTTCGGCGAGGAATTCCAAAACGCGAGGCTCCGATCAGGTACCGAACCGCGGCCACAGGATCAGGACCCAGCACAGCACGACATTCAGCATCAGCAACAACACCGCGGCCGATCCCATGTCCTTGGTGTGCGCGGCGAACTCGTGGATTTCGGGGCAGATGCGGTCGACGACCGCCTCGATCGACGAGTTGACCAGTTCGGCGGACAGGACCAGCAGCAGGCTGCCGCACAACAGCGCCTTCTCGACCGGCCCGTTGCCGATGCAGAGACCGAGCGGGAACAGCACCGCGCATGCGACGACTTCGAGGCGAAACGAGGATTCCCGGCGCCACGCGCTGCGCAAGCCCTTGGCCGACCAGGCGAGGGCGTGCCAGATCTGTCGCGGACCGCGCGTTTCGCTGGAGGACATCGTGATGCTCCGCCGGCCCGGGCGGTCAGGCGGCGTCCGCCTGCACGTCGCCGCGCCACGCGATATCGAGCTCGCGCGCGGCCTTGACGTCATCGAGGCGGCGCACCGGCGTCGTCGTCGGCGCCTCCTTCATGGCCTGCGGATCGGCGGCGGCGCGCTCGAGCAGGCGGGTCATGACCGCAACGAACTCGTCGAGCGTTTCGAGGCTCTCGGTCTCGGTCGGCTCGATGAGCAGGCACTCCGGAACCAGCAGCGGAAAGTAGTTGGTCGGCGAATGGATGTCGAAATCGAGCAGCGCCTTGGAGAAATCGAGGGCGGTGATGCCATTCGCCTTCTTCTGCCGCGCCACGGTGACGATGAACTCGTGGCTCGCGCGGCGATTCGGATAGGCGAGATCGAAACCCGCGTCGGCAAGGCAGCGCGCGAGGTAGTTCGCATTGAGCGTTGCATACTCGGCGACGCGTACCATGCCTTCGCGACCGAGCAGGCGCGCGTACACGTAGGCGCGCAGCAACACGCCGGCATTGCCCGCGAAGCTGGTCAGCCGGCCGATCGACAGCGGGCGATCCTTGCGGCGTACCCAGCGGTACCATGCGTCGCCTGGACCGGATCGCTTCGCCTCTCCCTCGGGGCGAACCACTTTTTCCACCATGGGAATCGGCAGGAACGGTTTCAGCCGTTCGGACACGCCGACCGCGCCCGCGCCCGGACCACCGCCGCCGTGCGGCGTCGAGAAGGTCTTGTGCAGGTTCATGTGGATCGCGTCGAAACCCATGTCGCCGGGCCGCACCTTGCCGAGGATCGCGTTGAGGTTCGCGCCGTCGTAGTAAAGCAGGCCGCCGGCATCGTGCACGAGCCGGGCGATCTCGACGATGCGCCGCTCGAACACGCCGATCGTCGACGGGTTGGTCAGCATGATGCCGGCCGTCTTCGGGCCGAGCGCCTTCTTCAGCGCGTCGACATCGATGTCGCCATCCGCATTGGTCGGGATCTCGCGCACGCTGCAACCGCACATCGACGCGGTTGCCGGATTGGTGCCGTGCGCGGCGTCGGGCACGATGATCTCGGTGCGTTCGTGGTCACCGCGTTCGCGATGGTAGGCCATGATCATCGCGACGCCGGCGAGTTCTCCCTGCGCCCCGGCCATCGGCGCGAGCGACACGCCGCCCTTCATGCCGGTGACTTCCGCGAGGATCTCCTGCAGGTCGTACATGCACGCGAGGAAACCCTGGCTCAGCGATTCCGGCGCATACGGATGGCGCGCGAGGAAACCGTCGAGCATCGCGAGCGAATTGCACGCACGCGGGTTGTACTTCATCGTGCACGAGCCGAGCGGGTAGAAGTTCGTGTCGATCGAGAAGTTCTTGCGCGACAGGTTCGTGTAGTGGCGCACCACCTGGAGTTCGGAGACTTCCGGCAGGCCGGCCGGCGTTTCGCGGCGGAAACGTTCCGGCAGATCGTCCGCAACCGGGATCGCGGCGGGCATCTGCGCGGCCGCGCTGCGGCCCGGTTTCGACAGTTCGAAGATCAGCATGGGGATCGGCTTCGGGAGGGGATCGAACAGCGGGCTATGATGCCACAAAGCCGCCCCGGCACGGGGCCGGCGGCGCTGGCCGCCCACCGCCGCACGTGGCAAAGTAGCGTGGATTTTCCGCCCGGAGAACTTGCGTGAATCGCCCGTTCGTGATCTGTCCGGAGCCAGCCGCGTCGTTCGTGGCGGCGGCCGGTCCCGGCGCATGATCCAGGCCTGGCCCGTGTCCTATGAGACGCGCCTCGAGGCACGCGATGCCGCGGACGTCGATCTCGTCGTGATCCATTGCACGGAATTGCCGGACATGGCACTGGCGCGCGAATACGCCGAACGCATCCAGCATCCGGGCTCGCAAACCGGCAACTGCGGCCACCTGTACGTCGACCGCGATGGCGCGATCCATCGATTCGTGGCGGACAACCGTGTCGCGCACCATTGCCACGGCTGGAATGCGCGATCGATCGGTATCGAACTCGTCAACCGCGGCCGCTGGCCCGACTGGCGCGACTCGCGCCATCAGACGTTCTCCGAAGCCTATCCGGCCGCGCAGGTGGATGCGCTGAACCGCCTGCTCGAATCGCTGCGTTCGGACTGCCCGGGTCTCGCCCGGATCGCGGGCCACGAGGATCTCGACCGGCGCACCGAACCGGCCAGCGACGATCCGTCGATCCTCCTGCCCCGCCGACGCGATCCCGGCCCGCTGTTCCCGTGGGCCGAGGTCATCGCGGCGTGCGGCCTCGAACGCCTGGCGTCCGCGTAGCACTTCGTCGTGCACCTGGCTCGCCGCAGGGTCGCGTGCGTCTGGTAATGTTCCGCTCCTTCATTCGCCGAATCACGATTCCCGCGCATGTTCGTACGCGTGTTGTTCCTGCTGCTGCTCGCGCTCAATATCGGCGCTGCGTGTTGGCTCGTCTTCGCGCCGTCGGTGCGCGAGGCGCCGTTTGCGGCGACCGATCCGGGCGTGGAGGCACTCGAACTCCTGTCCGAACGCGAGCGCGGCGCGGCGGGTGCGGAACTCGCGACCGCCCCGGAGAGCGTCGCCGACCTCGCCAACGACGACTGTCGGTCGATCGGTCCATTCCCGAGCCAGGCTGACGTGCGCGCGGCGATGAACGTGCTGACGCCGCTGACCAAACGGACGCACACGCGCGTCCAGCAGGTCACCCAGTCGCGCGGCGACTGGGTTTACCTGCCTGCCTTCGCGACCCGCGAGGAAGCGCTCGATGCCGCGCGCGCGCTTGCCGCGAAAGGCGTGCGCGACTACTACGTGGTGACCGCGGGCGATCAGCAGAATACCGTATCGCTCGGCTTGTTCCGCGATCCCGGCAACGCCGAACGCCGACGCGCGCAGATCGCCGCGCTCGGCTTCGAACCGCGGCTCGTCGCACGCACCGAGGACCTGCCCGAATACTGGCTCGACTTCGCCGTCGAAGGCGGCGATGTACTTGACTGGCGCAGCGTGGTCGCAAACCCGTCGGACCTGCGCGAACAGGCGATCGCTTGCTTCTGAAATTCGGCGAGCGGGAGACGGTAGATGCTGTCCTCCGGCTACCGATTATCGATTACCGCCAACCGCTCACTGCTTTTCCGCTCACTGCTTCCCCACTCACCACTCCCCGCTTCCGGCCAATCCCCATGCCCAAACCCGTAGTCGACGAACTCATCGAACTGCTGACCCTCGAACGCCTCGAGGACAACTTGTTCCGCGGCCAGAGCCGCGACATCGGCACGCGCAACGTATTCGGCGGCCAGGTGCTCGGCCAGGCCCTCGCGGCCGCGCAGCAGACGGTCGACGGCGCACGCAGCGCGCATTCGTTGCACGCCTACTTCCTGCGTGCGGGCGACATCGAGCAGCCGATCGTCTACAACGTCGAGCGCACGCGCGACGGTGGCAGCTTTTCGGTGCGCCGCGTGATCGCGATCCAGCACGGCCAGACGATCTTCAACTTCTCCGCCTCGTTCCAGATCAGCGAACCCGGCGTCGAACACCAGTTCGACATGCCCGACGTCCCCGACCCGGACGAGCTGGAACCACCGCCACCGCTGCCACCGGAGCAGCTCGCGACCTTGCCGGTCAAGTTGCAGCGCTGGCTCGGCATGAAGGGCCCGTTCGAGTTCCGCCCGCTGGTGCCGCGTAACGAGCTCGCGCCGAAGATCCGTCCACCGCACCAGTCCATCTGGTTCCGCCTCGTCGAGCGCGCGCCGGACAGCGACGCAATGCAGCGCGCGATGCTCGCCTACGCGTCGGACTTCCACCTCGTCGGCACGACCACCTTGCCGCATGGCATTTCGCTCGTACACGGCAATCTGCAGATGGCGAGCCTCGACCACGCGATGTGGTTCCATCGCCCGTTCCGCGTCGACGAATGGCTGCTCTACGCATTCGACAGCCCGACCGCGCAAGGCGCGCGCGGCCTCGCCCGCGGCCAGATCTTCAGCCGCGACGGCCGCCTCGTCGCCTCCACCGCGCAGGAAGGCCTGATCCGCGTGCGCGGGGAGTCGTAGACTAGACCGAACCGGCTGACGGCGGTTCCTGCGACATCGAATCACCGGGGTACCGCCGGCCTGCTGCGCTTTGCGCCCCGCTGCACTAGCATGCACGCATGCGCCAGATCTACACATCGCCACGGATCGAGAACGTCGAGCGCGTGGTCGCGTTGATGAACGAGCACGGCATCGCGACGTCGATGACCAACCGGCGCGCATGGCAGCGCGATGCGTGGAAGCGTTTCAGCTATACCCGGCCGACTGCGCAGGATTCCTGGCCGCAGGTGTGGGTGGTGCGCTCGGAGGACCAGACGCGCGCACGCGAACTGCTGCGCAGCGCCGGACTCGAACCCGCGACGCGCTTCGCCGAGGAACTCGCGGCGTCGCGACGTGCCGGTGACGAGCGCAGCGGCCGCGCGATTTCCGCGCGCATCAAGATGATCCTGCTCGCGCTGATCGCGGTCGTGATCGGCCTCATCGTGCTGAACCGGATGGCACCGTGAACGACGCGATGCATCCACGCACGGTGCGCCTTTTCCAGACCTTGCCGCATCCGTGCGGCTATTTCCCCGATCGCGAAGCGCAAAACCTGGTCATCGATCCCGCTGCACCGCAGATCGATCGCATCTACGAACTCGCGGTGGCTCGCGGTTACCGGCGCGCGGGCGGGCACGTGTATTTCCCGCGCTGCGGGCGGTGCTCCGCATGTGTCGCCTGCCGGGTGCCGGTCGCACGCTTCCGTCCGGATCGCAGCCAACGCCGCTGCCTCGCACGCAATGCGGACCTGGACGTTGCGATTGCGGCAGGGGGCTACAGCGACGAGCGCTTTGCGTTGTACCGGCGTTATCTGCGCTCGCGTCATCCTGGCGGCGGCATGGACGACGCGGAGCCAGAGGATTTCGAGCGTTTCCTGCGCGCGCCGTGGAGTCCGACCCGCTTCATCGAGATGCGCGATCGCGGCCGGCTGGTCGCGCTGGCTGCAACCGATTTCTGCACGTCGGGGCTTTCCGCGGTTTACACCTGCTTCGATCCGGACGAAGCCGCACGCGGCCTCGGCGTGTTCGCGATCCTCAGCCAGATCCGCATGGCACGGGAGTGCAGGCTCGACCACGTGTATCTCGGCTTCTGGATCGCGGATCACCCGAAGATGCACTACAAGGCGCGCTTCCGGCCGCTGGAGATCCTGCGCGACGGCGCCTGGCGCGAGGCACCCGTGTAGGAACCGGCTTCAGCCGTAGTACTTTTGCTCCGATCCAGCACGATGCGAACGGCATCACGGCTGAAGCCGGTTCCTACTGCCCCCCGCTCACACATAGCCGATTTCATGCTCGCCACGCATCGACATCACGAGCTTGACCATTACGACCGGCAGCATGATTTCCAGTTCCAGCTTCTCGCCCTTGTCGCCCTGGCCGAGCAGGCGCATCGTGAACAGCGGTCCCGATGCATCGATTTCCGAACACACCACGCGCGGCCCGCCCGCGCCATCGCGCAGGTACGGCTTGATCGGCTCACCGAGCACTTCGATCGCCTGGGGTTGCAGGAACACCGCGTAATGCGTGGGATTGCTCATTCGTGACCTCTTGGATAGACGGAAACATCGAACACGCTCGATTCGTCGCGCACCTCAGAAGATCCATTACGCGAAGCGTGACGTCGCAGGCAACGGTCCTGCCCCGATCTTGGCACAATGGCGCGCCAATGCCGACCGGACCCGCCATGTTTCGCTTCGCGCTCGCGCTGTTCCTGGTACTACCCGCGCTCGCTTCCGCACAACCGCCGCCCGAACAATGGTTCACGGTGTTGCTCGACGGCCGCAAGATCGGCTCGTTCGAAACGACGCGACAGGTCCACGGCGACCAGGTGACGACGCGCCAGAAACTCGACATCGTGCTGGAGCGCGCGGGAACCTCGATCGCACTCGCGAGCGAGGAAAGCAGCGAGGAAACCCGCGCCGGCCAGCCGCTCGGCTTTCACAGCATGACGCGCATGTCGGGCAGCGAGACGCGCATCGAGGGCACGGTGCGGGACGGCACGATCCGCGTGCGCACGCACAACGACGGCGGCGTGCACGAGCAAACCCTCGCGTGGCCGGACGGCGCGCTGCTGCCGGAAGGCCAGCGCCTCGCCGCGCTGCGCGCCGGCCTCGAGCCCGGCGCGCACTATCGCGTACTCGCGTTCCAGCCATCCAGCCTCGACGCGATCACGGTCGAGAACGTGGTCGGACACCCGGCTTCGGTCGAATTGCCGGACGGCACGCGACGCCTCATGCCGGTCCACCAGACCCTGGAATTCCCGGGTGCGGCCATGCACTCGCAGGCCTGGGTGGACGCCGAGCAGACCATGCACAAGCTGACCATGCCGATGCTCGGCGTCGAACTGACCCTGGTCGCCTGCGATCGCGAATGCGCGCTCGCGCCGAACCAGTCCAGCGACGTGTTCGCGCGCACCCTGGTGACGCCACCGCAGGCACTCGGCCCGGCGGAACTCGATGGCGCGCGCTACCTGCTGCGCTCGCGCGACGCGCACGCGTTGCCCGATCTGCCCGACACCGGCGAACAGCAGGTGTGGCGCACCGAGCACGGCGTGCAGCTCGACATTCGCCGGCACGCGCGAGCCGGCGACGAGACGCCGCCCCAGGCGATCGACTACGCAGCAACCGACTGGCTGCAAAGCGGTGCTCCGGAAATCGTCGCGCTCGCGCGCCGCGGAGCCGGCGACGTGACCGACGCGTCCGCGCGCATGCACAAGCTCGAAGACTTCGTGCGCGATTTCATCGACGACAAGAACCTCAGCGTCGGTTACGCCTCCGCGCTCGAAGTCGCGCGCAATCCGGAGGGCGACTGCACCGAACACGCGGTCCTGCTCGCCGCGCTCGGCCGCGCCGAGGGCATCGCGACACGGGTCGTCAACGGACTGGCCTGGGCACCCGGCTTCGCCGGCAAGGACCAGGTGTTCGTTCCGCACGCCTGGGTGCAGGCGTGGATCGACGATCGCTGGCAAAGCTTCGACGCCGCGCTCGGCGGTTTCGACGCCGGCCACATCGCGCTTGCGATCGGCGACGGCGATCCATTGCGCTTCTACCAGGGCGTCGCCGCGCTCGGGCGCATCGACATCGTCAACGTCGAGGCGCTGGAGGTTGCGGAAGGCGATTGAGCGGCGGCGAAGAATCCCGAGCCACGCATCCCGGTACGTCGGATCAATGGTGATAGCGGCATTGCACGATGACGATGGCGTCGTCGATGGCCTTGTAGACGAGACGGTGTTCGCGATCGATGCGCCGCGACCAGTCACCGGTCCACTCACGGCATCGTGAGCAAGTCCGCGGGAATCCGTCGTTCGCCCGCGAGACCACGCGCCCGCGCGAGGGCGGCCTGCCATGCGCCGCGCTGGCCGAGCGTGTGGTACAGGCGCAATGACGGAATCGCTGCGCGGTAGTCCAGCGGCGCCCACGCGGCGATGCGTTCGACGACCGCAGTCGCCTCGCGTGGCTCGCCGTGGGCGAGCAGCCAGCGCCCGCAAGCATCGGCGACGACCACCAGGTCGACCGGCACGCGGTTCGCGTCGGCCACCGCGAGCGCGCGATCGAACACCGCTTTCGCGTGTTCCGGATCGGCGCGCACGGCCCATTCGGCTTCGGCGAGGTTTGCGTACAGGCGTGCGGCAGGACGGTCGTCGCCGACTTGCGCGCGGATGCGCGCGAGGCTCGCGGCGGCATCGTCGGTGTTGCCGGTGGCCAGCTGCGCCCGGACGAGGACCAGCCAGTTGCGCACGCGCAGCCGCTGGTCGTCACCGCGCGTGATCGCATCGAAGGCGGCTTGCGCGGATCGCGCGGCGCTCGCGTAGTCACCGGACTCGAACCGCAGGCGCGCTTCGATCGCATCGATACGCCCCCGCGTGATCGAAGCCGGCGCCTCCGGATAGGCGCCTCGCGTCGCGTCGAGCAGGTCGCGCGCAGCGTGCAGCGATCCATTGGCGAGCAGGACCTCCACGCGCGTCAGGTTCGCCGCACGCCGGCTTTCCGGATTCGCGACGCGCCCGGCAAGCGCTTCCAGCGGCTTTGCGGAACGCGCCGCGGCACCCGGCTCGAGCAGGATGAGCTGCGCCTGCACGAGCGCATCACGCGCATTGAGCTCGGCGGACGGGATTCGCAGCAACGCGAATCGCCGGACGGCCCGCTCGAACACCGGCACGGCTTCCGCATACCGGTCACGCAGCATCGCGAATGCGCCGAAATTGGAATCGAGGAACGCGAGCGACACGCTGTCGCCGGCGCTCTCGAGCGCGATGCGCGCGGCGGCGAAATCCTCCAGCGCGGCTTCATCCCGATGCAGCGCGATGCGCGCGCTCGCGCGTTCCGCATGGGCCTTGCCGAGACGCAAGGTCGCGCCGCTCGCACGCAGCAGGCGGATCGCTTCGTCGAGATCGGCCACGCCGGCTTCCGCCTTGCCGACGCGCGTCGCGATGTTGCCGAGTGCCATGAGGATGCGCGCGCGCAACACCGGGTCGTCCGCGGCGCCGACCCGGTCGGCGAGATCCGCGAGCGTCGCCTGCGCGGCGTCCAGACGGCCGGCCTGGACGTCGATCTTCGCGCGCCGGAAGCGCATTTCCGGCAGGTCGCGCTGCGCCGGCGCCGAGTGTTCGATCAACGCACGCGCGTCGTCGAGACGATCTTCGAGAGTCGCGGCCTCGATTTGCTGGAACAATTCCCGCAAGTTCCGTTCACCGCCGTCCGCGTGCGCGAGCGGTGCCGGCGGCCGCAGGCCGAGATGCCGCGCCATCGCATCGGTTGCCGTACGCGCGGCATCGAGCAGGTCATCGGAGCGGCCTTGCGCCACGAAGCCGGGATCGCGCCCGAATACGGGCACGAGTCGAACCTGCCAGATGTCGTCGACCCGCTTCGCGTGGGGCTGGAGCACGTCCGCGACCGAGGCGGCGGACGCGAGTGCGGCGAGATCGTCCGCGTCGTCCGTATCGAACGCGCGTGCGAACTGCAGTGCGTGATCGCTCGACACCACGGCCTGGCCCGCTTCGCGCAGGCGCTCGGCAACCAGATCCATCACGCCGAGCCGCATCCACGACGCGGCGTGCTCGCCGGACACCTCGAGTGGCAGCACGAGGAGCGCGCCGTTCGCGATCGCGGGAACCGGCAGAGCTTGCGGCGCTTGCAGGCCTCTCAAGACCCGGATACCGATCGCGACCACCGCGATGGCGACGAGGGTCAGTACGCATGTCGCCACGACGCGCCGCCTGCGCAGCGCGGGCGATCCCGTGCGCAATACCGCCGCGTGCGCAGGCGCTGCGAATTCCACGCATGCCGGCGAATCCACCGAACGAGGGACGGATCGGGATGACGGTGCCGCGACCTGCTCCACGGCCGCGACCCAGTGGTAGCCGAAACCGACCACGGTGCGGATCACCTGTTGTTCGCGACCGGTGTCGTCGAGCGCGCGCCGCGCATGCAGCACGGTCTGCGACAACACGCTGTCGCTGACGTCGGCGCGTCCCCAAACCGCGGCGATGAGTTCGTCGCGCCCGACCGCGCGCTCGCGCTGGTCGAGCAGGTACACGATGCAATCGAACGCCTTGGCCGGCAGGGCCACGCGCTCGTCGCCACGCCACAATTCCCGCGTCGCGCGGTCGAGCACGAAGTCGCCGAAGCGGTAGGTGGAAAATTCCATGATTCCCTATGCATGCGCGACGCGGCGGCTGTCAACCAGGGGGCCGACGGCGCGGCCAACGTGCCGCGAACGCGCCCGGTTGGCAAATCCGGCCAAACGATGCAGGCTGCGCTACATGGACATCGACACCGACCACGGCAGTCCACCGGTACCCTGCGATGCGGCGCGCAGTGCCGGCATACGGCGCACCGCGCTCGGCCTCGGCGTGCCGCGCGACTATGCGCGCGCGCGCGGCCTGCGCGCAGTCCGCGAACCCGTGCGAGTCGTCTCGATCGGTCGCGACATCCATGGCCGCGAGCAATGGCTCGCGCCACGCGCCGCGCGCGCCTGGCAACGCATGCGATCGGCCGCCGAACGCGATGGAATCGCGCTCCAGGTGGTATCCGCGTACCGCACGGCCGAGTACCAGCTCGGCATCATCGAACGCAAGCTCGCGCGGGGCCAGTCCATGGACGCCATCCTCGCGGTCAGTGCGGCGCCGGGCTACAGCGAACATCATTCCGGACGTGCGATCGACATCACCACGCCCGGCTACGCCGCGCTCGAAGAGGAATTCGAACGCTCCCCGGCGTTCGCATGGCTGCAGCGCCGTGCCGGCGAGTTCGGATTCACGCTCTCCTACCCGCGCGGGAATCGGCACGGGATCGCTTATGAGCCCTGGCACTGGTGCTGGTCGCGTCGGGAGCGCCCATGAACCTTCCCTGGTGCGACCGCCGGTCGGCTTCCCTGCCTCCCCCTCGCCGCACGGGCGATGCCATTCAAGGCATCCCCCGTGCGACTCGACCCTGGCACTGGTGCTGGTCGCGTCGGGAGCGCCCATGAACCTTCCCTGGTGCGACCGCCGGTCGGCTTCCCTGCCTCCCCCTCGCCGCACGGGCGATGCCATTCAAGGCATCACCCGTGCGACTCGACCCTGGCACTGGTGCTGGTCGCGTCGGGAGTGCCCATGAACCTTCCCTGATGCGACCGCCGGTCGGCATCTTCTACGGGCGTTGCGTGACATGAAGCGCGTATTCGTCGTCATTCTCCTCATCAGCGCCGCGATCTACGCGGCTGGCTGGTATTGGCTGGACAAGCTCATGCCGCCGGCGGCGACGGTCACCACGCTCGATCCCGCGCAGGGCGCGCTTGCCGACCGCTTCCTCGACTTGCTCGACGCCGGCCGTTACGAGGACGCTCTTGCGATGACCACTCCCGAGATGCGCGAAGGTCTCGGCGGCGGCAAGCTCGAGGAAACCTGGGCCGTACTGCCGAAACAACTCGGCCCACGCCGGTCACGCAGCGCGGTTCGTGGCGAAGCGGTCGATGGCTATCCGATCGTCACCTCGACGCTTTCGTTTCCGATGCTGGCACTGGATGCGCGCGTGGTGTTCGATGCGGACAACCGCATCTCGGGGTTCTGGATCGTGCCTGCGCGCGAGCCCGCGCCGCCGCAGGCCGCGACGCACACGGCCGAAAGCGGTGCGGAGTGGCACGAGGTCGATCTCGCGATCGGCGTCGATGCGAAAGCACTGCCGGCAACGCTGACCCTACCGAACCGCGACGGACCTTTCGCCGGCGTCGTGCTCGTTCACGGTTCCGGGCCACACGATCGCGACGAGACCATCGGCCCGAACAAGCCGTTCCGCGACCTCGCGCACGGCCTCGCCGCGCACGGCATTGCGGTGTTGCGCTACGTCAAGCGCACGCAGGCCCACCCGCAGGCGTTTGCGGACGGCGACTTCACGGTGGACGAGGAGACCGTGGACGATGCACTGATCGCGGTGGCGATGTTGCGCACCCAGGAAGGCATCGATGCGCGTCGCGTATTCGTCGCCGGCCACAGTCTCGGAGCGATGATGGCGCCGCGCATCGGACAGCGCGACCCACGCGTGGCCGGCCTGATCCTGCTCGCGGCACCGGCACTGCCGCTGGAGGACACGATCGTGCGCCAAGCGCATTACCTCGCCAAGCTCGATGGTCACGAAGACGCCGAAGTCACCGCCGCGCTGGCATCGCTGGAGCAGCAACGCGAAACCGTCAGGCATCTCGAGTCGAACACCCCGCGGGAAGATCGGTTGATGTTCGGCCTGCCCCCACGCTACTGGCTCGATCTCAACGGGTACGACCCGGTTGCGGTGGCGAGCGGGATCGCGCAGCCACTGCTGATCCTGCAAGGTGAACGGGATTATCAGGTCACTCCGCAGGACGATTTCGCATTGTGGAAAGCGCGGTTCGCAGGGGATCCGCGTGCAACACTGATTGCGTATCCATTGCTCGGCCACACCTTCATGCCGGGCAGCGAACCGCCCGGTCCGGGGGATTACCAACGGGCGGCGCATGTCGATGCCGGCGTCATCTCCGACATCGCGGTTTGGATCCACCGCCAGTCATTGCCGGAATCCACGGCCCCGTGACGTGTTCGCGACGCGGCTTACGCGCCGAGGAAGTCCGCCTTGCCGATATCGACGCCCGCTTCGCGCAGCAGCGCGTAGGCGGTGGTGCAGTGGAAGTACAGGTTCGGCAACACGAAGCCGAGCAGGTAGCTCTCGCCGTTGAAGTCGAGTTCGCCACGACGTGTCTTGAGATGGATTGCGCGAGTCTCGCTGCCGTCGATCTGCTCGGGTTGGAACGTGCGCAGGTAATCGAGCGCCCGCTCGATGCGCGCATGGATTTGCGCGAAGGTGGTTTCGTCGTCGTCGAACTTCAGCGCCTCGACACCGGCCAGGCGAGCGGCGCCGTTCTTGGCGAGATCGGTCGCGATCTGCACCTGGCGGACCAGCGGCAACATGTCCGCGATCAGGCGCATCTGCAACAGGACATCGGGATCGTAGTCCTTCGATCGGGCGTGCGCTTCGCCCTTGCGCAGGACATGGGCGAGGTTCTCGAGCGCGCGGATGAAACCGGGCACCGAGGCGGAATACATCGAAATGCTCATGGTCGTGCTCCCTGGATCGGATCGAGAACCGCGAAGGATCGCAAGTCTACGCTTCGCGCCGACGCCATGCGTGCCACGCGAGTGCAAGCCAGCCGGCAAGGAAGGCCAAGCCACCGAGCGGCGTGAGCAGGCCGAGCACGCGCGGTGCGCCGAGCGCGAGTGCATAGAGGCTGCCGCAGAACACGACGATGCCGAACACGAATGCGACGGCCGCGAACTTCGTGCTGCGCGACGCTTCGCGGTCGACGAGCCATGCGCTCGCGAGCAGGGCGAGCGCATGCCAGAACTGGAAGCGGACCGCGGTCTGCCATGTGGCGAGCGCGGCCGCATCGAGCTGGCCGCGCAACGCATGGGCGCCGAATGCACCGAGCAGGACCCCGAGCGCACCGGCCAGCGCGCCGGCCAGCAGGACGGTCGATGCCTTCACGCGGGCGGTCCGGATCGGCGGCCCGGGACGCGACGCGGCATCTGCCGTGCCACGCTACTTCTTGTCGGCCGCCGCATCATCGAGCGGCTTCAGCAAATCGTCGAGCGACTTGTCGATGGCATCGTACTTGTACGCCGGCAGCACGAACGTCCAGTCCTTGAAACGTGCATCGAGATCGGCGACCTGCCGGTCGAGTTCGGCCCGCCGGTTCGCGCGATCGGTGTCGGGGTCGCTGACCGAGAGTGGCGCCACGGGTTTGTCGGCTTTCGTGTCGGCCGGCTTCTCCGTGTCCGCCACCTCCTCTTCCGTGTCGGCCGCGGCATCCGCTTCGGCGTCCTCGTCCACCTTTCCGGACGCCGCCGGCTCCGGTTCGGATGCGGCGAGCTTCGCCTCGTATTCCGCCTTGTCCTTCGCCTGCTGCGCTTCGATGTGGCGGTTTGCGCGTTCCTCGTCGAGTGACGCGCTGAACCGGGCCTCGTGTCGCCCATCCTTTTCCCACGCGACGACGTCGATCACGAGCCCGTCGAATCCGGCCAGCCGTGCCTCGATCGGATCCTCGACGGGCGGCGCGTCCTGTGCGGGCAGGACGTCGTCCAGGCGCAGGCCCGACAACAGCGACGCGGGTCCGTTCAACGTGTAGTCCGCACCGGGCTCGCGGCCCTTCGGTACGTCGGCGAGCTCGAAGTTCGCATCGCCTTCGGCGTCCTTGGCGAGTTTCACCGTCTTGCCGTCGGCCTGCGTGATCGTGACTTCGGCGATGCGGTCCGCCGCGATGTCGACCAGATCGCGGCGCAACCAGTTCGCGGTCTCCCGCTCGGGTGCGAACGATCCGGAGGCGAGCCACGACTGCGCATCGTCCGCGCGGCGCACGTAGGTGCCGCCACCATGGGAGTCCGCTTTGCCGACGATGAGCTTCACCGGCTTCGCGAGCCCGCCGATTTCGACCAGCGTGCCCTTCGCGTCCTTCGCGGCGACATCGCCGACCTCGAGTGCCGCGTATCGCTCGCTGTTCGCGGTCTTCGGTTCGACGAGCTTCGCATCACCGAGCTTGAGCAGGAATTCGCGCAACTTGGCGACGTCGGCCGGATAGCCGCCCTTGTTGGCGACGATCCAGCCTTCCTCGCCGCGTTCGATGGTCGCGATCGGCTTGCCTTCCGCACCGCTCAACGCGATCCGATCCACATCATTGACGTGTCCGTGCAGCTCGGGCAGCAGCCACTCGGATACCGTGTCTCCGGCATCCGCGCGAGTCGGTTCGCGCGCCTGCTGGATCACGAACGCCGCGACGAGCGCGACGAGCGCCGCGATGCCGATGCCGATCAGGGTCCGGTTGTTGTTCATCGCAATCCTCCTCAGGCCGATTGCCGGCGCCGGCGGCTGCGCCACCACGCGAAGGCGAGCGCGGCACAGGTCACGAGCAATGGCATCAGGCCGATGTTGAGCAGCTTGAGCCGCGTGCCGAGCGATTCGATCTCGGCGTCGAGCTGGCGTCGCACCTGGCGCAGTTCCTTGCGGATTTCGAGCTTGCGCTGCATGAACTGTTCCAGCTCCGCGCTCTGCTCGGGCGACAGGATCATCGCCTGGTCGTCGCTCTTCGCGCCCTGCAATTCGGTCAGCTTGCGCTCGGTATCGGACAGCTCCTGCTGCAATTCCTGCTCCTTCGAGCGGAAGCGTTCATCGGCGCTGCGCCGCAATGCCTCGACCGTCGTGAACGGCCGTTGCGAGGTCGCGCGGCCGCGGATCGAGATGAGGTCGCTCGAACCGCCGAGGTTGTCGACCGCATTGACCGCGAAGTCGCCGTTGTTCGCGAACGCGTTCATGAGCTTCTGGCCGAAGAAGTTCTGCACCTGCACCCACAGGCGGTCGCTCAGCAGGTCGGTGTCGGCGACCAGCACGACCTGCGCGCCGTCCTTGGTCTCGGCGAGATGGCCCTCCCCGGTGCGCTCCGGGAACGCGCTCTTGAGCTTGCCGCCGAGGCGCGCGGCGATGACGTAATGCTCGCCGCTCGGCGTGTAGCCCGAGTACAACGAGTTCGGATCCGGCAGCACGCGTACGCGCGAAGTCGGCACCGTGGTCGCATCGGCGCTGGTCTGGATCAGCGGGGTCAGGGTTTCGTCCTTCGCGTCGGCGGCGAGCGCGAAGTAGCCGGCGGTCGAGATGTTGATGCTGTCGAGATTCGCGGTGATCACGTCGTCGTGCGAGAGATCGGCGTCGGTGAAGCCGAGCACCGCGGGGTGGCGTACCGGCTGGCGGCCCGCATCGATGCTGATCGGCAATGCGCGGCTGCGGTCCAGCACGACCTGCTGAGGGTCGTAGTCGACGCCCCAGGCCTTGAACAGCTTCGGCAGGTTCGACGACTTGTCCGCGAACATGCGCGAGGCCGGGTTGTTCGGGTCGTCGCCGGAATCATCCATTTCCGCATTCGGATCGACGAACACGAGCAGGTGGCCGCCGCGCATCACGAACTGGTCGATCGCGTAGCGCGCATCGTCTGCGAGCGCCTTCGGATGCACCAGCACGAGCACGTCGATGTCCTCGTCGACGCTCTTCAGCGTCGCGCCGTCGAGGTTGCGCAGGTCGAACAGTTGCGCCCATTGCTGGTGGATCGCCCAGCCTTCGCGTACCTGCCGCGTGGCCGGGTCGAAGCCCGCCGCGAGGTCGAGGCTGGACAGGATCCCGACCACCGGTTTTTCCGGCGTGGTCAGCGTGTGGATCAGCTTGGCGACATCGTATTCGAGGAACGCTTCCTTGTTCGGTTGCAGGAACGGGATCGCGGCGCGTCCGTCGGTCGAATTGGTACCGGCGAGGCCGAAGAAGATCTTCTCGCCCGATGCGCCGACCGGCACCGACTGCAAGCCGAACGCGGTCGCGCGATCCTCGTCCTCGGAGAACGGCAGCGGATCGATGACCTCGAGTTTCAGCTTGCCTGCCGAACGCGCGACCATTTCATCGAGCATCTCGCGCACGCGCAGGTAGTAGGTTCGCAGTTGCGGCAGGTTCTCGCTGCCCTGTTCGGAATAGTAGAGGTACAGGTGGATCGGCTCGTCGATCGAGGAAACGATGTTGCGCGTGCCCTCCGACAGCGTGAACAGGTGGTTCTGGGTCAGGTCGACGCGCGCGCCGCGCAGCGCGACGTTGACGATCAGCATCACGGCGACGAACAGGATGCCGAGCGCCACCAGCGCGGTACCGGACAGGGCCTTGCGATTGAGGTTCAGGCTCATGGTCGATGCTCCTCAGTCCGCTTTCTTGAGGTCGATCACGACCGCGCTGGCGTACAGCCAGACGCCGATCATGAGCACGAAATAGATGATGTCGCGCAGGTCGAGCACGCCCTTGCCGATCGACGCGAAGTGGGTCAGGAAACTCAGTCCCGCGACCGCATCGACGAGGCCCTGCGGCGCCCATGAGCGGAAGAAATCCAGCACCATCGGGAAACCCGCGAGGAGCAGCACGAAGCAGATCACCACGGTCAGGATGAACGCGACGACCTGGTTGCGCGTCGCCGCGGACAGGCACGAGCCGATCGCGAGGAACGCGCCGGCCATGAGCAGCGAACCGATGTAGCCCGCGACGATCACGCCGTTGTCAGGATCGCCGAGGTAGTTGACCGTGATCCAGATCGGAAAGGTCAGGACCAGCGCGATCGCGATGAACGCCCATGCGGCGAGGAACTTGCCGACCACCGCCTGCCACATGGTCAACGGCAGGGTCAGCAACAGCTCGATCGTGCCGCTCTTGCGCTCCTCGGACCACAGGCGCATCGACACCGCGGGCACGAGGAACAGGTACAGCCATGGATGGAAGGTGAAGAACGGTTGCAGGTCGGCCTGGCCGCGCTCGTAGAAATTGCCGAGGTAGAACGTGAACGCACCGGACAGGATCAGGAAGATCACGATGAACACGTACGCGACCGGGGTCACGAAATAACTGCGCAGTTCGCGCCGGAATACGGTGGTGATCGCGCTCATGTCCGCATCTCCGTTTCGGCCGGGCCCTGGGTGATGGTGCGGAACACCTCGTCGAGCCGGCCGGCCTCGAGCGCGAGTTCGCGAACCGCGACCTTGCGTTCGTCGAGCGCCTGGTTGACCGCAACGAAGATCGCACGACCCGGTTTCGGGAATGCGGTGAGGCGACCGTCCTGCGGATCGACCTCGATCGAGGCGATGTCGGCGACCCGCGCGAGCGCCTCCTTCGCGGCGCCGACATCGGCCGTGGTCAGCGATACCGCCTGGTGGTAGCGCGAGCGCGATTCGAGCTCGGCCGGCGTCGCATCGGCGAGCACGCGGCCGCGCGCGATGATGATCGCGCGCTGGCACACTGCATGGACCTCTTCCAGCACGTGGGTCGACACGATCACCGTCTTGTCGCGTGCCATCGCATTGATCAGCGAGCGGACTTCGTGCTTCTGGTTCGGATCGAGCCCGTCGGTCGGCTCGTCGAGGATCAGGACTTCGGGATCGTGCAGGATCGCCTGGGCGAGCCCTACACGGCGCTTGAAGCCCTTGGACAGGGTTTCGATCGACTGGCCGAGAACCGGCTCGAGGTGCAGGCGTCCGATCACGTCGTCGCGGCGCCGGCTGCGCTGCTCGCCGCCGAGGCCGCGGACGTCGGCGATGAAATCGAGGAACTCGGCGACGCTCATCTCCCCGTAGCTCGGCGCGCCTTCGGGCAGGTAGCCGATCACGCGCTTGGCATCGATCGGCTGGTTCGCGACATCGAATCCGCACACCGACACGCCGCCCGAAGTCGGTGCGAGGAAACCCGCGATCATCTTCATGGTGGTGGACTTGCCGGCACCGTTCGGCCCGAGGAAGCCGAGCACCTGGCCCGGTTCGACGGTGAAGCTGATGCCGTCGACGGCGACGAAGTCGCCGTAGCGCTTGGTCAATTGCCGTGTTTCTATCATGGTCGGCTCATCCTGGCTTGCGAAAGTCTGTTCCGTGCACCGGTTCGCCCCGGCGACTGCTGGCGCGCGACGGGAGCCGCGACGACGCAGGCACCCGGCGGCCGGATTGGGCGCGCAATGTAGCGCAAGCAAGGCGTCATCGCAGATCCCCGCCCCACACGTGGCACACTTCGACGGACCCGGCAGCGTTCACGGACTGCGATAGGGATACCCTGATTCGCGAAAAGTTCCCCGGACCATCATCGAACGGCCGACATCGGAGGATTCCGCCATGGGACGCAGCATCCATCTCAACACCGCGCGCATGCAGTGCATCGGCGCATGGCTCGCCGAGCCGGAGTCGACCCCGAAGGGCGGCATCGTCGTCGTGCAGGAGATCTTCGGCGTGAATGCGCACATCCGCGCGGTCACGGAGTGCTTCGCCGCGCACGGCTACACCGCGATCGCACCCGCGTTCTTCGACCATGTGGAGACGGGCGTCGAACTCGGCTACGACGAAGCAGGCTTCGCGCGCGGCCGCGAACTGGTCGGCGAGATCGGCGTGGATCTCGCGCTCGCCGACGTCGCGAGCGCGGCGGAGGCGATCGCATCGGCGGGGCGCATCGGCTGCGTCGGCTATTGCTGGGGTGGCACGATCGCGTTCCTCGCCGCGACCCGGCTCGGTCTGCCTGCGGTCAGCTACTACGGCGCACGCAACGTCGGCTTCCTCGACGAAAAGCCACGCGCGCCGGTCGAGTTCCATTTCGGCGCGCAGGACCCGTCCATTCCATCCGCTGCGATCGAACGCCATCGCGAGGCGCTGCCCGACGCGCCGGTCCACGTCTATCCGGCCGGCCACGCATTCAACCGCGACGTCGACCCGGATGCATACGACGCGACCAGCGCAACGCTCGCGTTCGAGCGCACGCTCGCATTCTTCGAGCACAACCTGCGCACAGCGCGGGACGGCGGCGAACGATGAGCGGATTCGTGCTCGACGCGCGCCTTGCCGGCGACACCCACGAGATCGGCGACCTCGGCCTGTGCCGCGTACTGCTCATGGATGACGCGCGCTTCGCCTGGCTGATCCTCGTGCCACGCATCGCCGGCGCGCGCGAGCTCATCGATCTCGACGCGGGCGACCAGCAGGCCCTGCTCGCCGAGGTCGTGCGGGTCGGGCGCGTACTGGAGGATCTGGTCCGGCCGGACAAGCTCAACATCGCCGCGCTCGGCAATGTCGTGCCGCAGTTGCACGTCCACGTCATCGCGCGCCACGACGACGATGCGGCCTGGCCGCAACCGGTCTGGGGCGTCGGCACGCGCAAGCCGTATGCCGCGCCAGAACGCGTGGCACGCGTCGCCGCACTTCGCGCCGCGCTCGCGATCCCTTCGACATGAGGGTGCCCGCTGCCACGATCGAGCCACTCGGGGAGTGCGCCCTGCTGGTGCGCTTCGGCGACACGATCGACTCCGCGGTGAACGCGCGCGTGCACGCCGCGGCGCACGCGATCGCGGGCGCGGAACTGGCCGGCGTCACCGACATCGTGCCGGCCTATGCTTCGCTCGCCTTGCACTACGAGCCGCGCGCATGGTCGGCTGGCGACGCCACATTGCGGGCCTGGCAGCGCCTGGCCGCAAGAGTCGGCGAAGTGGTGGCCGCGGACGAGAATCGGTCCGCGCACAGCCCGCGCCGGGTCGATGTCGAAGTCCGCTACGGCGGCACGGACGGCCCCGATCTCGCCGCCGCCGCGAAGCACGCCGGCCTCGGAGCCGACGAGTTCGTTGCACGCCACGCGGCAGGCGATTACCAGATCGCGATGCTCGGCTTCGCGCCCGGGTTCCCCTACCTGCTCGGTCTCGATCCGGCCCTGCACGTCCCGCGCCGCGCCGAGCCGCGCGTTCGCGTACCCGCCGGCTCGGTCGCGATCGGCGGCGCGCAGACCGGCATCTATCCACGCGAACTTCCGGGCGGCTGGCAATTGATCGGGCGCACCGAGCTCGTGCTTTTCGATACTGCGCGCGATCCGCCGAACGCGCTTGCGCCGGGTGATCACGTGCGTTTCGTCGCCGTGCGCTGAACGCCATGTCGCGCCACACCGCAAAGTCCTCGGCAACCATCGACGTGCTCGCAGCGGGCTTGCTGACCAGCGTGCAGGATCGCGGCCGATACGGTTTCGCTGCACTCGGGGTCGGTCGTGCCGGGCCGATGGACCCGGTCGCCGCTCGGCTTGCAAACGCGCTGGCCGGCAACCCGGGCGACGCGGCCCTTCTCGAGATCACCCTGTCCGGACCGCGCCTGCGCTTCGATTGCACGACGACGATCGCGCTGGCCGGCGCCGAGTTCGCGGCAACGCTCGATGGCAAGCCGGTTCCCGGCTGGCGTCCGTTCGAGGTCGCCGCGGGCTCGATCCTCGCGATCGGCGGCGCGCGGCGCGGCACGATCGGCTACCTCGCAGTCGCCGGCGGCCTCGAGGTCGGAGCGGTGCTCGGCAGCGCCGCGAGCGATCTCAATGCCGCGACCGGACCGTTCGATCGTCCGCTGCAGGCCGGCGACCGGATCGCGGTCGGCACGCCAGCCCCGAAACGAACGCGGGATCCGCGCTGGTCGCTCGACCCACGCCCCTGGTTCGATCCCGATCCGGAACGCGTCGTGCATCTGATTCCGGGTGCCGATCTCGATGCGCTCGATGAAGCCTCGCAGACAGCGTTGTTCACCCGGCCGTTCCGGGTCAGCGCGCGATCCAACCGGGTCGGCTACCGGCTCGATGACGTGGCGCTCGCGCTACGGGCGCCGCTCGAACGGATCAGCGAGCCGGTCGTGGCCGGCACGATGCAACTGCCGCCTGGCGGCCAGCCGATCGTGCTGATGGCCGAGCATCCGACCAGCGGCGGCTATCCGTGCATCGGCCGGGTCGCCGCCGTCGACCGGGCACGGCTCGCGCAACGCCGACCCGGCGAGCCGCTTCGATTCGCGCCGATCTCGCTCGACGCGGCGCAAACGCGTTATCTTGAACGCGAACGCGAACTCGAAGCCCTGCTCGCCGCGATTGCCGAACGTCAAAATCCATGACCCGGACCATCGACCTCAACTGCGACATCGGCGAATCCTTCGGCGCCTGGAGGATGGGCGACGACGCGGCCCTGCTCGCCGAGACGAGTTCGGCGAACGTCGCGTGCGGTTTCCACGCGGGCGATCCGGACACGATGCAGCGCACGGTGGCGCTCGCGGCCGCCGCGGGTATCGCGATCGGCGCGCATGTCTCACTACCCGACCTCGTCGGGTTCGGCCGTCGCGAAATGCGTGTGACGGCGGACCAGGCGTATGCAATGACCCTGTACCAGATCGGCGCGCTGTCCGGCTTCGTGCGCGCCGCCGGCCAGCGCCTGATCCACGTCAAGCCGCACGGCGCGCTGTACAACATGGCGGCGCGCGATGGTGCGCTCGCCGATGCGATCGCGCATGCGGTGCGCGATTTCGACGTGCGCCTCGTGCTGGTCGGTCTCGCGGGCAGCGAACTCGTGCGCGCCGGTCGCGACGCCGGATTGCGCGTCGCGCGCGAAGCATTCGTCGAACGCCGCTACGAAAACGATGCGTCGCTGACCCCGCGCAACGAGCCCGGCGCGGTGATCGAGACGATCGACGCGGCGATCGAGCAGGCGCTTTCGATCGTGTTGCACGGCGAAGTGGTCACGCGCGATGGTCGGCACGTCGCGCTCGAAGCCGACACCCTGTGCATCCACGGCGACCGGCCCGACGCGGCACCGCTTGCGCAGGCGTTGCGCCGCGCATTCGACTCGGCCGGTGTGCGCATCGCGGCGCCCGGCGGAGTGCCGGCATGACGAGTTACTGGCCCCTGCTCGGCATCGCGGTGGTCGTGGTCGGCTTCGTGCTGCGCTACAACCCGGTGCTGGTCGTGGTCGTCGCCGGCCTGGTCAGCGGCATCATGGCGAAGATCGCGCTGCCGGACCTCCTGGCCCTGCTCGGCCGCACCTTCGTCGAGAACCGCCCGCTGCTGCTGTTCCTGTTGACCCTGCCCGCGATCGGCGTGCTCGAACGATACGGCTTGCGCGAACGCGCGAGCACCTGGATCGAGGGTTTCCGCAAGCTGACCCTCGCGCGTTTCCTGATCGCCTACCTCGGCCTGCGCCAGTTGACCAGCATGGCCGGCCTGACCCACGTCGCAGGCCATGCCCAGACCGTGCGTCCGCTGGTCGCGCCGATGAGCGAAGCCGCCGCCGCGAAGGACCTCGGCGCACTGGACGATGCGCAGCGCAACGAGGTCCGCGCGATGGCCGCGGCGACCGACAACATCGGCCTGTTCTTCGGCGAGGACGTGTTCGTCGCGATCGGCGGCGTCCTGCTGATCCAGGGCTTCTATGCGCGCAACGGCATCGACCTGGAACCGCTCACGATCGCGCTGTGGGCGCTGCCGACCGCGGTCGCGGCGTTCGTGATCCAGGCGTTGCGCGTGTGGCGCTTCCAGCGTGCGCTCGCGCGCATGCCCGCCGTCCCGCCGGAGACCGCACATGCTGCGGATTGAGTACCTGTACTGGCTGCTCGGCCTGTTCCTGTTGGCCGCGGCCTTCCTCAACCTGCGCGAGCGGCGCCTTGCCGCGGCCGGTTTCTGGGCGGTGCTCGCGGTACCGTTCGGATTCGGCGACGCGATCCTCGCCGCGCTCGAATCGGGCACCGACTGGCCCGCGCAGGCGATGGGCGCGGGCGTGCTCGCGCTCGGCGTACTCGCGACCCGGACGCGGCCGCGGCATGCGCCGGACGGTGCGCAGGATGTCGCACTGCGCGAACGATCCGCGCGGCGCTTCGGCAATCGCTTGTTCCTGCCAGCGCTCGCGATCCCGTTGCTGACGCTCGCATTCTTCCTGCTCGGCAAGCATGCGAGCTGGAACGGTCGCAGCCTGCTCGACCCGGACGCGTTGACCCTGACTTCGCTCGGCGTCGCGAGCGTGCTCGCGCTCGGCGCCGCGCTGTATCTGACGCGCGCACCGTTCGCGCAGGGCATCGGTGAGGGTCGCCGCCTGCTCGACGCGGTCGGCTGGGCGGCGCTGCTGCCGATGGTGCTCGCGACACTGGGCGGCGTATTCGCCGCAACCGGCGTCGGCGACACGATCGCGGCGCTGACCGGCATGCTGATCCCGGTCGAAAACGCGTTCGCATGCCTCGTCGCGTTCGCGCTCGGCATGGTCGTGTTCACGGTGGTCATGGGCAATGCATTCGCGGCCTTCCCGGTGATGATGGCGGGCATCGGCCTGCCACTGCTGATCCACGGCCATGGCGCGGACGCCGCGGTACTCGGCGCGATCGGCATGCTGACCGGCTACTGCGGTACCCTGCTGACGCCGATGGCCGCGAACTTCAACATCGTGCCGGTCGCCCTGCTCGAGCTGCCGGGCCAGTACGACGTGATCCGCGCCCAGTGGCCGGTCGCAATCGCACTGCTCGCGGTCAACTTCGGCCTGCTGTGGTGGCTCGCGCTGTGAGGACCGGATCATGACCGACGCGGTGCTGCTGACCGGATTCGCGCCATTCGCGGGCGAATGCGTGAATCCGTCGGAACGGATCGTCGCCGAACTCGATGGCACGACGATCGCGGGTTGCCGCGTGGTCGGTGCGGTGTTGCCGGTCGCGTTCGCGGCGACGCGCCGCGGAATCGAGGATCTGCTCGATCTCCATTCTCCGCGACTCGTGCTCGCGATCGGGCAGGCCGGCGGCCGTGCCGCGTTGTCGCTGGAACGCGTTGCGATCAACCTCGTCGATGCGCGCATCGCGGACGAAACCGGCACGCAACCGATCGACGAATCGGTCGTCGCGGACGCGCCCGCGGCGTATTTTCCCCGGTTGCCGCTCAAGGCGATGCGTGCGCGCTTGCAGGAACTCGGCATTCCGGCGGAACTCTCGCTCTCGGCCGGTACCTTCGTCTGCAACCAGGCGTTCTTCGCGCTCATGCATCGGCTCGCGACCCACCATCCGGGCATACGTGGCGGCTTCATCCACGTACCGTGGCTGCCCGAACAGGCAGCCGCGCATCCGGGCGAACCCAGCATGGCACTCGAAACGATGGTCGATGGCGTGCGCGCCGCGATCGATTGCGCGCTGACGACCGACCGGGACCTGCACGTCGCCGGCGGAACCACGCATTGATCGACTGCGACTTGCATCGGAATGACGATCGCGCGGACG
>CAYWZC010000022.1:0-3190 GCA_964462745.1 uncultured Rhodanobacteraceae bacterium
TTGTTGCCGGCCGATGCGGCCACGAAGATGTCCGCGTCGACCGCGTCGAGGAACGAACGATCGAGATCGTTCCACGGGCTGGTGCCACCCGAGATCGAGTAGTTCAGGACGTCCGCCTGGGCGACGATCGCGTTCTCGATACCGGCTGCGAGCGCCGCGCCACCGCAGGTATTGCTCGGGCAGGCCTTGAACTGCACGATCGCCGCGCACGGCGCGACGCCGGACATGGTACGGCCATCCGGCAGCGCCGGCGGCGGGACCGCGGTGTTGTCGATCGTGTTGCCCGCGACCGTGCTGGATGTATGGACGCCGTGGCCGAAGGTCGGATTGGCTTCCGGATCGGGGCCGTTGCAGGCGCCGGTTCCGTCAGTCGAGCTGCAATCGTACGCCGTGAGCTTCGGGTTGGCGCCGCTGAAGCCGCAGGTCGCATCGTCCGCGAACGACGGATGATCGCTGTTCGTGCCGCCGTCGATGATCGCGGCAAGGATACCCTCGCCCTGGGTACCGACGCCGGTCGGCGTGGAGGTGCCGTCCCAGATCTTGTCGGCGCCGATGTAGGCCGGACCGCGATAGGTGTCGAGTTCGTAGGTGCCCGCGGGCTTGATCGACACCACGCCCGGCACCGACGCGACCTTCGCCGCCTCGCTGGCGGTCAGTTCCATCGCAACGCCGTTCATCGTGACGCCGTACTGGTGGGTCGCGGAAACCTGGCCGCCGAGCTTCTGCCCGATCGCGCTGATGTAAGCCGCGCGCTGGTCCTGCAGGTACTGGCTGTAGGCGATCGCGGCCGGCGTATGCGCATCGAGCTTGCGCGTGCCGACGCTCGCCGGAGCGGTCGCCGCGATGCCCTGGACGCCGCCCGCATAGTGCAGCAGGCCGGTTTCGGCGAACTTGATGATGTAGCTCTGGCGCGCTTCAGCCTGGGCCGAATGGCCGGCGGTGGTCGCCGGAACCTGGAACGTCGCTCCCAGCAGGGCGATGCCAATCGCCGACGCCAGGGTCTTGGTGTGCATGGACTTCCCCATCTCTATCTCCGGATATCGAATGGAATGACACGGCAAGCGCCAGCCGGCGGGTGCCGTCAGCGCGGAAATTGTGCAAAGCGGTGAACAGCTGGGCGGGAGGAGTACCGATCGCGGATCGTTGCTTGCAACAAGCCGTTTATAGCATCGTCATGGAACGGATAAAAGTGTCTGGAGGCGGAGTCGCGACGCGGACACGTCGCGCGCGACGCACGCGCCGCGATGGTCGGTCGCGATCCGGATCGCATGCCGATACCTACCCGTGTCGCAGCGCAGCACGAACCGTTGCCACCTCGCGGGAACGAGACGCCCCCGCGCCATGCGCCACCCCCCGTAGAGCCGACTTGCTCGGCTCGCGCCATGGCGAGGGACCCGATGCGCCCGATTCCCGCGATGCCGCACGCCCTTCCGTCGGGATGCGCCCACCGCCTCACGGCCGGAGCGGAGCAAGCTCCGCTCTACGACGAAGGGTGCGCCGGCGCGTCCAACCCCCTATGCCACGGCAACATCGCACCCCGTAGAGCCGAGCTTGCTCGGCTCGCGCCATGGAGCCGCTTCAGCCGGCCGCGCCTCTCGATCGACGCCGGATGGGATTCGCACCGAAAAACGCCACCGATGCGGCCACGGAAAGTATCAGGGCGAGGACCCCCGGCAGAAGCCGGTTCCTGCGATGGCGGCCACTGCCTTCCGTCGTAGGAGCAAGCTTCAGCTGCGATGCTCCTGCACGTCCGAAGAAGTCGTAGGTCGGCCCAAGGCCCGCGGGGCCGGGGCCGACGACGCCCAAGGTTCGACGACATCCGTGCCAGGTAATTGCCCACCTGTACGCTGTCGGTTCCGCGGCTGCGCCGCTTGAACCGACCTACCCATCCATCGCCGGCAGATCAAGCGAAGAACCGCACCACTTCGCCGACCTCGCGCGTGCGCGGCAGCGGCGGCAGGCTCGCGAGGAACAGGCGACCGTAGCCGCGCGAGGTCAGGCGCGGATCGCAGAGCATGAGCACGCCGCGATCGTTGACGTCCCGGATCAGGCGTCCGACGCCCTGCTTCAGCGCGATCACCGCGGCCGGCACCTGCCATTCGGTGAACGGGTTGCCGCCGGCCTCGCGCAGCGCGTCGAGGCGTGCGACGAGCACCGGATCGTCGGGCGCCGCGAACGGCAGCTTGTCGATGATGACCAGGGACAGCGCCTCGCCCGCGACATCGACGCCCTCCCAGAAACTCGCTGCACCGAGCAGCACGCCGTTGCCCGAGCGACGAAACTCCTCGAGCAGCCGATGCCGCGGCGCGCTGCCCTGCACGAATAGCGGGTAGTCCACGCGCGCCTCCAGCAGTTCCGCCGCGCGGCGCAGCGCGCGATGCGAGGTGAACAGGAAGAACGCGCGCCCGGCGGACGCTTCGAGCACCGGCAGCGCGGCCTCGACCACGCGCGCGGTGTAGTCCGGCGCGGCCGGATCGGGCAGGCCCGGCGGCAGGTACGCGAGTGCCTGGCGCGCATAGTCGAACGGGCTGTCGAGCGACAGCGTGACCGGTTCCTCGAGGCCGAGCTGGCGCGCGTAGTGATCGAAGCGACCGGCCACCGACAGCGTCGCCGAGGTGAAGATCCATGCGGCGCCACTCTTGGCGCGCAGTTCGCGCAGCGGCGCGGCCAGGTCGAGCGGCGTGGTGTTCAGCGAGAAGCCTTGCGCTGTGACCTCGTACCAGCGCACCCAGCCCTGCGCCTCGCCGTCGCGCAACGCGGCGAGCCGGCCATGCTGCGCCAGCGCGCGCTCGTGCACGCTGTCCATGCCGCGGCTGCGCTCGGCATGCGCGGCCAGTGCGTCGACGAGAGCGGCCAGCGCCGCGTCCAGTTCGGCGAGTTCCGCTCGCGCGGCGTTCTCGACCGGGCCGAACGCGCCGCGCGCCGGCAGCGGATCGAGCGCAAGACGCAGGCGGCGCACGGCCGGCGCGATCGCGTCGATCGCGGGTTGCAGCGCGGCGAGCGCGCCGCTGACGCCCGCGCACTCGGCCAGTGCGTCGCGCGCGAGTTCGGTCAACTGGCGCGCGCTCAGGGAAACCGAGAAGAACTGGCCCGCGAGTTCCGGCACCTGGTGCGCCTCGTCGAGGATGAACGCGTGCGCGCCGGGCAGGATTTCGCCGAAACCCTCCTGCTTGATCGCGAGATCCGCGAA
>CAYWZC010000022.1:3290-11455 GCA_964462745.1 uncultured Rhodanobacteraceae bacterium
CCGAGCCAGGCATCGTCCTTGCCAGCCTGGTCGAGCCGGTGCAGGCACACGTAGTTCGCGCGGCCCTTGAGCAGGCTCGCGGACACGCGCGCGCCGAGCACGCTGCGCACGCGCGGCAGGTCGCGATGGAACAATTGGTCCTGCAACGCCTTGGTGCCGGTCGAAATGATGATGCGCCGGCCCGACTCGAGCGCGGGCACGAGGTAGGCGAAGGTCTTGCCGGTGCCGGTACCGGCTTCGGCGATCAGGGTGCGACGCTCGGCGATCGCGTCCTCGACCGCGGCGGCCATCGCCTGCTGCACCGCGCGCGGCGCAAAACCCGGCACCTCGCGCGCGAACGGCCCGTCCGGACCGAGCAGGTCGGCCGCGGCATCGCTCCTCCGTGGCAGCCGCGCAACCGCCATCGCGTCACATGCGCACGGGCGGCGCGATGCGGCAGTTCGCGAGGTTCTTTTCAGCGCTCGCGCGCGTGGTCGGATCGTCGAACACGATGCGCGCCTCGATCACGGTCTGCCAGTTGCGCGCACACAGGCCGCCGACCTTCGGGCCGAGGCGGAAACTCTGCATCGCGAGTTGCTCCGCGCGTTGCCAGTGGCCGCGCAGGATCTCGAGTTCGGCGAGGTATTGCAGCAGTTCCGGCGCATCGGGTGCGATTTCCAGCGCGTGATCGACCGCCGCGACGGCGTCGTCATAACGTCCCGCGGCCTCGGCCTGTTTCGCCTGCGCGACCAGGCCGTCGATCGCCGAATCGCGCAGCGGATGGACTTCCACCGCGGATTCGAATGCCGCGCCGGTCGCGCGGATCTCGGCCACCGCGTTGCGGTCCGGTCGAACCGTCTGCTTCGCGGGTGGCGCGGGTTGCGAGCAGGCCGCGACCAGAATCAGCACGACCCCGGCAAACAATGTATGCCGTGAGGCGCGGGGCACGGGGATGACAAGGCGGCAAAACATGATTGACTCCAAAGTTGGCAGGCGCGATGTCGGTTCCGCGGCTGCGCCGCTTGAACCGACCTACCCATTGAACCGACACAGCATATCTGGTGAATCTCGGGCACCAGGCCGGTTCCAGGATCAACGCCGAAAGCGCCGTAGGTCGGCTCAAGGCCCGAAGGGCCGGAGCCGACGATGCCCGAACGCCACGAGCCGGCAATACATTTATCCGTCATTGTCGAACCAGTCACGCAAGCGGTCCAGCCGGCAGTGGGTTTCCTCTTGCGGTGCATGACCGCGGACGAACGGCAGGCGCCGCGCGCCGGGACAGTCCGGGTTGGTGCGCGCGCCGCCCGTCTCGTCGATCCAGGCCGATTCGATGCCTTCCTGCGGAATCGAGAGCGGCGTGGTCGGCAGGTGCCGGAACAGCTCGATCCAGACCCGGAGCGCGCCGCTCGATCCGTACAGGCCGGTCGGCTGGTTGTCGTCGCGGCCGATCCAGACGACCGCGAGGTGGCTGCCGGTGAAGCCCGCGAACCACGAATCGCGCTGGCTGTCGCTGGTGCCGGTCTTGCCGGCCGCATGCAATGCGCCGAGGCCGCTGTCGGTGATCGCGTGCGCGGTACCGCGTTCGACGACCTGCTGCATCGCGTAGCTTACCAGCCGCACCGCATCGACATAATCGCCGCCGCCCGCGCGCACCGCATAGCGCGCGAGCGGCCGCCCCGGCGCATCCAGCACGCCGCGCACCGCGGAAAGCGGCAACGCATGGCCGTCCGCGGCGAGGTACTGGTACAGGCGCGCGACATCGAGCGGGCTGAGGTCGACCGCACCGAGCAGCAGGGACGGATTCGGATTGATCGGCCGGCCAAGGTCGAACGAGGCGAGCAGGCCCTGCACCTTGTCCACGCCGACCTCGAGTCCGAGGTGCACGGTCGCGAGGTTCCAGCTGTGCACCAGCGCGTCGATGAGCGCGACCCGGCCGTGCAGCTCGCCGTCGTCGTTGGTCGGTCGCCAACGCGAGCCGTCGCGCTGCGGCAGATCGACCGGCACGTCGTCGATCCGGCTCGCCAGCGACCAGCGCGCGGGTTGCGCAAGCGCGACGAGGTACACGAACGGCTTGACCAATGAACCGATCGGTCGCGCCGCTTCGAGCGCGCGATTGAAGCCGGGCGCGTCCGGATCGCGGTTGCCGATCAGCGCGGCGACCTCGCCGTCGTGCGCGCCGGTCACGACCACGGCCGCCTGCATCGGATCGCCGCGCTTGCCGAGCGCGGCCAGCGATTTCGCGAGTGCTTCCTCGGCCATGAGCTGGGTCGAGGGCGCGAGCGTGGTGTGGATCGCGAGCCCGGCGCCGGCGAGGTCGTCCGACGAATATTCGCTCTGCAGCTGGCGCCGGACGAGGTCGAGGAAGGCCGGATAGCGGTCACGCGGCAAGGCACCGGACGCGGTCACGTCGAGCGGACGCGCGAGCGCGGCGGCCAGTTCGGCGGCGTCGATGAGTCCGGTGTAATGGAACTGGCGCAGCACCGTGTTGCGCCGCTCCAGCGCGCGCTCGGGATGACGGCGCGGGTCGTACCAGCTCGGTCCGCGCACGAGGCCGACCAGCAACGCGATGTCGGCCGGGCCGAGGCTCTTGATGTCGCGTCCGAACCAGAACTCCGCCGCGGCCGCGAAACCGTGCACGGCCTGGCCGCCATGCTGGCCGAGGAATACCTCGTTGACGTAGGCGTCGAGGATGCGGCCCTTGTCGTAGCGCGCCTCGATCAGCAACGCGATCAACGCCTCGTTGATCTTGCGCGCGAGGTTCTTGCTGCGGTCGAGGAACAGGTTGCGCACCAGCTGCTGGGTCAGGGTCGAACCGCCCTGCACCACGCGCCCGGCGCGCAGGTTCGCCCACATCGCGCGCGCAATGCCGCTGACGTCGACTCCGTGGTGGTGCTTGAAATCGCGATCCTCGACCGCCTGCAGGCCCGCGATCAACAGCGGCGGCAACGCGCCGAGCGCAACCACGCGGCGTTCCTCCTGCTGTGCGCCGTACAGGGTCGCGATGCGCGCCGGATCGAGCCGTGCGCTCGGCAGCGCCGCGCCGGTATCGGCGTCGACGAGATCCGCCACGCGACCGTTCGCGAGCGTGAATCCGATGCGCCGCGCGCGTTCGCGTCCGTCCAGATAGATGAACGCGCGTCGCGAAATCTCGTAGCGGTTGCCGTTGGACTCGAACGTGCCCGGCGCGCGGGCGTCGGCGACCTTGCGGTAGCGCGCCGCGTCGAGTTCGAGACCGAGCGCCTCGGCGCTCATCGGCACGCCCGGCGCGAGCAGCAGCGGACGCGCGTACACGCGGCTCGGCGATTGCCAGGACAGGTCGTCGAAACGGTCGCGCACCGCGCCGTCGAGATGGATGACGTACGGAACCAAGAAGCCGCATGCGGCGCCGATGCCGAGCCACAGCGGAATGCGCACGAGGCGCCACAGCGTCGCCACGAGCGAGCGGAAGGACGTAGAACTGGACAAGCGTGGCATCCGGGCGGAAACCCGCGCAGTGTAGCCGCGAACGTGCGGAATGCGCACGCCGGAAGGATGCTCCGGTCGAGCGCGGGCGCGTTGTGCGCAACTTCGGCGATAATCCGCGCTCGTCGCAACGGAAGGATCGAGGATCGAACATGGCCGGTTCGGGAGTGCCGAGCGCCCGGAGACGTATCGCGCGGGCCATGCGCCGCCCTGCGCGCACGCCTGTGGCCGCGTTGCGCCGGGGTCGGGCCAGCACGGCTGGCGTGGTTGCAGCGGCGTGACATCGAGCACGCAGCGAACCGCCGCCGGCGAGGCAGCCAAGCCGATTCGCATCTGCGTTTTCGGCAGCGATCCGCCGAATGACCAACTGCTTGCCGCCGCGCTGCCCGCGGGAGCGCAACGCGCCCTGATCGGTGCGTGCGCACGGACCACGCACTGGCCCGACGCGCAGCGTCTCGCCGACGTGGCCGATGCGGGCGATCCGCTCGCGGCGACGATCGCCGCCGCGCAGGCGTTCCCGGGCGAACACCTCGTCATGATCCGCACCGACCGCGCGTTGCCCGCGCTCGCCTGCGAACGCCTGTTGCATGCGCTCGCCGGGGACGGCGTGCTCGGTGCGGCCGCGCTCGATGAAACGCTGCGTTCGCCGTTGCCGGACGGCGTCGATGCCGACAACCCGATGCGTCTCGATGCGCAGTGCTTTGCGTGGTCGGCACGCCTGCTGGCCGACGATCCGTGGTTTCCCGGGCACCCTTCGCCGTGCTGCGCGTGGCACGGGCCACGGCTCGCCGCGCTCGATCCGGAATCCCTGCGCGAACGCGATGCGCTCGACACGGCCGGGTTGCGCGTGGTCGTGCTCGATCATCTGCATGTCGGCGCGGCCGGCGCGACATCGCGCACGCCTTCGCGGCCCGGCGATCCACGCGATCCGCAGGCGCCCTCGCCGCTGCTCGGCCTGCGCGAACGGGTCGCGCAAGCGCACCGGACCGACGTGGCGCCTGCCCTGCCCGGCCTCGATCACAAGCCGGTGCTGTTGCACGTGCTGCACGGCTGGGGCGGCGGCGCGGAACGCTGGGTGCGCGACCTCGCCGCGGTCGATTCCCGCCGCCATCACCTCGTGCTCGTCGCGCGCGGCAGTTTCGCGCGCAAGTGCCACGGCGAATGGCTGGAATTGCTCGATGGCTCGTTCGCGGCACCGCCACTGCGGCGCGTGCCACTCCCGCGACCGATCGCCGATACCGCGCTGGCCGACGCCGCGTATGCCGCATTGCTCGCCGACATCCTGCGCGACTATTGCGTCGATGCGATCGCGGTGTCGTCGCTGATCGGCCACAGCCTCGACGTGCTGCGCAGCGGCCTGCCGACACTGCGCATCGTGCACGACCACTATCCGCTGTGGCCGCGCCTGCACCGCGATTTCGGCGATCCGGCGCTCGCATTCGACGACGCGCAACTCGCCGCCGACCTCGAGACCGACCCCGGCCGCGAGTTCGCGGATCGACGACCCGCACACTGGAAGCGCCTGCGCGAGGCGACGGTCGCCGCCCTCGTCGCGGCACGTGCAAGCCTGGTCGCGCCGAGCTGCAGCGCGCTCGCGAACGAACTACGGCTCGCGCCGGAACTCGACGTTTTGCGCAGCACGATCATTGCGCACGGCCTTTCCGCGTGGCCGCAGGAAGCGCGCGCACCCGAACCGCCACCGCGCGAACGGCTGCGCCTGCTGATCCCGGGCCGCGTGCGGCTCGGCAAGGGCGCCGACCTGCTGCGCGCCGCATTGCCCGGCTTGCGCGAACACGCGGAGCTGTTCCTGCTCGGCGCGGGCGCCGATGCACATGCACTGTTCGGCGAGGCCCACGTGCACGTGCTGCTCGACTATCCACGCGAGGACCTGCCCGCGCTGGTCGCACGCGTCGCGCCGGATGCGGCGCTGCTGCTACCGACCGTCGCCGAGACCTTCAGCTACACCCTGTCGGAGCTGCGCAGCCTCGGTGTGCCGGTTATCGCGACTCGTGTCGGCGCGCTCTCCGAGCGGATCGAGGACGCAACCAGCGGCTTCCTGATCGACCCACGCGCCGACGCGCTGATTGCACGCATCGCGCAACTGCGTCGCGATCGCACGCCGCTGCTCGAACTGCGGGCACGCCTCGCGAATTGGCGCGAACCCGGCCTCGATGCGATGGCCGACGCCTACGCGGACCTGCTCGGCGATGCGTCGCATCCGCCGGCTCGCTATCCGCTGCATCGCACGGACGCGGCCTTGCTCTCGAACGTTGCACTGCGTGCGGAACTCGCGACCGCCCGCGGCCACGCCGCGACGCTCGCCACCGAGCTCGCCGCGGAGCGCGCGGAAAACGAACGGCGCGGCGACTGGGGCCACGCGCTGGACCGGCGCATCGGCACGCTCGAGACCTCGCTTGCGAAACGATCCCGCGAGGTGGCCGAACTCGAGGGCATCAGGGAATCGCACGACCGGATGCTCGGCAGCATCTCGTGGCGCATCACCGCGCCGTTGCGCCGCGCCAATGCGCGCCTCGGCGGCGTGCGCACAAGCCTCGCATTCCGCGGCCACCGGCTCGTGCAGCTCGCGCGACGCACACGTGGCAGCCTCGCGCAACGCGGCGTGGCCGGCACGCTCGCGCGCATCGCGCGCGAGTTGCGCGGCGGCAGCTCGTTCGGTGGCAGCGTGCGCTATCCGCATCCGCGCGATGACACCACGCCGTTCGCGGTGCCGCACAGCGCGACACCGCGCGTCTCGATCGTCATTCCCGTGCACGGCAAGATCGCGTACACGATCGCGTGCCTGCGTTCGATCGCCGAGCACGCGGGCGATGTCGCGTTCGAAACGATCGTGGTCGACGACCTGTCGCCCGACGCGACTTCGAAGCGACTCGCTGCGATCGACGGCATCCGCGTGCTGCGCAACACGGAGAACCTCGGCTTCGTCGGTTCCTGCAACGCGGGCGCGGCGCTCGCGATCGGCGAGTTCGTGCTGTTCCTCAACAACGACACCCTGCTGACCGCGGGTGCGATCGAGGCACTGCTCGGCTGCTTCGACGAGGTCGCCGATTGCGGCCTCGCGGGCGCGAAGCTCGTGTATCCGGACGGTCGGCTGCAGGAAGCGGGTGGCATCGTGTTCGACGACGGCTCCGGCTGGAACTACGGCCGCTTCGAGGATCCGCGCGATCCGCGTTACGCGTTCCGCCGCGAGGCCGATTACTGCTCCGGCGCCGCGATCCTGATCCGCCGCGCGCTGTTCGAGCGGCTCGGCGGTTTCGATGCGCGCTACGCGCCGGCCTATTACGAGGACACCGACCTCGCGTTCGCGGTGCGCGCGGCCGGATGCAAGGTCCTCTACGAGCCCGCCGCGACCGTCGTGCACTTCGAGGGCATCACCGCCGGTACCGACACCGCGAGCGGCATGAAACGCTACCAGGTCGTCAACCACGACAAGTTCGTCGAGAAGTGGAGCACGGTGCTCGCCGCGCAACCCGCACCCGGCACGCCGATCGGCCGCGCCGCGACCCATCGCGCACGCGCGCGCATCCTGATCATCGACGCGACCACGCCGACGCCGGACCAGGATTCGGGTTCGATGCGCATGGTCAACCTGATGCGCGTGCTCGGCGAACTCGGCTGCCAGGTCAGCTTCCTGCCCGACAACCGCGCATGGTTCGAGCGCTATACGCCCGCATTGCAGGACATCGGGGTCGAGGCGCTGTACCACCCGTTCGTGTCCGATCCGGTCGCGTTGTTCCGCGAGCGCGGTCGCGAGTTCGACGCGATCGTGTTGTCGCGCCACTACGTCGCGGCCGGCTACATCGGCCTCGCGCGACTGCACGCGCCGCAGGCCAAACTCGTGTTCGATACCGTAGATCTGCATTACCTGCGCGAACAGCGCGCAGCCGAGCTTTCCGGCAAGGCCGATCTCGCCGCGCATGCCGCTTCGACGCGCGCCCAGGAACTGCGCATCATGCGCGATTGCGACACCACCCTCGTGGTCAGCCCGGTCGAACGCGAGGTGCTCGCCGCGGATGCTCCGGACGTGCGCGTCGAAGTGCTGTCCAACGTGCACGAGATCCACGGTTGCCGCCGGCCGTTCGGCGAGCGTCGCGACCTGGTGTTCGTCGGCGGCTTCCAGCATCCGCCGAACACCGACGCGGTGACCTGGTTCGTCACGGACATCTTCCCGCGCGTGCGCGCGGCGATCGACGGCGTGCGCTTCCACGTGATCGGCAGCAAGGTCCCGGGCGAGATCGAGGCGCTGGCATCCACGGATGTGCTCGTGCACGGATTCGTCGAAGACATCGCGCCGTACATGGACGGCTGTCGCGTGTCGGTCGCGCCGCTGCGCTACGGCGCCGGGGTCAAGGGCAAGGTCAACCTCGCGATGAGCTACGGCCTGCCGGTCGTCGCGACGCCGTGCGCGATTGAGGGCATGCACGTAGAGGAAGGCGTGGACGTGCTCGTGGCCGGCGACGCGGAAGCGTTCGCCGACGCGATCGTGCGCCTGTACGACGATGAGACGATGTGGAACTCGCTATCCGCGAATGGCCTCGGCAACGTGCGCCGGCACTTCTCGTTCGACGCCGCCCGCGAAGCCGCGGCGCGCATATTCCGCCTCAACCGCTGATTGCCTGCGCAACGCCAGGGAAACCGGGCGTGGAGCGAAGCTTGCTCCGCCGCCGCTCCTTCGCCGTTCGTAGAGCGGAGCTTGCTCCGCTAGG
>CAYWZC010000022.1:11555-18280 GCA_964462745.1 uncultured Rhodanobacteraceae bacterium
GCAAGCTCGGCTCTACGGGAGCGAGAACAGGAAGCCGCGGCCACGCTCTTGGCGTGTTTCGCCGACTCCGGCAACCTTCCGGGCTCAATCTCCGCGTGCGCGCACGGCGGCGGTGATTGCACCGAGGCGCGGATTCGCCGGGCTCAGCTCACGCGCGGCATCGAGCGCGCGCTGCGCTTCGCCGCGACGATCGGCGGCGAGTTTCGCCTCCGCCTCGTCGAGGAACGCGTCGGCGAGGCGTGTCGACATCGCGGTGATCGTCACGTCGCCCGGCGCGAGCTGGCGCACCGCGTCGAGCAGCATGCGCGCACGGAACGGGGTCTTGTCGGCCAGCGCGGCATCGAACAGGGATTTCGCGCGCGCTGGAAGCCCAGCCAGGCCGGCCTGCGCCTCGGCATCATCGGGATCGATCGCGAGCGCGCTGCGGTACTTGTCGTACGCGCTGCGTCCAGGCGGCACGATGAGATTGCCCGCCTCGGCCGCCTGCGCGGCTTCGGCCACGAGGCGTGCGATGCGTTCCCGCGCCGCCGCGTCCGGCTCCGCTCGCGAGGCATCGATCGCGAGGCGTTCGCGCAACTCGCGCAGGGTCGCATCGGCTGCGCGCAGTTCGACCAGCTGCGGGTCGATCGCGCGGGCCTCGTCGAGCAACGCGTCGGCTGCCGCCGCGTCGTGGTCCTCGATCGCCGCCTGCGCCCGCACCACGAGCGCGCGTGCCACGTCGGCCAGGCCGGCGCGCGCCGCCGCGTTATCCGGATCGCGTTGTTGCACGGAACGGTACAGCGCGGCAGCGGAATCGTCGCCACCGCTGATCTTTCCCGCGCGAAGCTGCCGCGCGGCACGTGCGAGCCGATCCTCGAGTTCGCCGGCGTCCGCCTCTCGCGCCTTCGCGAGCGCACCGCGCAACTCGGGCAGTGCCGGCCACGACGATGCGATGCGCGTGATGTCCGCGATGCGCGCCCCGGCCTCGTCCGTGTCGCCGGATTCGAGCGCGGCCCGCGCCTGGGCCCCGAGCGCATCCGCGCAGCGCGCAATGCCTGCCGTGGCCAGTGCGTTGCCGGGTTCCGCGTCGAGGATCTGCCGGTACAACGCGGCCGCACCATCCTCGCCGAGAATCCTGCCGTCCTCGAGCGCGGCGTCGGCGCGTTCGAGCAGGGTTGCCGTGGCCGTGCTCCTTGCGTCTGCCCGGTCCAGTTCCTTCGCCAACGCATCGATGTCGCGACCGCCGCCGAGGGCGCGGGTGGCCGCATAGAGCGCGCGCCGCGCGGCACCGCGGTCGCCGTTGTCGAGGGCCTCGCGGGCGCGGCTGACGAGTTCGTGGCCAGCGTCCGCCAGTCCGCGGCGCACGGCTTCGTTGTCCGGGTCCATTTCGCGCGCGGTCTCGAACAGGGCGACCGCACCGTCGGCCGTTTCGAGGCGTCCCTGCTCGAGCGCGGCCTGCGCGCGGGCGAGGGTCTCGTTGAGTTCGGTGCGCGGCAGCAGGGCGCGCAACTGATCCTGCCAGGTCCACGCGGCCGCCGCACCCAACATCAGCACGAACAGGCCGGCCAACACGAACGACATGCCGCGCTTGCGACGCGGATGGCGGCGCGCGCGCGACATTGCGCGCGGCGACGATGCCAGCGGCGCGCGGTGCATCCTTGCTGGATCGCTCGCGTCCAGCGAAATCTCGTCGAGCCGGCCGAGGTTCGGCTCGGCACGCACGCGCGGCGCGGGATCGTCGCCCCTTGGCTGCGGCAACGGCGAAACGAACGTGTCCGCGCCAACGGGGCTGCGTGCGTAGTCGCGGGGTGCCGCGACGAGCTGCGGCAGTTCGCCTTCCGCGATGCGTCGCTCGATGTCCGCGATGGCCTGGACCACCTCGGCACCGGTCTGGAAGCGCTGGCCCGGTTCCTTCGCGAGCAGTCCCTCGAGCAACGGTTGCAGCGCGGAGACGCTGTCCGGCAGGACCGGTACCGGCTGGGTGATGTGCATGATGCCGACCGCGAGTGAATCGTCGGCGTGGTACGGCACCCGTCCGACCAGCAATTCGTACAGCACGATGCCGAGACTGTAGATGTCGCAGCGCCCGTCGAGCTGCTTGCCGCGCGCCTGTTCGGGACTCATGTAGTGCGGCGTGCCGACCACGACGCCGGTCCGTGTCATGCGCGAGGCCGAATCGTTGGCACGCGCGATGCCGAAGTCGGTCAGTGCCGCCGAACCGTCCTCGCGCAACAGGATGTTGTCCGGCTTGACGTCGCGGTGGATGAATCCCTTCGCATGCGCGTAGTGCAGCGCGTCGGCGATCTCGCGGATCGCACGCAGCGCGAACGGCACCGGGCGCGCGACGCCTTCCGTCCCGAGCACGCTGCCGCCGGCGAGGTATTCCATCGCGATGTAGTGGTAGTCGCCCGCTCGACCGACATCATGGATGCCGACCACGTGACGGTGGTGCAGGCGCGCCGCGATACGCGCTTCGCGCAGGAAGCGCTGGCCGAAATCCGCGTCGGCGAGCAGGGCCGGCGCCATGACCTTGAGCGCGACCTCGCGATCGACCGACTGCTGCACGGCAAGGTACACGGTTGCCATGCCCCCGCGACCGAGCTGGCGCAACATGCGGTAGCCGGGAATTTCGATCACACGGAGCCCTGGGTTTGCTGGCAAGTTGCTGAAAAGTCCCTCGTGGACCGTTTCAGCTCGTCGAGTCCGGTACACGCCCGGGCTCGACTCCGACGAACCCATCACTTGCATGATGGATTCGCGGGCGGTGCATCCCTGCACCGCTTCAACAGGCGGGCAAGCATAACAGGCCGCAAACGCCGCGCGCGATCAAGCCAGGCGGCGCGCCTCGATCACGTTCGGAACCGCGAGCAGGCGATCGATGAGTGCGCTCAACTGGCCGAAATCGTTGACCCGGAGCGCGAAGTTCATCTCCGCCAGGCCGCGCTTCGCGTCGATCCGCGTATTGACCGCGAGCAGGTGCGCGTTGGCCTGGGCGATGACGTTGGTGACGTCCTTGTGCAACCACTTGCGGTCATAACCCGTGACCAGCAGGTTGACCTCGTAGCTGTGCGCCTGGCGCTGGCCCCACTCCACCTCGATCACGCGGCTCGCATCCCGCAGGCGCAGGTTGCGGACCTGCGCACAATCGGCACGGTGCACGGACACCCCGCGCCCGCGCGTGATGAACCCGACGATCGCATCGCCGGGCAACGGCTGGCAGCAGCGCGCCAACTGGGTCAGCAGGTTGCCGACGCCCTCGATGACGATCGCATCGCGCAGCGGTCGCGGTGACTTCGGCGGCGCCCGGGCCGGCTGCTCGACCGGATGCGCGTCTTCGTGCAGGACGCGCGCGATCTGTGCCGGGCTGAGGTCCCCGAACGCAAGCGCCTCGAGCAGGTCGTCCAGGGACTTCAACTGGAAGCGCGCCGGCAATGCCTCGAGGTCGACGCTGCCGAGCGCGAGGCGCTTCAGTTCGCGGTCGAGCAGGGCGCGGCCGGCGGCAAGGGTCTGCTGGCGGTCGATGCGCTTGAACCAGGCGCGGACCTTCTCGCGAGCGCGATGGGTCGCGAGGTAGCCGTGCTGCGCGGACAGCCAGTCGCGGCGCGGCTCGCCGGTCTTGCTGGTCAGGATCTCGACCCGGTCGCCGGTGCGCGGCTGGAAGGTCAGCGGCACGATGCGGCCGTTGACCTTGGCGCCGCGGCAGCGGTGGCCGACCTCGGTGTGCACGCTGTACGCGAAATCGAGCACGGTCGCGCCACGCGGCAGGTCGATGACCTCGCCGCGCGGAGTAAGCACGTAGATGCGATCCTCGATGACATCGGTGCGGAATCCGGCGAGCAGTTCGGCATCGTCCTCGCCCCCGTCCTTCGCCTCCAGCAACTGGCGCATCCATGCGACCTTGCGCTCGAATCCCGAGTCCGTGGCGCCGCCTTCCTTGTAGCGCCAGTGCGCGGCAAAACCGCGTTCGGCATGCTCGTGCATTTCGTGCGAACGGATCTGCACCTCGAGCGTGCGCCCCTCGGGACCGATCACCGCAGTATGCAGCGAGCGATACTGGTTGCCTTTCGGATTGGCGATGTAGTCGTCGAACTCGCCGGGCACATGCGGCCACAGCGAATGCGCAACCCCGAGCGCGGCGTAGCAGGTCGGCACGTCGGCGACCAGGACGCGCAGCGCACGCACGTCGTAGAGTTCGGAGAACGCCAGATCCTTGCGCTGCATCTTGCGCCAGATCGAATAGATGTGCTTCGGCCGACCGGCCACTTCCGCATCGATGCCGGCCTCGCGCAGGGCCGATTCGAGCGTCGCGCGCGCGTTAGCAATCCAGCGCTCGCGATCGTCGCGCCGCTCGTCGAGCAGGCGCGCGATGCGCCGGTACGTATCCGGTTGCAGGTAACGGAACGCGAGATCCTCGAGTTCCCATTTCAACTGCCAGATGCCGAGCCGATTCGCGAGCGGCGCGTGGATGTCGGCGGTGAGGTGGGCCAGGGTCCGACGTTGTTCCTCATCCAGTTCCGACGCGGCCCGCAAGCGCACGAGCTGGCGCGCGAGCAGGATGAAAACCACGCGCAGGTCGCGGATGATCGCGAGCAGCAAACGCCGCAGGCCTTCCGTCCCGCCGCTCGCCGGACGCGTCGCATACAGGGACCAGACCCGCTCCGCGGCCTGCTGGCTGTCGAGCAACTCGCGAACCCTTGCCGGGAACCGTTCCAGTTCGCGATCGGTCGGCGCGGCGCCAGATTGTGCGAGCGCGTGCAGCACGCAGGCGGCCAGCGTCTCGGCGTCGACCTCCAGATTGCCGAGCAGCTGCAGGGTTGCGGACAATTCCGGCTGCACACGCGCCCAGTCCGCGGGGGTCAGGCGACCGTCCGCGCCCAGCTCGAGCGTGAAGCGGCACGCTGCGGCGAATGCGTCGTCGAGCGGACGATCGCGCAAGGCTTCGGCCAACCACGATTGCATGGCGGAGTCGTTCAACGGGGCTCACGGGTGCATTGCAGGGACGTGCCCGTGCGGCACCGGCTGCAACGGAGCCGGCACCGGGGTCGGGCAGGAAGCGCTGGTGGCGCGCAGGCTGATCGCGCGACGCCGAGGACGGCGCCGCGCGACTCGACCGCAATCAGTGGCCGTTGAAGACCTGGCCGCAGTTGCCGACCGGATAACAACCAAAAACGACGTCATCCGCGACGAACAGGTCACCCGTCCGAACCGCGACGCCGGAAACGGGGTCGGTGATATTGAGCGGGTCCGAGAAGATCGCCGCCGCAACGTAGATGCGCGGATTCGCCGGCAGGGTCGCGATGATCGCGCGTCGGACCACGACCCAGCGATCAATCGACGGCCGGCTCGGATTCAGCGAGAAGCTCACGTTGATGTTGCCGTTCTCTTCGTTCGGTACCACGGCCGGGAGCACCGTCGCAGGCACCGTCACGTTGGTTCCTTCGCAGACCGTGGCCAGATCCGGATTCTCCGGCAGTTCGGAAAGCAGGCAGTACTCGCCGCTCGCACTCAGGAAATGACCATGGAACGCGTCGCGCACGGTGATCGGGATTTCGATGAAATTGGCCTGCGGGGAATCGGCATGGAAGCGGAACGCATAGGCGAGCGTATCGACGCCTGCGGACGTGTAGCGTTGGGTCAGCACGCACTTGCCGCCGGGTTCCGCGCAGTTCGCCGTCCCCGCGACCCAGGCCGTCAGCGACTCGCCGGTATTGTTGGCCGGCAGCGTGTTGTCGAACGCAACGTCGTCGAATGTCGCGCGAAACAGGCCACCGGAATACGGCGACGGTGGATGGCCCGCGGCGTTGATCGGGTGGCAAACGAGGCTGCTGTCGACCACGGCCAGGGTGCCGGAGGGCGTGCTCGTCTGGTTGATTGCGAGACTGCCTCCGCTGGCGCCGTATCCGAGTTCGCGAACATCCATCGCGATCGGCAGCTGCCACAGGCTGTTGTTATACTTCGGCGCGAACATGGCGTTCTCCATGGTCGGCGTACCGGTATTCGCGCAAAGCACGGGACCTTCCGCTTCGACTTCGAGGATTGCACCCGTCGAAGTCGGCCGGTAGAAGAACGATCCGCCCTCGCGAATCATCACCGCCGCCTCGCCGTTCACGGCCACGCCCACCCGGGCGGCGGCATCGGCGCTGGAGGGGTACAGGCCGGCGCAAGCACAGGTCAGTGCACCGGCAACGATTGCGGAATACTTGATCAAAGACATATCGTGTTTACTCATCGGTTGACGCGGTGCAGGCACGACAAAGGCGCACTGTCCCGGTTTGCGGCTCGTGCGCCTTGCGGTTTCCCTGCATTCGTGCTGGCATCCGTCCATACAGCGTCCGTTCCACAGCGCGATGCTAAAATGAAGCCGTGCGCAGGTTACCAGCTTGCGAATCAATTTGCACGCGTAAATCCATGTCGAACAAGGGCTTATTCCGCGGTCGCCCACCGCCCCAGAATCCACCAGCGGATCCCATGCGCCCCTTCCTGACCGTCCTCACCCTCGTCGCCCTCTGCGGCCCGCCAACCAGCGTCCAGGCCGTGCCACCGACCCTGGAAGAACGCATGTCGCAAGCGGAGTTCCGCGCGGCGGGTCTCGATCGCCTGTCACCGGATGAGCTCGCGCAACTGAACCGCTGGCTCGCGGAACATGAAGTCCGCCCCCCCGCATCTTCTTCCGGCTTCGGCTGGAACAGCTTCTATCCCGATGAAGACGCCCGCGGAACGATCGAGAGTCGCATCACCGGGACCTT
>CAYWZC010000022.1:18380-22913 GCA_964462745.1 uncultured Rhodanobacteraceae bacterium
ATTGCTGCGCGGGCGGTGCATCCCGCACCGCGAACATTCCATTTCCCGTGCCATGCACTCCGGACCTGCGGACTCGCCACCCTGCCCCGTCTCCCGTCTCCCGTCTCCCGTCTCACGCCTCACGTCTCCGCGTCCGCCACCGCTCGCGCCATGCGTTTCGGCGACACCGGTTCCGCGGTGCGCAATTCCTGCGCGAATGTCGACACCCGCAGTTCCTCGATGAGCCAGCGCAACGCGTCGAGGGCGGCCGGATCGGCGTCGCCGCGCGCGCGCAGGCGCAGGTAATCGCGCCAGTAGCGCTGGATGCCGAGCAGGCGAGACTGGTCGCGCGCGGGATCCTGGCGCAGGCGTTCGGCGCGCAGGCGCATCGCACGCAGATAGCGCGGATAGTGCGCAAGCCGCGCGGCGTCGAGCTCGCGCAGGAAGCCCGGGAACAGCAGTTCGTCGCGTTGTTCGCGCAGGTCATCGTAATTCGCGGTTGCGAAACCGAGCAGGGGCGCTTCGAGCCACGGGGCCAGGACCGTGTACTCGGCGATGATGCGCTCGGCGATCTCGAGGCGCGCAAGTGCAGCCGGATACAGGCTGCGTGCGATGTCCTCGCGACTGTGCTCGAACGCATCGCGCCGGCGCAGTGCCGTGTCGCGCATCGCGAACGCCTCGTCGAGCGCGGCCTCGACGAGATCCGCGCGCAGGCTCTCGACGCTGCCGAGCGGCAACCAGCGCAGCGCGACCTCGTTCGCAATCGGCAGTTGCCGGCGCGCCTGCTTCATCGCCGGCTCCAGCGCGCGGCGCAGCAATCGTTCGACGCCGCGGCGATGCGCGTCGAGCGCCTCGTCGGCGCGCTCGAACACGCGCAGCGCGACGCTCTCGCCGAGGTCGACCAGCGCCGGGAACGCAGGCAGGCCGGAATCGGAAATCACGCTTTCGGGGATTTCCTCGAAATCGAACGTCGCGACATCCTCGCGTTGCAATTCGACCTGCGCCCTGCGCGAGAAGGCTGCGCGCGCCGCGCCCTGCCATCGCGCCTGCAGCGCGGTCACGTCGCGGCCTTCGGCAATCGGCGCGCCGGTCTCGTCGTGCACGCAGATGCGCAGGCGCAAGTGATCCGGCAACGCGATGGCCGCGAAATCGGCGGCCTCGATCGCGGCGCCGGTGACCTTCGCAAGCCAGGCCGCAAACACCGCATGCAGCGATTCCGCATGGTGCTGTTCCAGCGGGGCATGCGCATCGAGGAACGCGCGTGCGAAATCCGGCGCCGGCACGAAATTGCGCCGCAGCGCCTTCGGCAGGCCACGGATCAGTTCGACGAGCTTGTCGGCGAGCAGGCCGGGGACCAGCCATTCGCAGCGCGCGGGCGACACGGCGTTGAGCAAAGCGAGCGGCACGTGCAGGCTCACGCCGTCGGCCGGATCGCCGGGAACGAAGCGGTATTCGAGGCGCACGCGCTGGCCCGCGACTTCCTCGTGGGCCGGGAAATCCCCGGCGCGCGTGCCCGGCACACCCGCGAGCACGTCGTCGAGCGACCAGTGCAATGCCGCCTGTTCCGCCGGCTTCGCGCGCCGGTACCATGCGTCGAGCGCCGCCGAGGTGCTGATTTCCGCGGGCAACTTGCCGGCGAAGAAGCCGGCGAGTTCGTCCTCGGGTCGCAGCAGATCCGCGCGGCGCTGCTTCGCCTCGATGTCGCGCGCGCGTTCGAGCACGTTCGCATTCGCGCGCACGAACGCCGCACGCGCATCGATGTCGCAGCGCGCGAGCGCCTCGCGCACGAAGATCGCGTGCGCCAGCGCGGGATCCTGGCGGCCGAACGTCACGCTGCGCTTCTCGACCAGGACCAGGCCGAACAGGCTGACCTGCTCGAACGCGATCACCGCGCCGCGCTTGCGCGACCAGTGCGGATCGCGCCACGCGCGCTTGACCAGGTGCGCGGCCTGCTGCTCGATCCAGGCCGGTTCGACGCGCGCACACTGCATCGCCCAGACCTTGCCGATGTCCACGACCTGGCCGGCCAGCAGCCAGCGCGGGGCTGATTTGGCGAGCGCCGAGCCCGGAAAGATCGCGAAGCGACGCTCGCGCGTGCCTCGATATGCCTTGCGCTCGTCGCGCAGGCCAACCTGGGTCGGCCAACCCGACAACAGGCAGCGGTGAACCGCTTCGTAGCGTGCCTCTTCGGCAGCCGATTTCTCCGCTGCCGATCCCGATTCCCCATTTCCGATTGCCCATCCCGATTCCGCCACGATCAGCAGCAATTGCCGATGCAGTTCGCGCCACTCACGCAGGCGCAACCAGGAGAGAAAATGCGTGCGGCACCAATCGCGCAGCTTCGACTGGGTCAGTTCCTCGTGGGCCTGCTGGAACGCGTGCCACAGGCTGAGTACGCCGAGGAAATCGGACTTCGGCTGCGCGAAGGCGGCATGCGCCGCGTCGGCCTGCGCGCGCGCATCCGCCGGGCGCTCGCGCGGATCCTGCACGCTCAGGAACGCAACGAGGACCAGCAGCTCGCGCAAGACGCCACGCCCGTTGGCTTCGACCAGCATCCGGCCGAGCGCGACATCGACCGGCATCCGCGCGATCGACTCGCCGACCGGGGTCAGGCGCCAACGCGTCACGGGCCCCGGCTTGCGCGTGCGGCGCCTGCCCGCGCGCGGACGTGATTGCGGGTTGTCCTCGATGGCGCCGATTTCGGTCAGGCGCCGATATCCGTCGGCGACCATGCGTTCCGGTGGCGCGTCGACGAACGGGAAGTCCTCGACCTCGCCGAGCCGCAGGCTCAGCATGCGCAGGATCACACCAGCCAGCGAAGTACGCAGGATTTCCGGGTCCGTGTAGCGCGGTCGGTTCGCGTAATCGTCCTCGGCGTAGAGGCGATAGCAGATGCCCGGCGCGATGCGCCCGCAACGTCCCTTGCGCTGGTCGGCCGCGGCCTGCGAGATCGGCTCGATGCGCAGGCGGTCGATCTGGCTGCGCTGGCTGTAGCGCTTGACCCGCGCGGTGCCGGTATCGACCACGTAGCGGATGCGCGGCACGGTCAGCGAGGTTTCCGCGACGTTGGTCGCGAGCACGATGCGGCGTTGCCGGCCCGGCCGGAACACGCGGTCCTGATCCGCTGCCGACAATCGCGCATACAGCGGCAGGACTTCGGTTTCGCGATAGCCGCGCCGCGACAGCGCGAGGTGCGCGTCGCGGATTTCGCGTTCGCCGGGAAAGAACACCAGCACGTCGCCGCGCGGATCCTCACGCGTGATGTCATCGAGCGCGAGCGCGACCTGCTCGGCGAGCGGCGTGTCGCCCCGATCCGGTGCGGGTTGCCAGCGCACCTCGACCGGAAAGCCGCGACCCTCGATCGCGACCACCGGCGCATCATCGAAATGTACCGCGAACTTCGCGGTGTCGATGGTCGCCGAGGTCACGATGAGTTTCAGGTCGCGGCGTTTGGCGAGCAGGCGCTTCAGGTACCCGAGCAGGAAGTCGATGTTCAGCGAACGCTCGTGCGCCTCGTCGAGGATGATCGTGTCGTAGCGGCTGAGCCACGCATCGGATTGGGTCTCGGCGAGCAGGATGCCGTCCGTCATGAACTTGATCAGGCTGTCCTCGCCGACCCGCTCGCTGAAGCGCACCTGGAAACCGACCAATGTGCCGACCTCGCTGCCGAGCTCGTCCGCGACCCGTCGCGCGACACTGCGAGCGGCAATGCGGCGCGGCTGCGTGCATCCGATCATGCCCGTAGCGCCGCGCCCGGCGGCGAGGCATAGCTTCGGCAACTGGGTCGATTTGCCGGAACCGGTTTCACCGGCCAGCACGAGGACCTGGTTGGCACGGATCAGGCCGATGATCTCGTCGGCCTTCGCGCTGATCGGCAGGCTTTCGTCGAACGCGAGCGGCGGCATCCGCGCCGCGCGCGCGCGGGTGCGCGCAACCGATCGTTCGACCTCGGCCGCCAGCTCCGCGGTCCGGGCGGGATCGGCCGGCCCGGAAGACAGCCGCCGCCAGCGCCCGAGCAGGCGTCCGCGATCGCGCGTCTGCACGTCGGCGAACGCCGCATCGAGGGATTGGAGATCCGTCATCGGCCCATGATAGCCGGCGCTTATCGATGCGATGCAGGCGTTCGATTTCCCTTCGCCGCCCGCATGCGGCACGATGCACGCGACAGAACAACAAGGAGCACGTCGTGGCCATCGATATCGGCATCACCAAGACCAATCGTGAAAGCATCGCCGGGCACGTTTCCAAGCTGCTCGCCGACACCTATTCGCTGTACCTGAAGACGCACGGATTCCACTGGAACGTGACCGGCCCGATGTTCAACAGCCTGCACACGATGTTCGAGGAGCAGTACCGCGAACTGTGGGCCGCCGCCGACGTGATCGCCGAGCGCATCCGTACGCTCGATGTCTACGCGCCCGGCTCGTACACCCAGTTCGCGAAGTTGACCTCGATCAAGGAGGAAACCGGCGTGCCGGAGTGGAAGGACATGGTCCAGCAACTCGTGGACGGCCACGAGACCGCCGCACGGACCGGTCGCGAGGCCTTCAAGGT
>CAYWZC010000022.1:23013-26214 GCA_964462745.1 uncultured Rhodanobacteraceae bacterium
GCAAACCGCAGCGCCTCGCCATCGGCCGTGACGCCCATGTCGGCGAGGATGCGCGCGGGTTGCGGTCCGAGCCCGGAGAAGATGAGCCGCGTGTCCGTGCGCCGGCAACGTTCGACGAGGTTGCCGATCGCGGCTGCGCCGGAAGCATCGATCAGCGGCACCCGGCCAAGTCGCAGGATGAAGATGCGCGGCGGCTTGCCGAGCGCGCGCAGGACGTCGTCGATGCGGTTCGCGACCGCGAAGAACAGCGGCCCGGACACGCGGTACGCCTCGACGCCCTCCGGCAGGCTCGCGCGCTGGTCCGGTGCGAGCGCGCGGCCGAAATCGTCGACGTCGTCCTCGATGAGATCCACGTCCGATTCCATCGACACGACCTCGCTCATCCGGTACATGAACAGGAACGCGGCCATCACGAGGCCGACCTGTACCGCCACGGTGAGGTCGGAGACCACGGTCAGCACGAAGGTCACGACCAGCACGATGCGATCGCCGGGCGGCGAGCGCAGGAGCTGGCGGATGCGGTCGATCTCGCTCATGTTCCACGCGACCATCAGCAGCAATGCGGCCATCGCCGGCAACGGCACGTAGTTCGCGAGCGGCGCCGCGACCAGGATGAACACGAGGATGCACAACGCGTGGGTCATGCCCGCGACGGGCGAGCGTGCACCGGCACGCACATTGGTCGCGGTACGCACGATCGCGCCGGTCGCGGGCAGGCCGCCGACGAGGGCCGAAGCGGTGTTCGCGACGCCCTGCGCGACGAGTTCGCAATTGGATCGATGCCGGCCGCCGGTCATGCCGTCGGACACGACCGCGGACAGCAGGGATTCGACCCCACCAAGGAACGCGATCGTGAACGCGCTCGGCAGGAGCTCGTGGAGTCTGGCCAGATCGAACGATGGCAGCTGCGGCACCGGCAGTTCGCGCGGGATCGGCCCGAAATGCGACAGGATCGTCTCGACCGGCAGCTGGAACGACACGGTTGCGAGCGTCGCGAACACCACCGCGATCAGGAATCCGGGCCAGTTCGGCCGCCAGCGCCGCAGCACGATCAACAGCGCCAGGGTGCCGAACGCGAGCCCGGCGGCCGCGAAATTGATGCTCCCGATGTTCGCCGCATAGGTCTGCCAGCGCGCGAAGAACTCGCCCGGGACGCTCGCGATGTCGAGACCGAGCAGGTCCTTGATCTGGCTGCTGAAGATGCTGACCGCGATGCCGGCGGTGAATCCGGTGATGACCGGCTGCGGCATGTACTTGACCAGGGTGCCGAGGCGCAGCAGTCCGGCGAGGACCAGCATCGCGCCGGCCATCAGGGTGGCGACGATCATGCCGTCGTATCCGTGGTTCGCGATGACGTTGAACACGACCGGGATGAAGGCCGCGGTCGGCCCACCGATCTGCACGCGCGAACCGCCGAGCAGCGAAATCAGGAAACCCGCGATGATCGCGGTATGCAGGCCGACCGCCGGCGACGCGCCGGATGCGATCGCGAGCGCCATCGACAGCGGCAGCGCGACGATCGCGACGGTGAGCCCGGCCAGCAGGTCGCGGCGCAAGTCGCCCGGGCCGTAGCCCTGGCGCAGGATCGTGACCAACTTCGGTACGTACAGATGCCAGACCGGCGATGCCGATGGCGAACGGGTGGACATGGATGCTTCCGGACGATGCCGCCAGCCGGCGACGCGCGGATTATAGCGGGCGCGAACTCACAACTTGCGCCGCGCAGGCACCAGCAAGTCGCCGAACAACAGGCCCGCGACGATCGCGAGCAGCAGGGTGACCAGGGTGATGGCCGTGTCGATGCCGAGCATGACGTCGCGCTCGAACACGAAGTTGAGGGTCCGGAAACCGACACTGCCCGGTACCAGCAGGATGATGCCGGGTTCGCGGATGACCGCGCCGGGCCGATGCGCGATGCGCGCGTACAGGTTCGCCACCGCGCCGATCACGAGCGCGCCGAGAAACACGCCGAACGCGGGCGCGATCTGTTCGCCGGCGACCTGGGTGCAGACGTAACTCAACACCACCGCCGCGACCACCACCGGGTAGTGGCGGAGCGCGGCGCGAAACAGCACCGCGAACGACAAGCCCGCGACGACGACGGCCGCCAATTCGGTCCACACCGGCACCTGCTGCATCGGCATCGGCAACGGTTCCAGTCCGAACAACCGGCACAACTGGATCGCCGCGACCGTACCGAACGCGAGCTTCAGCAGGGTCGCGACCGCGCCCATCATGCGTGCGGTGCCCGAAATCAGGTGCTGGCTCGACAGTTCGCGCACCGCGGTCGTCAGGGTCATGCCGGGCAACAGCACGATGAGGCTCGCGATCACCACCGAACGTACCTCGATCGGCGTGACCCACACCGCGATGAAGGTCGCCGCAAAGGTCGCGACGAGGGCGCCGATCGCGTCCGAGGCCGCCGAGATGTTCGGCCAGCTCGTCGCGGCGAGCGCGAGCAATCCGATCAGCACGCCGATCGCACCGGCCGTCGCGACGCCCGCCCAACCCGTATGCAGGATCACCGCGATGACGGCGGCGGACAGGCCGAAACTCGCCGCGTAGCACAACCGGTACGCGAGCGAAGGGCGACTCGCACCGACTTCGCGCAACAGCCGGCGCCCCGCGAGCAGGTCGATCTCGCCGTTGACCACGCGATCGGCGATCTCGTCGACCTGGCACAGGCGTTTCAGGTTCACGTCGCCCGGCGGCATGCGGATCACCTGGGTAATCTCGCCGAGGTCGTCCTCGTCGCTCGCGTCGCGGAACGACACCACGATCGAGGTCGGCGTCGACAACACGTTGCAGACCAGGCCGAGCCGTGCGGCAACGAGGTTGATGACATCCTCGAGACGCGGTGCCGACGTGCCGTACTCGTGCAGGCGCCTCGCCAGTTCGACGATGAAGCCCATGCGCATCTTCAACGTGGCGATGTCGGCCATTCGACGGGTCCGGCGTTCCGTGCTGCGGCGGGGCGCGATTGTCGCACGGCGAAACCTCGTACCGGCACGATTGAGAGGCTGAACGGTCACGGCCGCGTAACGCCCACGCAAGCGTCCTTTGCGGGATACTGGGGCCATGCACGCCTGCCCACGCCTGCCGGACCCGTTCGCGTTGTTTGATCGCACGCCGAAAGGCTGCGGCGAAGAGCGCCCCTCATCCGCCCTGACGGGCATCTTCTCCCCGCTTGCGGGGGAAATT
>CAYWZC010000022.1:26314-33458 GCA_964462745.1 uncultured Rhodanobacteraceae bacterium
CTTCTCCCCGCAAGCGGGGGAAGTGCTCTTTCTCTTCTCCCCGCAAGCGGGGGAAGTGCTCTTTCTCTTCTCCCCGCAAGCGGGGAGAAGGTGGCGCGTAGCGCCGGATGAGGGGCAACGGGCGCGCCGGCGTTCGACATGGCCACGATCGTGCAATCACCCATCCCGCGCAAATCGGATTCTCGCCGATGCCTGACGCGACCCACGCCAGCCTCGACGTCGACACCACGCGCGGCACGCTCACCGCGCGCGGCGCATGGACCCTTGCGAACGCGAAAGCGCTGGCCAGGCGCGTTCCTGAAGTTGCCAGGCACTCCAACTCCGCCGCCCCTGTCGACGCCACCGGACTGACCGCCCTCGATACCGCGGGTGCCAACCTCCTGCTCGACGCGGCCGGCGGCGACGCATCGCGCATCGACGGTCTCGATGCGGGCCGCGCCGCCCTGCTCGAAGCCGTCGCCGATGCACGCACGCAGGCACGCCCGCCGAACCCGCGCACGCGTTCGGGGCTCGCGATCTTCCTTGCGCGCATCGGCGCCGCGGTCGAGGCGATCTGGCGGGACTCCGTACAACTGGTCGGCTTCGTCGGCCTGATGCTCGCGACCCTGCTGCGCGTGCTGCCGCAACCGCGACGCTGGCGGCCGACGCCGATCGTCGCGCAGATCGAGCAGACCGGCCTCGATGCGGTGCCGATCATCATCTTGCTCAACTTCATGGTCGGCGCAGTCATCGCGTTCCTCGGCGCGACCGTGCTGCAGGATTTCGGCGCGAGCATCTTCACGGTCGAGCTCGTGGCCTATTCGTTCCTGCGCGAGTTCGGCGTGCTGCTGACCGCGATCCTCATCGCGGGACGTTCGGGCAGCGCGTTCACCGCGCAGATCGGTTCGATGAAGGCCGGCCAGGAGATCGACGCGCTGCGCACGCTCGGCCTCGACCCGGTCGAGGTGCTGGTCCTGCCGCGTGCGCTCGCCCTGCTCGTCGCGATGCCGCTGCTGACCTTCATCGCGATGCTCGCCGGCATCGTCGGCGGCGCGATCGTGTGCATGTCGAGCCTCGACATTTCGCCGACCATGTTCCTGACCCGCATGCACGACCTCGCCGGCGTGCGGCATTTCTGGGTCGGCATGAGCAAGGCGCCGATCTTCGCGTTCCTGATCACCGCGATCGGCTGCCTGGAAGGTTTCAAGGTCAGCGGCAGCGCCGAGTCGGTCGGCCGCCACACGACCTCGAGCGTGGTGCAGTCGATCTTCGTCGTGATCCTCGTCGACGCACTCGCCGCGATCTTCTTCATGGAGATGGACTGGTGAGCGGCAGCGACGCGAACGTGATCTCGATCCGCGGCCTGCGCAACCAGTTCGGTGCGACCGTCGTGCACGAGAACCTCGACCTCGACGTGCACCGCGGCGAAATCCTCGGCGTGGTTGGCGGCTCGGGTTCCGGGAAATCGGTGCTGATGCGCTCGATCATCGGCCTCAACCGGCCCGCCGCGGGCAGCATCCGCGTGTTCGGCGAGGAGCTGCTCGGCGTCGACGACGCCGAGCGTTCGCGCATCGAACGTCGTTTCGGCGTGCTGTTCCAGAACGGCGCGCTGTTCTCGTCGATGACGGTCGCGGACAACGTCATGCTGCCCTTGCGCGAGCACCACGACCTGCCGGAGGCGCTGATGGACCGGCTGGTCGCGATCAAGATCGCGCTGGCCGGCCTGCCCGCGGATGCGGGCGCCAAGGTCCCGGCGGAGTTGTCCGGCGGCATGGTCAAGCGTGCCGCGCTCGCGCGCGCGCTGGCGCTGGATGCGGAACTATTGTTTCTCGACGAGCCGACTGCGGGTCTCGATCCGATCGGCGCGGCCGCGTTCGACGAACTCATCCTGACCCTGCGCGAAAGCCTCGGCCTGACCGTGTTCATCATCACCCACGATCTCGATACGCTGTACACGATCTGCGACCGGGTTGCGGTGCTTGCGAAAAAACGCATTCTCGCGATCGGCCCGGTCGCGGAAGTGGAACGCTGCGACGATCCATGGGTCCATGATTACTTCCAGGGCCCGCGCGGCCGCGCCGCGCAAGGTGCCGTGGCGAGAACGAAGGAGAATTGACGCATGGAAATCCGCGCCCACCACATCCTCATCGGCGTGTTCACGATCGGCGTGTTCGCGCTCGCGCTCGGTTTCGTGCTGTGGCTTTCGCGGGCCGGCTCGGAAGGCAACTTCACCCTGTACGACATCGTGTTCAGCGAACCGGTCACCGGCCTGTCACGCGGCAGCCTCGTGCAGTACAACGGCATCCGGGTCGGCGAAGTCGTGCAGCTCAAGCTCGCGCCCGATGATCCGCGCAAGGTGCAGGCGCGCATCCGCGTCGAAGGTGGCACGCCGATCCGGGTCGACACGCGCGCCAAGCTCGGCTTGCTCGGCGTCACCGGCGTCGCGTTCATCCAGTTGTCGGGCGGCGCGCCGGGCAGCAAGCCGTTGCTGCCGACCAAATCCCATCCGGTACCGATGATTCCGTCGGAGGAATCGGCACTGTCCAAGCTGCTCGCGTCCGGATCGGACATCGTGACCAGCGCCAACGACATGGTCGTGCGCATGACCGACATGCTTTCGAAGGAAAACATCGCGCGGGTGTCGGCGACCCTCGAGAACCTCGAGCAGATCACCGCGACGGTCGCCGAACAACGCGAGGAACTGGGCACCGCGCTGCACCAGCTCGGCGAGGCAACCGCCCAGCTCAACAAGACCCTGGTCACGCTCGACACGATGGCGACGACGACCAACGAACTCATTAGCCGGGATGCGCACAACGTGCTGCTCGCGACCGAGCAGGCGCTCGACAACGTCGACAAGGTCGCGGCGGCGGCCAGCGGCCTGCTCGAAGACAACCGCGCCGCGATCAACAGCTTCAGCAACCAGGGCCTGCGCCAGGTCGGTCCGACCATCGCAGAACTGCGCGAAACCCTGCGCTCGTTCCGGCAGCTCACCGAGAAACTCGGCGCGTCCGACAGCTTGCTGTTCGGCCGCGATCAACCCAGGGAGTTCGAACCGCAATGACGATCCCGCAACGATTCGCATGCCTGCTCGTGCCGGTCGCGTTGCTCGCCGGCTGCTCGACCCTCGGCGGCAAGCGCGAGCCGTACACGACCTATGTGCCCCGCTACACCGCGCCTGCGGCGGCCACCGACGCGCAAGCCGTCGACTGGCAACTCGCGATCGAGCTGCCGCTGACCAGCGCCGCGCTCGACAGCCGGCGCATCGCGGTCATGCCGCACCCCGGTGTGCTCGAGGTCTACAAGAACGCGCGCTGGCGCGACGCGCCGCCGGCGCTGCTGCAGAGCCTGCTGGTGCAGGCGTTCGAGGACTCCGCGCGCATCGTCGGCGTCGGCACCTCGGCCTCCGGGCTGCGCGCGGACTACGCGCTCGGCATGGAGTTGCGCGATTTCGCCGCCGAGTATCTCGACGGTGCACCCCACGCGGTGATCCGCCTCAACGTGAAACTGCTCGACTACACGAGCAATCGCGTTCTTGCCGCGCGCACCTTCGAACGCAGCGAATCGATGGGCGGCGCCGAAGCGGCCGACGCCGCAGGTGCGATCGAACGCGCGCTCGATGATCTGTTGCCGGAAATCGTCGAGTGGACGCTTGGCGAGGGCGAGGCAAACTGGCGGCAACGGCCCGCGACCCCGCCCTGAGTTTCCTCCCTCTGCCTCCAAGGGGGCCCGCGTCGCGTTCTCCCCTCTGGGGAGAGGGCTGGGGTGAGGGGAAGTGGATCAAGAATGCAAGCCGCGGCAATCTTCCGCCAACCGCATCGCGGCTGAAGCCGGCTCCTACATTCGAGGAACCGTAGGGTTGGCTCGAGTCGACGCCGGCGCGCCGGACCGGCCCCTACGCGGAACCGCCCTCGCCGACCGGATAGTCCGGTGTCGCATCGAGCGTCGCGGCGCAGACTTCGGCGAGGTCGAGCAGGCGCAGGTCCGCGCCGGGTCGGCCGACGAGTTGCAGGCCGACCGGCAGGCCGTCGACCCTGCCCATCGGCAGGCTCACGGCCGGGCAACCCGCGATGCTCGCGAAACTGGTCAGATCCGCGTCGTTCGCTCGTTCGGCCTCGTCGAGCGGATACGCCGTGTGCGGCACCGTCGGCAGCACGAGCACATCGACCTCCTCGAACACGCGGCGCGCCTTGAGCACCCCGTGGTCGAGCTGGCGGTCGGCCGCGGCGTAGTCGATCGCGGATTTTCCCTGCGCATACGCGAGCAGGTCACGCAGGCGCGGCGACAACGCGTCCGGCGTGTCGACCAGCTCCGACGCAAACTCGATCGCGAGTTCGCTTTCCATGACCAGCAGCGCCGAGCGGCGCATGCGCGCGAAATCGTAATCCGCGAAATCGACATCGCAATGCTCGCCCAGGGTCGGGCCGAGCGTGCCGATCGCCCGGTCGAACACGGTCGCGACCGCATCCGACACGCCGAGCGAGCGCACGTCCGTCACCAGGCCCGTACGCAAATGGCCGGGTTGCCAGTCCGGCGCCGACAACGGCACGCGCCGACGCCGCGAGCGCGGATCGGCCGGGTCGAACACGTCGAGCACCTGCAGCACGATCGCGAGGTCCTGCACGGAACGCGCGAGGATGCCGATGCTGTCGGTGCGGCGCACGCCCGGCACGAGGCCGCAAGTCGGAATCTCGCCGAGGGTCGGCTTGAGACCGTACACGCCGCAGAAGCTCGCCGGTATGCGCACCGATCCGAGCGTGTCGGTACCGATCGCGAACGCACACAGGCCGGCTGCGACCGCGGCAGCCGATCCGGCCGACGAACCGCCCGCACGGAACTCCTCGCGGAACGGATTGCGCACCGAACCGAAATGCGGGTTGCCGCCACTGGTGCCGAGCGCGGCTTCGTCCAATCCGGTCTTGCCGAGGATCACCGCGCCGGCCGCGCGCAGGCTCGCGACCACGGCCGAATCGGCCGCCGCGATCCGCGACCGGCGACTCGCGACCCCAACCGTCGTCGGCATGCCAGCGACATCGAGGTTGTCCTTGATCGCGACCGGCAGGCCGTCGAGGCGGCCGATCACGCTGCCTTCGCGGCGGCGCGCATCGCTGGCCGCAGCCGCGGCCGGCGCGCCATCGTCCAGTGCGGTGAACGCATTGAGCGTGCCTCTCTGCGCGATCGCGTCGCGACAAGCGGCCGTCAGGCGCGCGCTGTCGATGCGGCCGCCCGCGAGCCAGTGCAGCAGCTGGAACGCACTCGCGCCGCGCAATTCGCGATCGCCGGGGACGGCGGATGGTGGTTTTGCCATGTCGATCCTTTTCCTTTCATTCTCGTCGCAGCACGGCGGTTCCGCGGCTTCGCCGCTTGAACCGACCTACCCAACTCGCGAAGGCCGTAGGTCGGCTCAAGGCTCGCAGGGCCGGAGCCGACGCGGGCCGGAGCCGACGACGTCCTAAGTCGATAACGGCCCAACCCACATCCATACCACGTCGGTTCCGCGGCTTCGCCGCTTGAACCGACCTACCCCGCCTGCCCGTCCGCGAAAGTCGCCGATTATGCCCTGCGTTTGCCCGTATCGCGGCGAACCCGGACAATCGCGGTTCATCTGCCAGCCGGAGCACGCGATGAGCGAGCGGGAAATCATGGAATACGATGTCGTGACCGTCGGCGCCGGCCCGGCCGGGCTCGCGTTCGCGATCCGACTCAAACAGGTCAAGCCGGACATCCGCGTATGCGTGATCGAGAAGGCTTCGACGATCGGCGCGCACATCCTGTCCGGCGCGGTCATCGAGCCGGAACCGCTGAACGAACTGCTGCCGGAATGGGGCGCGAAACCGCCGCCGATCTGCGTGCCGGTGACGAGCGACGAATTCTGGCTGTTGCGCGACGCGACGCGCGCGATCAAGGCTCCGGTCGTACCGCCGCAGATGCACAACCACGGCAACTTCATCGTCTCGCTCGGCGCGCTGTGCGCGTGGCTCGCGCCGCAGGCCGAAGCACTCGGCGTCGACGTATTCCCGGGTTTCGCGGCCGCGGACCTCGTGTACGACGCGAACGGTGCGGTCGCGGGCGTCGCGATCGGCGACATGGGCGTCGCGAAGGACGGCACCCACAAGCCCGGCTACACCGAGGGCATCGACATCCGCGCGCCGCTCACCGTGCTCGCCGAGGGTTGCCGCGGCCACCTGACCAAGCGGCTCATCGCGAAGTACGCGCTCGATGCGGATTCGGATCCGCAGACCTACGGCATCGGCATCAAGGAACTGTGGCAGGTGCCGCCCGGTCGCGCCGAAGCCGGCAAGACCATGCACACGATCGGCTGGCCGCTCGATCCGGCGACCTACGGCGGCAGTTTCCTGTACCACCTCGACGGCGATCGCGTCGCGATCGGCTTCGTCGCGGGGCTCGATTATTCCGATCCCGGTTTCGAACCGTGGGAAGCGTTCCAGCAATTCAAGAACCACGCAATGGTCCGGCCGCTGCTCGAGGGCGGCACCATCCTGTCGGCCGGGGCGCGCGCACTCGTCGAGGGCGGTTACCAGTCGCTGCCGAAAGTGGAGATGCCGGGCGCCCTGCTGATCGGCGATGCCGCGGGCCTGCTCAACGTGCCGAAGATCAAGGGCACCCACCAGGCGATCCGCTCCGGCATGCTCGCCGCCGAGCACGTCGCGGAAACCGGCACGGCCAACGGCTTCGACACCAGGCTGCGCGCATCGCCGGTCATGGCCGAGCTCAGGAAGGTGCGCAACATCCGCCCCGGCTTCCGCAAGGGCCTGTGGGCGGGGCTCGCGAACGCCGTGTGGGAAACCGCGACGTTCGGCCTGTCGCCGTGGACGTTGAAGAATCACGCGGACTGGTCGGCGTTGCACAAGCTCGGCGAATGCGAGGAGCCGAAACGCGACTGGGGAACGCGCGAGTTGCCGCCACGCGACCGCCTCGCCGGCGTGTACTTCGCCGCAACCGAACACGACGAGGACCAACCCGTACACCTTCAGATCCTCGAACCGGATATCTGCATCAGCCGCTGCACCGCCGAATACGGCAACCCCTGCACCCGCTTCTGCCCCGCAGCCGTCTACGAGATCGTCGAGGACGACGCCGGCAAGCGCCTGCAGATCAACGCCGCCAACTGCGTGCACTGCAAGACCTGCGACATCAAGGACCC
>CAYWZC010000023.1:0-12522 GCA_964462745.1 uncultured Rhodanobacteraceae bacterium
CCGCTCACCGCTCACCGCTTCCCGCTTCCCCAACGAAAACGGGCGCCGCAGCGCCCGTTCCCGTATCGACCTTGCAAGCCGGTCGTCACTCGGCGGCGACGACCACCTTGACCCGGGTGTGCACGTCGCTGTGCAGCGCGATCTCGACCTCGAACTCGCCGACGTGGCGGATCGGGCCGTCGGGCATGATGACTTCGGACTTGTCGACCGTCTTGCCGTCACTGGTGAACGCCTCGGCAATGTCACGCGGGCCGACCGAGCCGAACAGCTTGCCCTCGGTGCTCGCATTGGCGGTGATCGTGACCGATGCGTCCTCGAGCTGGGCACGACGCGCCTCGGCGCCCGAAAGCAGCTGGTTCGCTCGCGCTTCGTACTCGGCGCGGCGTTGTTCGAAGTCGGCGAGGTTTTCCGCGGTCGCGGCAACCGCCTTGCCGTGCGGCACGAGGTAATTGCGCCCGTAACCCGGCTTCACGACGACCTTGTCGCCGAGCTTGCCGAGGTTGCGCACGTTCTGCAGAAGGATGAGTTCCATGGGTTTCTCCATTCGTTAGCGCCGCAAGGCGACGCAGCTTGCGCTGTCCGAACATTCGGATCGCCGCACGGTTGCGCGGCGACGGGGATCAATGACTGTCGCTGTACGGCAGCAACGACAGGAAACGCGCGCGCTGGATCGCGAGCGCGAGCTGGCGCTGGTAGCGCGCCTTGGTGCCGGTGATGCGGCTCGGCACGATCTTGCCGGTCTCGGTGATGTACTGGCGCAGGGTGTTGAGATCCTTGTAATCGATCTCGGTCACGCCCTCGGCGGTGAAGCGGCAATACTTCTTGCGACGGAAGAACTTGGACATGCGGGATTCTCCGGAATCGATCCGCGCTCACGCGGATCGAGGATGTGTTGCCGCCGGCACGCGGCCGGCGGGATGCATTCGGAACGGGCGGTCAGGCAGCCGGTTCGGCCTCGGCCTCACCGTCGCCGGACTCCGACCCGGTCGGCGCGGCGGTCGCCCGCGGCGCACGTTCGCGGCGCTCGCGCGGGCCGTCGTCATCGGCACCGAAGCCGAAACCTTCATCGTCGCGACGCCGGCGGTCGCCGCCCTTGTCGTCCTTGTTCTTCATGATCGCGGACATCTCGGTGACCGCATCGTCGCGGCGCATGATGAGATGGCGCAACACGGCATCGTTGAAGCGGAAGCCCGATTCGAGCTCGCCGAGCACGTCCTTGCCGCACTCGATGTTCATGAGCACGTAATGGGCCTTGGCGAGGTGCTGGATCGGGAACGAGAGCTGGCGCCGGCCCCAATCCTCGGTGCGGTGGATCTTGCCGCCACCGCCCTCGATCAGGGTGCGATAGCGCTCGATCATCGCGGGCACCTGCTCGCTCTGGTCAGGGTGGACCAGAAACACGATCTCGTAGTGACGCATCGGCGTCTCCTTGTGGGTATCCGCGAAAACCGCGGGGGCAGCCTCCCGTCGTGCGGTGAGGCAAGGGAACCTCGCGGCCTTCGCGGCGAGGGGCGCGCATCGTAGTGGAACGACGCGCGCAATACAAGCTCCTGAGTTCACAGGAAAAGCATGGTTCGGGGGCGTTTCCCGTGGTGCCCGCGCGCATGGCCTTCGTGGAACCGCGCGCCGCACGCCGGGCCACGGGTCAGGCCGGAGGCGCCTCGACCGTGAAACTCTCGCCGCAGCCGCACTCGCCGGCCGCGTTCGGGTTGCGGAACACGAAGGCGGCATTGAGGCCCTGGCGCTGGAAGTCGATCTCGGTGCCGTCGACGAGCGGCAGCCATTTCGGATCGACGACGAGCTTGATGCCGTCCTGTTCGAGAATCCGGTCGTCCGCTCGCAGGTCGTGGGCGATTTCGACCGTGTAGCCGAAGCCCGAGCAGCCGGTGCGCCGGATTCCGAAGCGCACCGCGACCGCCGCGGTGTCGCGGGACAGGAACTCGCGCATGCGCGCGCGCGCGGCTTCGGTGAGCTGGATGTTCATGGATAGGGATTCGGTGAGCGGTGAGCGGTGAGCGGTGAGCGGGATCAGTCTAGCAGTGGGCGCGGGAACCGGGGTGATTCCGCTATCATGCGCGGTCGGTTCACCTGTTGGCGTCCTCCCGAAGATGGGCGACGCGGCGCGGAGTTTCAAGGCATGGCGGCAACCACCATCAAGGCGGCGCTCGGCGGCGCGGTCGCGGTCGGCAGCGAAATCACGATTCGCGGCTGGGTGCGGACGCGGCGCGATTCCAAGGCCGGCCTCTCGTTCATCAACGTCAGCGACGGCTCGTGTTTCGATCCGATCCAGGTGGTCGCGACCGATGCGCTCGCCAATTACGCGGCCGAGGTCCAGCACCTCGGCGCCGGCTGCTCGATCGTCGCAACCGGCCCGCTCGTCGCATCGCAGGGCAAGGGCCAGAAATTCGAGATCCAGGCCCGTCAGATCGACGTGATCGGCTGGGTGGACGATCCCGAAACCTACCCGATCCAGCCGAAACCGCACTCTCCGGAGTTCCTGCGCGAGGTCGCGCACCTGCGCCCGCGCACCAACCTGTTCGGCGCGATCACGCGCGTGCGCCACACGCTCGCGATGGCGATCCACCGATTCCTCGACCAGGAAGGTTTTTGCTGGGTCAACACGCCGATCATCACCACGTCCGACGCCGAGGGTGCGGGCCAGATGTTCCGCGTCTCGACCCTCGACCTCATGAACCTGCCGCGCACCGGCAAGGGCAAAGTCGATTTCGGCGAGGACTTCTTCGGCAAGGAAACCTTCCTGACCGTGTCCGGCCAGCTCAACGTGGAAGGCTATTGCCTCGCGCTCGGCAAGGTATACACGTTCGGGCCGACGTTCCGTGCTGAGAACTCGAACACGACGCGCCATCTCGCCGAGTTCTGGATGATCGAGCCGGAGATCGCGTTCGCGGATCTCGACGAATGCGCGACGCTCGCCGAACGCCTGCTCAAGTTCGTGTTCCAGGCCGCGCTGGACGAGCGCGCCGACGACATGGCGTTCTTCGCCGAACGGGTGGAGAAGACCGCGATCTCGCGGCTGGAGACCTTCATCCGCTCGCCGTTCGAGCGCATCGACTACAGCGAGGCGATCGCGATCCTGGAGAAATCCGGACGCAAGTTCGATTTCCCGGTCGCTTGGGGCGCGGACCTGCAGACCGAACACGAGCGCTACCTGACCGAACAACACGTCGGCCGGCCGGTCGTGGTCACGAACTACCCGGAAAAGATCAAGGCGTTCTACATGCGCCTCAACGACGACGGGCGCACGGTCGCCGCGATGGACGTGCTCGCCCCGGGCATCGGCGAGATCGTCGGCGGCTCGCAGCGCGAGGAGCGCCTCGACCGGCTCGACGCGCGCATGGCGCAGTTCGGCATCGATCCGGCCGAATACGGCTGGTATCGCGATTTCCGGCGCTACGGCACGGTGCCGCATTCCGGCTTCGGGCTCGGTTTCGAACGGCTGGTCTGCTACGTCTGCGGCCTCGCCAACATCCGCGACGCGATACCGTATCCGCGCGTCCCCGGCCACGCGGAGTTCTGATGCACGCGCTGCGCGAATTCCTGCTCATCGCCGGGCTCGGCTTCATCGTCGCCGGGCTGACCGCGTACGTGATCACCTGGATCGTGACCTACGTGCACATCCGCGACAAACACCCGGCGCTGCGCGATCGGCTCGGTGCGAACCTGCTGACTCCGCGCACGCTGTGGTGGTATTTCCGCGGTGCGTATCGCGCGCTGGTCGAGGACCGCGCGCTGTTCTTCCTCGCCTTCCCGGGCACGCTCGGCGTGTGGGCGATCGTCGCGGGTTTCACGAGCGTCGCCATATCCGCACTCATGGGCCAGGCCGGAGTCGGCGCGTGAACGACCGGGACCACGAATCGAATCAATGGTGGATCGCCGCAGTCGGCGACCTGCTGGTGTGGGCGCGCCTGCGCGTGCTCGCGAGCGGTGTCGCCCAGGTGTTCGACAGCGACGGCAACACCCTGGCCTACGACAGCGAAGACAGCGCACGCGCGGCCCTGCTCGACGCGGAGTTCCGCGCATTCGACGGACTCGATGCGGACGATGCCGCGAGCATGGGTTTCGACCTCGAGGAAATCGAACCGCCGCTCGCTGCGAGCGACGAGGAACTTCGACCGCAGATGATCCGGAAGAACCCATGAATCTCGATCTTGGCGGCAGGCACGCGCTCGTGTGCGGCGCCTCGCACGGCATCGGTCGCGCGAGCGCGATCGAACTCGCCTCGCTCGGCGCCGACGTCACCGTGCTCGCACGCTCGGCCAATGCGCTCGAAGCCCTGGTCGCGGAACTGCCGCGCAACAACGAGGTACAGGAGCACGGTTTCATCGCGGTCGACATGACCGACCACGCGAGCCTGCGCGCGCAGGTCGAGGCGGTCGCGAACCAGGGCGCGGTGCACATCCTCGTCAACAACACCGGCGGCCCGCCTGGCGGACCCGCGCACGCGGCCGCGACCGACGAATACCTCGCCGCGTTCCACCAGCACCTCGTGGCGAACCAGATCCTGCTGCAAGCCGTGCTGCCCGGCATGCGCGGCGATGCGTACGGGCGCATCATCAACGTGATCTCGACCTCGGTGAAGGAACCGATCCGCAACCTCGGCGTGTCCAACACCATCCGCGGCGCCGTCGCGAGCTGGGCCAAGACCCTCGCGACCGAACTCGGCCCGTTCGGCATCACCGTCAACAACGTGCTGCCCGGCTACACGAGGACACGCCGCCTCGACCAGATCCTCGCAAGCCGCGCCGCCGCGAGCGGCAAGGACGAGGATGCAGTCGCGAAATCCCTGCTCGCCGGCGTGCCGGCCGGGCGCTTCGCCGAAGCCGCCGAGATCGCGAATGTCGTCGCGTTCCTCGCGAGCCCCGCGGCGGCCTACGTCAACGGTATCAACGTGCCCGTCGATGGGGGGCGCACGCTGTCGCTGTGAGGGCTGCGGCATGATTGCGCGGGACGTATCCGGAAAACCGGGCCGAATCGCGGGTCCGATCTACTTCGTCATGGCCGAATTCGCATAACCGGCGGTCGGGCCGCGCTGGTAAGCTTCGCCGATGACCGAACCCGCGACCCTCGCCAACCTCATCGACGGACGTCCGATCGCGCCGAACGACGGTCGATACCTCGACGTGCACGAGCCCGCGACGGGTGCGGTGTTCGCACGTTGCCCGGATTCGTCGGCTTCCGACGTGGATGCAGCGGTGGCCGCGGCGGCGCGCGCGCATCCGGCCTGGGCAGCCATGCCGGCCGAACAGCGTGCGCTGCTGTTGAATCGGCTCGCCGATCGCATCGAGGCGGAGCTCGAATCGCTCGCCGAACTCGAATCGCGCGACACCGGCAAGCCGGTCCGGCTCGCACGCAGCCTCGACATTCCGCGCGCAGTCGCGAACCTGCGCTTCTTCGCGGCCGCGATCGGCCAGTGGGCCAGCGAGGCGCACGCGATGGGCGAGCGCGCGCTCAACTACACCCTGCGCCAGCCGCTCGGCGTGGTCGCGTGCATCAGCCCGTGGAACCTGCCGCTGTACCTGTTCACGTGGAAGATCGCGCCGGCGCTCGCGGCCGGCAATTGCGTGGTCGCGAAGCCGTCCGAAGTCACGCCATGCAGCGCCGCGCGACTCGGTGAACTCGCGATCGAAGCCGGCTTTCCGCCCGGCGTGCTCAATATCGTGCACGGCAGCGGCGCCGGTGTCGGCGAGGCGCTGGTCACGCATCCCGGCATCAAGGCGATCTCGTTCACTGGCAGCACGCGCACCGGCGCGGCGATCGCAAGCGCGGTCGCACCGATGTTCCGCAAGGTCTCGCTCGAAATGGGCGGCAAGAATCCGGCAATCGTGTTCGCCGATTTCGATTCGAGCGACGCCAACCTCGACACCCTGGTGCGTTCGGGCTTCGCGAACCAGGGCGAGATCTGCCTGTGCGGTTCGCGCCTGCTCGTGCAGCGCTCGATCTACGAGGATTTCCGCGAGTGCTACCTGGATCGCGTGCGGCGCCTGCGCGTCGGCGATCCGCAGCACGCGTCCAGCGATCTTGGTGCACTCGTCTCGAAGGCGCACTTCGACAAGGTCGTCGGCTGCATCGAGCGCGCACGCGCGGACGGCGCGACGATCCTGTGCGGTGGCGAGGCGCTGACCGTCAAGGGGCGCTGTGCGGACGGCTGGTTCGTCGCGCCGACCGTCATCGAAGGCTTGCCGAACGACAGCGCGACCAACCAGGAGGAAATCTTCGGACCCGTCGTCAGCCTGATTCCGTTCGACGACGAGGCCGAGGCGATCGCGATCGCGAACGGCACCGGTTACGGACTCGCCGCGTCGCTGTGGACCAGCGACCTCGCGCGCGCGCACCGGGTCGCCGCGAAGCTCGAGTTTGGCATCGTCTGGATCAATTGCTGGCTGCTGCGCGACCTGCGCACGCCGTTCGGCGGGGTCAAGAATTCGGGCCTCGGCCGCGAGGGCGGATTCGAGGCGCTGCGCTTCTTTACCGAAGCGAAAAACGTCTGCCTCGCACTCGGAGATTGAGCGGCGGGGTGTGGCGGGACTCGTCGGTTCCGCGGCTGCGCCGCTTGAACCGACCTGCAGCCAGGTGAGAGCCGCGGGTCGGCCCAAGGGCCGAAGGGCCGGAGCCGACATCACGCGCGCTCGGCAGGACCTCGTGGTGGTACAGTTTCGACAGAGGTGCCCCATGTCGAAGACCTGCCTTGGCGCATTGCTCGCATTGGCCGCAGCCAGCGCGATCGCGCAAACCAACGTGATACCGACCCTCGATCCCGCGCAGTGGCAGCGCCAGCAACGTGCCGCGTTCGAGAAATCCGAGCAGATCTTCGAATCGGTGCAGAAGCGCGACGGCCTGATCGTGCAATTGCAGCTGATGGTCGATGCGTACAACGCCGACACCAGCCTGCCCTTCCACGTGATCTTCAGCCAGTACCTCGCGTGGATCCAGACCTACGTCGGGGAGTACGCGGCCGCGCGCACGACCTATGCGATCCGCCAGGTCGCCGAACCGAGCGATGCCCCGTCACCGCTGCATGACGCGAAATGGACGCAACGCCCGGCGACCGAAGTCATCGCGCAGCTCGCGAAGGATCGCAAGGTCGTGTTCTTCAACGAGGCGCACAACATCGTGCAGACGCGCAGCCTGACCGTGCGCATGCTGAAAACCCTGCGCGAGCAAGGCTTCGACTGGTTCGCCGCGGAAACCCTCTACGAAACGGACAAGGATCTCCCCAAACGCGGTTACCCGACCGCGGAAAGCGGCTTCTACTTGCAGGAACCGATCTATGCGGAGATGGTTCGCACCGCGCTCGATCTCGGCTACCACGTGGTTGCCTACGAGGCGACCGCGAACCCACGCGGCGACGCGCGCGAGCGGGAACAGGCGCGCCATCTGTATGATCGGGTATTCGGCGTCGATCCCGATGCGCGGTTGGTCGTCAACGCGGGTTACGCGCACATCCAGGAAACCGGCAAGTACCTGGAAGGCAAGTCGATGGCGAACTATTTCCGCGAGCGCAGCAGCATCGATCCGCTCACGGTCGAACAGACCATGATGATCGAGCACGACACGCCCGATCACGATCATCCGATCTACCGCGCAGTCATCGCAGCGACCCATCCGACCGACCCGGTCGTGTACACGAACGAGGCGGGCGAACCCTGGTCGCTGAAGCCCGGCCTGTACGACATGAGCGTGTTCCTGCCGCCGGACACCGTGGTGCACGGCCGGCCCGGATGGCTCGACCTCGGCGGCCTGCGCAAACCGTTCAAGATCGACCAGGAATGGTGCGGAGACCACTTCCCGTGCCTGGTCGAGGCGCGTTACGAAGACGAACGCGCGGAAGCGATTTCGGCCGACCGCGTGATGCTGTTCTATCGCGAACCGCACGAAGCGGCGCGCTTCAAGCAACTCTACCTGCGACCGGGCCGCTACGTCGTGGATGCGATCGACCACAGCAACAACCTCATCACGCGCCGACGCATCCGCGTCGACGGTTCCGCCACGCAGGCCGCCGGACGATGAGCGACGCGATCCGCACCGACAGCGCACCGAAGCCGGTCGGCGCCTACCCGCACGCGCGGCGCGTCGGCAACCTGCTGTTCCTGTCCGGCGTCGGGCCGCGCGAACCGGGCACGGACGCGATCCCGGGCAATGTCATCGATCGCGACGGCCGGATCATCGGTCACGACATCGCGGCGCAGAGTCGCCAGGTCCTCGCGAACGTGCGCGCGGTGCTCGAAGCCAGCGGCGCGCGCTGGGAGGACCTAGTCGACGTGACCGTGTTCCTGACCGACATGGAACACGATTTCGCAGGCTACAATCGGGTCTGGGCCGAACATTTCCCGGATCCCGCGACCGCACCCTGCCGCACCACGCTCGGCATCACCGCGCTACCCACCCCGATCGCGATCGAACTCAAGTGCATCGCGCACCTGCGCGAGCCCTGACCCGGCTCACCACTTCCCCATTCCCGATTCTCGAAAAAATGCTGCCTGCCCCCTTCAACCTGCAAACCTGGATAGACGAGCACCGCGACCTGCTCAAGCCGCCGGTCGGCAACAAGTGCATCGTCGACGGTGATTTCATCGTCATGGTCGTCGGCGGACCGAACCAGCGCAGCGACTACCACTGGGACGAGGGTCCCGAGTTCTTCCACCAGATCGAGGGCGAGATGATCCTGCGCGTGCAGGAAGACGGTCGCGCGCGCGACATCCCGATCCGCGCGGGCGAGGTGTTCTACCTGCCGCCGCGCGTGCCGCACTCGCCGCAACGCATGCCCGAATCGATCGGCCTCGTCATCGAACGCAAGCGCCTCGCGCACGAGAAGGACGGCCTGATGTGGTTCTGCGCGCGTTGCAACCACAAGCTGTACGAGGAATTCTTCACCCTGCACGACATCGAACGGGACTTCCCGCCGGTCTTCGAGCGTTTCCATTCCTCGCTCGACGCGCGCACCTGCGAGGCCTGCGGGCACGTCGAACCGGTGCCGCAACCGCGGGCCTGACCCGCCGACCGCGCGAGCACGCAACGCGGTGGCGCCGCGGTTCACCTCCGGTCACGCCAGTGACGTTATGCTGGCCTCGCAGGGTTCGAGTCACGGAGGTATGCACGATGACGACACGCCTTTCCTGCGCGCTGATCCCGATCCTCGCCTTCGGCAGCGCAAACGCAACCGGTTCGGACTTCGCGACCACGCCGGACGGCCAGACGCTCGCGATCGATCCGGTCGATGCACCCGCCGCGCCGCGCGGAGCCGATGCGCCATATGCGGACGCGCCCGACTGGGAAAACACCCTGCGCATCCAGGTTGCCGGGCTCGCCTTCGGTGACCTCGACGGCGACGGAAGCGACGATCTCGCGGTCGGCACGTACCACAGCAACAGCTTCCCGCCCTACGAGGACTGGCACGACTACGTGTACTTCAACACCGGCGAAGCGCTGGAAGACACGCCGTCCTGGCAATCCTCGGACCAGCAACACACCGGCGAAGTCGGCATCGCGGATATCGACGGCGACGGATTCAACGACCTCGTCTCGGTCCGCGGCGGCAGCTCGTACGATCCCAGCGTGGTCTACTACGGCGCCTCGGGTGGCCTCGCAACCACGCCGGGCTGGCAGTCGGCGGTCAGCGCCTGGGGCGTCGGCATGGCCCTGGCCGACATCGATGCCGACGGCGACACCGACCTCGTGAGCACGAACCAGGGCAACAGTACGCAGGATCCCTATCGACCGATGTACCTGTTCCGCAACGACGGCAGCGCGCTCGGCACGACACCCGACTGGGAATCGGCCGAGGCGTCGATCCAGAACAGCGTCGCGGCGGGCGATCTCGACGGCGACGGCGATGCCGATCTCGCGACCGCGAAGTGGGTCGATTTCGAAAGCGCCGCGTACGAGAACCTCGGAGGCACCCCGGACACCGTACCGTACTGGACGACCGGCACCGTCGAAGGCGACCGCGGCGTCGCGATCGCCGATTTCGACGGCGACGGCGACAACGACATCCTGCTCGGCCAGGAAGTCTTGCGCGTGTTCGACAACGACGGCGCGGGTGGTTTCGTCGCGGGCTGGCAATCGGACAATCCGGATTCCGACCACCAGGGCCTAGCGGTCGCGGACGTGAACGCGGATGGTTGGCCCGACATCGCTGACATCGATTTCGCGCGCGGCAAGGTGTGGATCCACCTCAACCACGAGGGCGCGCTCGAAACGACGCCGTCATGGAGCTACGACGGCGACGGCGTCGGCACCGCGGTCGCATTCGGCGACGTGAACGGCGACACCCTGCCCGACCTCGCGATCGGCTTCTCCGGCGAACCTTCGGTCGCCGTGTTCCTCAACCAGGGTGAAGTACCCGACACGGACACGATCTTCGCGAACGGATTCGAAACGCCGTAGGCCGGACGTGCAACGCACGGCCGGCTTCTTGCCGCGTGGTCTCGATCCGATGCCTGGCGCGCGTCGCGGCGCCGAGCCGGCTCTTTATTGCGACGCCGAGCCGGCCGCGCGGGGCGCGTCCGGCCTACATGGCGCCATCGATTTCTCGTAGGCCAGACGGGCAACGCACGGCCGGCTTCTTGTCGCGGCGTGGTCTTGATTCGATGCCTGGCACGCGTCGCGGCGCCAAGCCGGCTCCGTTGTCGCGACGCCGAGCCGGCCGCGCGGGGCGCGTCCGGCCTACGCAAGGAAACCGACCGGACGGGCGAGGTCAAGAGGTTGCGCGCTCGATGCCGCCGGTCGCGACCTCGACCATGCGCTCGATTTCTTCCGGCGTGATGCAGTACGGCGGCATGAAATAGACCACGTTGCCGAGCGGGCGCAGCACCACGCCGTGGTCGAGTCCGTGGCGATAGACGGCGAGGCCGCGGCGTTCGTGCGCGGGAAACGGCGCACGCGTCACTTTGTCGCGGACCAACTCGATCGCGGCGATCATGCCGGTCTGGCGCACGTCGGCGACGTTCGGGTGGTCCGCGAGCGGCGCGATGCGCGCAGCCAGATGCGCGGCGAGTTCGCGGTTGCGTTCGAGGACCGGCTCGTCGCGCAACACGCCAAGCGTCGCGAGCGCGGCGCGGCACGCGAGCGGATTGCCGGTAAAGCTGTGCGAATGCAGGAACGCCTTGCCGGCCGAGTATTCGGCATAGAACGCCGCATACACCTCGTCCGTGGTCAACACCGCGGACAGCGCCATCGTGCCGCCGGTCAGGCCTTTCGACAGGCACAGGAAATCCGGTGCGATGCCGGCCTGCTCGCACGCAAACAGGCTGCCGGTGCGGCCGAAGCCGACCGCGATCTCGTCCGCGATCAGGTGCACTCCGAACTCATCGCAGAGCCTGCGCAGGCCGGTGATGTAGACCGGATCGTGCATGCGCATGCCACCTGCGCATTGCACCAGCGGCTCGACGATGATCGCGCAGACTTCCTGCGCATGGCGTTCGAGGATCGCACGCAACTCGCCGAGCCGGCGCAGCGCGCAGTCGCGCGCCGATTCGCCGGGTTCGGCCTCCCAGGCGTCCGGCGACGGTGCGAGGATCGGTTCGAGCAACAGCGGTGCGTAGGTCCGGCGATACAGAGCGACATCGCTGACCGACAACGCACCGAGGGTCTCGCCGTGGTAACTGCCGGTCAGCGCGATGAAACGCGTGCGCTCGCCACGGCCGAGGTTCTTCCAGTAGTGGAAACTGAGCTTCAGCGCGACCTCGACGGCGGACGAGCCGTTGTCGGCGTAGAACACGCGCGTGAGGACTGCTTTTCCTTCTCCCCGTGGAACGGACTCGTACTCTTTCCCTTCTCCCCGTGGAACGGGGAGAAGGTGGCGCGCAGCGCCGGATGAGGGGCCACGGGCGCCGCGAGGATCCGCGGCAACAGCATCCGGCGCCTGCGGCGCCGGCCCCTCATCCGCCCCCGGCACCTTCTCCCCGCTTGCGGGGAGAAGGGAGAAAGCATGGGCCCCGCTCGCGGGGAGAGGGAAGAAAGAATGGGTCTCGCTCGCGGGGAGAAGGGAAAGTGAATGCTGCCGTGGCGCAATGCGCACGAGTTCCTCGGCGAGCTCGATTGCCGGTTCGTGGGTGAAGCCGGCGAGCATCACGTGGTCGAGGCGGTCGAGCTGGTCGCGGAGCGCGGCGACGATGCGCGGATGACGATGACCGAGCAGGCAGGTCCACCACGAACTGACCGCATCGAGATAGCGGCGTCCGTCGGTTGCGGTCAGCCACGCGCCGTCGGCGCGCGCGATCGGCAGCATCGGCAGGGTTTCGTGGTCGTGCATCTGCGTGCACGGGTGCCACACGACCGCAAGGTCGCGGGCGGCGAGGTCGGCAGCGGCGCGGGATGACATCACGCAATGATTCCACGAACACGCCGCGCTGTCTTTTCCTTTTCCCGCGAGAGGACAACCTGTTCGACTTACTTCCCCACGAACAGGAAACCTGTTCGACCTCCTTGTTCCCGCAAACGGGGCACTTGTTTGCTTTCCTTCTCCCCGCGAGCGGGGCACTTGTTTGATTTCCTTCTCCCCGC
>CAYWZC010000023.1:12622-31684 GCA_964462745.1 uncultured Rhodanobacteraceae bacterium
AGCGGGGCACTTGTTTGATTTCCTTCTCCCCGCAAGCGGGGCACTTGTTTGATTTCCTTCTCCCCGCAAGCGGGGAGAAGGTGCCCCGCAGGGGCGGATGAGGGGCCGCTTTTCGCGTCGAGCGCCAACTCGCCCTTACGCGTTACCATATGCCCCGATCTGCGGCGGATAGCCGCGGCCTCACTGGAACCCCACATGTCCGTCACCAATCCATGCCCGCGCATCGCGCGCGGCTTCACCCTGATCGAGATCCTCGTCGTGGTCGTGATCCTCGGCATCCTCGCCGCGATCGTCGTGCCGAAGGTCATGGAACGGCCCGGCGAGGCGCGCGTGGTGCGCGCACAACAGGACATCCGCGGCATCGCGAGCGCGCTCGGCCTGTACAAGCTCGACAACTTCGTCTATCCGACTACCGCGCAGGGACTCGACGCACTGGTCAACAAGCCGTCCGGCCAGCCCGATGCGCCGAACTGGAAGGGCTACCTCGACAACCTGCCGAAGGATCCGTGGGGCCGGCCGTACCAGTACCAGAGCCCCGGCCAGCACGGCGCGTTCGACGTGTTCAGTTGGGGTGCGGATGGCAAACCGGGCGGCGAAGGCGAGAACGCCGATGTCGGCAACTGGACCGAATAGGTCCTGCGTCTTCCCGATGCATCCGGCGCGCCATCCGCGTGCCCGCAGACGACGCGGCTTCACCCTGATCGAGGTGTTGGTCGTGGTCGTCATCATCGGCGTCGTCGCGCTCGCGGTGACCTTGAGCGTCGGTTCGAGCAGCGAGCGCCGCCTCGCGCGCGAGGCGGAACGCGTGCAGGCGCTGATCGGTTATGCGTGCAATCGCGCGGAGCTGACCGGCCGCGAGATCGGCATCCTGGTCGATGCGCACGGATTCGGCTTCGCGCGTCTCGGCCTCGACGGATGGCAGCCATTGCCCGCGGACGGCGAACTGCGAACGCGCGAATGGCAGCAGGCGCTGCGCATCGAACTGCTGCGCGAGGAGCGGCCCGTCGATGTCACGCAAACGCCCGGCGACACGCCGCAACTGGTGTGCTTTTCGTCCGGTGAACTCACGCCGTTCACGCTGGAGCTCGCGCTCGGCGATACGCCGGTGACCTATCGCATCGACGGCGAGGACGACGGCAGCGTGGAACTCGTGCGCGTGGAGCCCTCACCATGAGCCGGGGAAGCGGCTACCCGCACCATTTTCCCGGTGGTCGCACCGGAGTACGCGATTTTCTTCGCGCAACAGGCACATCACGGCTGCCACCGCACCCGCGAAGTCACCGGCGCGCGCGAGGCGCATCGGGCTTCACCCTGATCGAGGTGCTGGTCGCGCTCGCCGTGGTCGCGGTCGCGCTCGTCGCACTGGTCCGCGCCGCATCGGTGCAGGTCACGGCTTTCGACGCGCTGCGCGAGCGCACGCTGGCCGGCTGGGTCGCATCCAACGTGCTCGCCGAGACACGCCTCGCCGCGACCCGGCCACCAACCGGGCGCAGCGATGGTCGCGTGCGCTTCGCCGGTCGTGACTGGCGCTGGCTGCGCGAGGTCGAGGCTACCCCCGATCCCGGCATCCGCCGCGTCGAGATCCGCGTCTATGCCGGCAACACGAAAGCGGCGTCCGCGAGCCTCACCGGCTTCGCCGCGGAGGAACCGCTGCCGTGAGAGGCGACGCGAGGAAATCCGCGTCGCGGGTATCGGACGCAACCGCATCCGGCGCCTGCGGCGCCGGCCCCTCATCCGCCCTGCGGGCACCTTCTCCCCGCAAGCGGGGCGAAGGAAGCGCGGGTTGCCCGACAGCTTCCCCGCGTGCAACCAGGGCCCGCTTCTTTCCCCGCGAGCACGTCGCATCCTTGTTTCGTTCTCCCCCTGAAACGGCGCCATCCCCTTTTTCCTCTCGCCGTGAAGCGGGGTCATGCGTTCTGTCTTATCCCCGTGAAACGGGGTCATACCTTCCGTCTTCTCCCCGTGAAACGGGGAGAAGCACCTGCCCTGTACTCGATACGGGATGGCTCGCAGCGTCGGTTGAGGGGCCACGGGCGTCGTGGTTCCGGAGGCGCTTTTCCGCACGCGCATCACAACCCGCGGCACGCGGCTTTTCCCTCGTCGAACTGCTGGTCGCTGTCGCGGTATTCGCGGCCCTTGCGGCGGTGGCGTACGGCGGGCTCGCGAACGTCGCGCGCACGCGCGCGGCGCTGGCCGAACGCCAGGATCGCTTCGCCGACGTCGTGCGCGCGATCTCGGATCTGGAGCGCGACATCTCCCAGGCCGTGTCGCGCCCGGTGCGCGGCAATCATGGCGAATCGTTGCCGGCCCTGCTCGGCAGCGCCGACCGCATCGAACTGACCCGGCTCGGTTTCGCGAACCCGCGCGCCGAGGCGCGCAGCAACCTGCAACGCGTCGGCTATCGCCTGGTCGACCATGTCCTGCAACGCGAGCGCTGGCCGGTGCTGGACCGCGCGCCGCGCAGCACGCCACACGAACGCGCACGGATCGACGAGGTGGAGACCTGGCGGCTGCGCTATTTCGGCACCGATGGCGCATGGCGCGAGACCTGGCCACCGCGCGAGCCGCCTGCGCAGGCGGCCCGCGACATCGATCCCGATGCCCGGCTGCCGCGCGCGATCGAGATCCGCATGACCTTCGCCGACCTCGGCGAACTGCGTCGCGTGATCGAGCTGCCGTCGTCGATTCCGGCCAGGGCCGCAGGCGCCGCACGAGTGCCGGACGCGGACGACGACAACGCCGGAACCGCGCCACCGCCGACCTTGCCGCTGCCGCCGGGATCAAGTCGATGAACGGCCATGACAAGCTTGGCGAAGCGCAACATGCGCCGAACTCATGCGACGCCCGTGGCCGCCCATCCGCCTTCGACACCTTCTCCACGATTTGCGGAGAGAAGGGAACAGGCCCCACTCGCAAGACGGCATTCCCATGCACGTCGCCACGCCGCGAGCGTGGCGTCGCCTTGCTGGTCGCGTTGCTCGCGGTCGCACTCGCGGTGATCCTCGTCGCCGGTTTGCTCGACCGCGGCGAGCTCGCCCTCGCGCGTACGCGCAATGCGCTGCGCAGCGCGCAGGCGACCGCGTATGCACAGGGACTGGAAGCCTACGCCGCGCAGGTACTGCTCGAGGATCGGCCCGGCCAGGATAGTCGCGGCGACATCTGGGCGCTGCCGCTGGCGCCGCAGGTCGTGCCGGGCGGCGCGATCACCGCGAACCTGCGCGACCTCAACGGCTGCTTCAACCTGAACAACCTCGTGCTGCCCGGCGACAGCGCCGCCGAGGAGGCGTGGCGCGACCTGTTCGGACGCCTGCTCGCGATCCACGGCGTCGATGCGGGCGTCGGCGAGGCGGTCGTCGACTGGCTCGATGCGGATGCGAACAGTGCCGGCAACGGCGGCGCGGAAGACAACGCCTACCTCGGCCGGTCGCCGCCGTACCGCGCCGCGAACCGCAGGTTCGCGCATGTCTCGGAACTGCGCCTGGTACGCGGCGTCGACGGCGACGCATACGCACGTCTCGCAGCCGACGTCTGCGTGCTGCCGCCCGGCACCACGCTCAACGTCAACACCGCGAGCGTGGCGGTACTGCAAGCCATCGAACCCGGCATCAGCCGCAGCCTCGCCGAACGCCTGTGGCAGGACGGTCGCGCGAACTGGACCGAATTCGACGCGTTCCGGCGCGCGCTGCCGGACCAGGGCATGGGACTGGGCGCGCTGCGCGGCAAACTCGGCCTCGCCAGTGACTATTTCATGGCCCGCGGCGAGGTCGTGCTGGACGACGTGCCGTTCACGTTCCACAGCCTCATCGAGCGCCGCGGCGGCAGCGGCATCCGCGTGCTCACGCGCAGCCGCGGCAGCGATGCAACGCTCGCGACCCGGGCATTCGATCCCGTGACGCTGGGCGAGGACGACTGATCCGCACCGCTCGCAAATCGATCCGGTCCGCCGTGCCTGACGGGTCCGCACGCTTCTCATCTACAATGCGCTGACGAGCCGCTGAAAAGCCTTTCCAGCGGCCTGATGGAGTGGTGCATGGATGCATCGCCCGCGAATCGATCGCGCAAGTGATGGATTCATCCCGCCAACCCCGCAAGGTAGCCCATGACCGATCGCGTGCTGGTACGCCTCGCCGCTGATGGCGGCATGAGCTGGTTCGACGGACGTACGCGTCCGGGCGCCCCGCCCGCGGCGCGACTCGCGCGCGCGCGCGTCGTGTGGGTTCTCGTTCCGTCCGAGGACGTGCTCGTGACGCAGGTGCGATTGAGTGCGCGCAACCGCAGCCAATTGCTCAAGGCACTGCCGTACGCGGTCGAGGACCAACTGCTCGACCCGGTCGAGGACCTGCATTTCGCGGCATCCGAAGTCGAGAACGGCAGCGTCGGCGTGGCGGCGGTCGCGAAATCGACCCTGCGCGGCTGGCTGGAGCAACTCGAAGCCGCGGCGATCCGGGCCGATGTCCTGCTTCCGGAATCGCTCGCCTTGCCGCTGGCCGGATCGCGCGCCGCGGCCCTGCTCGACGCCGATCGCGCAATCGCGCGGCTCGGCCCGTGGTCGGCGTTCGCGTGCGGCACGGACGAACTGCCCGGCTTCCTGTCGCGTGCCGCGACCGGCGACGCGCTCGACGTGCACGATGCGCGCCCCGCGACGGCCGTGCGCGTGGAACTGCCCGCCACCGCCACGCACTCGCGCATCGACGACGCGCTCGCGTTCCTCGCCCGCGCTTGTCCGACGCAGGCGCCGCTCAACCTGTTGCAGGGTGAATTCGCGCCGCGCCACCAGCACGCGCGCGGCGGACGCCTGTGGCGCATCGCGGCACTGCTCGCCGGCGTGGTCGTGGCGCTCGGCCTCATCCTGCGCGGCGCCGAGGTCCTGCAACTGTCCCGCGATGCCGGGCGCATCGAAACCGCGATCGCCGACACCGCGCGCAAGGCCCTGCCCGGCATCGATGCCGCAACCCTCGCGCGCAGCGATCCCGAGCAGTTGCTGCGCGAACGCATGCAGGGACTCGGCGGCGGCGCGCAAACGGAAGGGTTGCTGCACCTGCTCGGTGCGATCGCGCCCGTGCTCGGCAGCACCACGCGCGTACAGACACGCGGCATCGAATACCGCAACGGCATCCTCGAAATCGGCCTGCGCGCACCCGACGTCGCGACCCTCGATGCGATGCGCGAACGCTTCGCGGCCGCGCCGGGAATCGAGGCACAGGTCACCGCCGCGAACGCGATCGAGGCCGGCATCGACGGCCGTATCCGCATCGCACAGGAGGCGCCATGATCCGCGCGTACTGGAACGAGTTGTCGCCCCGCGACCGGCGCGTACTCGCGATCGGCGCAGTGGTGGTTGCCGTGCTGCTCGGCTGGGCGTTCGTGTGGCATCCGCTGGATCGGAAGCGGCTCGAACTCGAACAGCGCGTCGCACTCGAACGGCAATCGCTCGCGTTCGTTCGCGGTGCCGCGGCGACGCTTGCGGGCGAACGCCCCGGTGCCGGTGCGGGCGCGGCGCGGGCCGGGCGTTCGCTGCTCGCGCTGGCCGATGCGAGCGCACGCGATGCGGGCCTCGAAGCGGCGCTGCGCCGCGTCGAACCGGTCAATGCACGCAGCGTGCGGGTGACGCTCGAACTCGCGAGTTTCGATGCGATGGTGCTGTGGATCGAGAGCCTGGCCCGCGATTACGCCGTGCGGGTCAGCGACCTGTCCGCCGACCGCGCGGATGCGGTCGGCCTGGTCAACGCGCGCGTGACACTGGAGGACGCACCGTAGGCATCGACGCCGGACATTGCATTGCGGGACATTTCACAGCCGAGCATTTCACTGTAGGAACCGGCTTCAGCCGTGATGCTCCTGGCGTGTCGTGCGGGGGTGGCGAAGAACATCGCGGCTGAAGCCTGCTCCTACGAATCCTTCCTATCCGGCGATTCCTCCGCCTTGGCCCGCTCCCACAACGCGTCCTGCTCGGCGAGGGACTTGCCGGCGAGGCGCTCGCCCGCGTCCGCGGCAAGCGCCTCCATGCGCCGGAAACGGCGCTCGAACTTCGCGTTCGCGTGACGCAACGCGCGTGACACGTCGACGCCCGCATGCCGCGCGAGGTTCGCGCACACGAACAGCACGTCGCCGATCTCGTCGTTGAGGCGTTCGGGATCGGCGCCGTCGGCGAATTCCGCGCGTACCTCGTCGAGTTCCTCGTGCAGCTTCGCGAACACCGGGTTCACGTCCGGCCAGTCGAAACCGACACGCGCGGCACGCTGCTGGAGCTTGAGTGCGCGACGCCATTCCGGCAGGCCGCGCGCGATGCCGGCCAGCGCGCTCGTGTCGGCGTCGCCGCTGCCCGCGCGTTCCTTCGCCTTCATCGCCTCCCATTCGCGGGTTTGCGCCTCGGCCGATTCGACCGCGTGCGCGCCCGGTTCGGCGGCGAACACATGCGGATGCCGCGCGGTCATCTTCGCGCAGATCGCCGCGACCACGTCCGCGAAACCGAACTGGCCCGCTTCCTCGGCCATGCGCGCATGGAACACGACCTGCAACAGCAGATCGCCGAGTTCGTCGCACAGCGCGGCCGGATCACGGCGATCGATCGCGTCCGCGACCTCGTAGGCTTCCTCGATCGTGTAGGCCGCGATCGTGTCGAAGGTCTGCTCGCGATCCCACGGACAGCCACGCTCGGGGTCGCGCAGGCGCGCCATGATGTGCAGCAGGTCGTCGATGTCCGGTGCCTTCGATTCGTTCATCGGAGTCCCCAATCAAGCCGGTTCGACGAGCGCGGACCAGTCGGCACCCGGATCGCCGACCGCGAAGAACTCGGGATTGAGCAGCGATTCGCCGCGGTTGTAACGAAACGGCCGCCCGGCGAGATCGCAGACCGCGCCACCGGCCTGCTCCAGTACGCACTGGCCGGCCGCGGTGTCCCATTCGGAAGTCGGACCGAGGCGCAGGTACAGGTCCGCGTCGCCGGCCGCGATGCGCAGGAACTTCAGCGACGAACCCATCGCGAGCTTCTCGCCCGGGCCGAGCCGCGCGAGCAACGCCGCCTCGCGCTCCGAACCGTGCGAGCGGCTGCCGGCGACGACCAGCGGCGTCGCACGCGGCCGCGTCTCGATGCGCCGCGCCGCTTCGCCGTCGTGCGCGAGCCACGCACCACCGCCCTGCCATGCGCTCGCGAGTTCGCCACTGACCGGCGTCTGCACGACGCCGAGCACCGGACGCGTCGCGTCGATGAGCGCGATGTTGACCGTGAACTCGCCGTTGCGCTTGACGAACTCGCGCGTACCGTCGAGCGGATCGACCAGCCAGTAGCGCGTCCAGCCTGCGCGTTCGGACCACGGGATGTCCGAGGATTCCTCCGACAGGATCGGCCAGCCCGGAGTCAGCTCGCGCAACGCGGCGACGATGACCCGATGCGCAGCGAGATCGGCCGCGGTCAGCGGCGAGCGGTCGTCCTTGTGTTCGACCGCGAAATCGCCTTCGTACACCTCGAGGATCGCATCGGCCGCGCGTCGCGCGATGTCCGCCGCGGCCGCCGCAAGTCCGGCAAGGCCCGTCATGCCGGCGGCCGGTAGCGGCCGGCGAGGTATTCGCGCGCGATGAACAGCGCGGCGATCGAGCGGCCCTCGCTGACTTCCGGTTCGGAGAGCAGCGTGTGCAGTTCGGAAAGCTTCCACGGAATCACTTCGAGTTCCTCCGGTTCGTCGCCGGGCAGGCGCTCGGGATACAGGTCGCGCGCAAGTACCACGTGGCTCATCGCGGTCATGTAGGACGGCGACAGCGACAGGTTCGCAAGGATGTACAGGTCACGCGCGCCGTAGCCGACCTCCTCCTTCAGTTCGCGATTCGCGCCCTGCTCCGCGGTTTCGTCGCGATCGAGCCGGCCCTTGGGCAGGCCGAGCTCGAAGCGGCCGACGCCGACCCCGTACTCGCGCACCAGCAACACCGTGTCGTCGTCGAGCATCGGCACGATGATGACCGCGCCGAGGCCGGAACTCGGGATGCGTTCGTAGGTGCGCCGCTCGCCATTGGAGAATTCGAGGTCGACATGCTCGACGCGCAGGAACCGGCTGTGGTCCGCGACGCGCGTGTCGTGGATCAATGGAGGTTTTCGCATGCAGTGATTGTACCGGTTGCGAATGACAGCCGGGCAGCCGCAGACCGGGCCCGACAATCACTCGCCGCATGCAGAAAAAAAACCCGCCGCGACCGAGGTCGCGACGGGTCGAGCAGTCACTCGAACGTCCTTGCGGACGAGGGATCGATCTCAGGGACTATGGTCCCCGGTCAAGCTGACCCCGGAGAACGAGCGGTAGGCACGCACCATGATGTACCAGGTGCCCGCCGGCGGGGACGAGAACGTGCAGGTTTCGCTGTTGCCGGTGCGGTACGGACGGCAGTCGAAGGTTCCCGACGCGGTGCCCGGCGGCGAGCCGTAGCGCACGTAGAGATCCGCGTCGCCGCTGCCGCCGGAGATCTGGAAGCTGACGCTGGAACTGCCGGCCGGCACGTTCATCGTGTAATCGACCGAATTGCCGGTGGTCGCGGAAAGGCCGGTGACGGGCACGCCGTCCTGCAGCACGTTGCCGCCACTGCCCGGCTCATCGTAGCTGCCGGTGAGGCTGACGCCGGAGAACGACGAATACGCGCGGATCGTCACGTACCAGGTACCGGACTGCGGGTTCGCGAACGTGCAGCTTTCGTTGTTGCCGTACAGGTACGGACGGCAGTCGAACGTTCCCGACGCAGTGCCCGGCGGCGAGCCGCGGCGCACGTACAGGTCGCCGTCACCGGTCCCGCCGGACATCGCGAACACGAGATTGCTCGCGCCGGCCGGAACATCCATCGTGAACGTGATCGAGTTGCCGCTCGTCGCGGACAGGCCGGTGACCGGCACGCCGTTGTCGAGTTCGTCGTCGCCGCCGCCGCTCGGTTCGTCGTAGCTGCCGGTCAGGCTGACACCGGAGAACGAGGAATACGCGCGGATCGTCACGTACCAGGTGCCGGACTGCGGGTTCGCGAAGTTGCAGTTCTCGGTGTTGCCGCCAATGTACGGCCGGCAATCCCAGGTGCCCGACGCGGTGCCCGGCGGTGAACCGTGGCGCACGTAGAGGTCGGCATCGCCGCTGCCGCCGGACATCGCGAACTGGAGGTTGGTGGCGCCGGCTGGCACGTCCATCGTGAAGCTGATCGAGTTGCCGGTCGTGGCGGCGAGGCCGGTGACTGGCACGCCGTTGTCGAGCTCGCCGCTGCCGCCACCGCCGCCGGAAACGCTGACCGACTTGCTGATCGTGTCGGGCGCGCCATCGTCGTCGGTCACCGTCAGCGACACGCTGTAGGTACCCGCGGACGCGTAGGTATGCGACGGATTGGTCGCGCTTGACGTGCTGCCGTCACCGAAGTTCCACGAGCGCGACACGATGCTGCCGTCGCTGTCGCTGGACGTGTCGGTGAAGCTCGCGCCGAGTCCGTTCGTGGTGAACGAGAAGTTCGCGTCGGGTGCGACGTTGCTGCCGCCACCGCCGCCGGACACGTCCTGCAAGGTCGCGAGCGCATCGATGATGCCGGCTCCACAGCCGCCCGAGCAACTGCCGGGCAACGGCTTGGCGTTGTCGGTGATGTAGTCGCGGATCTCGTCCGGCGTCAGGCTCGGGTCGATCGCGATCATCGCCGCGGCGAGTCCCGACACGTGCGGCGTCGCCATCGAGGTGCCGGCATAGTACGCATAGGTTTCGCTGGACGGCGTGGTCGAACCGGAGTTCAGGGTCGACAGGATGTCGCCGCTGCCGCCGCTGCCATCGCCACCCGGCGCCGACACCGTGATGCCCGCGCCGTAGTTCGAGTACGACGCGCGCGAGCCGCTCGGCGTCGTCGCCGCGACCGCGATCACGCCGCTGCAATTGGCTGGCGAGGAGTTCGCCACGTTCTGGTTCTCGTTGCCGGCCGCGACGATGACCACCGTGCCGCGCGAACGCGCGTGATTCACCGCGGTCTGGAACGAGCCGCACGCACCGCCGCCGCCGAGGCTCATGCTGATGACCTCGGCCGGGTTCGCGTTGGTCGGCACGCCACTGACGCTGCCGCCCGACGCCCATTCCATCGCGTCGACGATGTCCGACACCGAACCACCGCACTTGCCGAGCACGCGGATCGGCACGACCTTGGCGCCGTACGCGACTCCGGCGATGCCCTTCGCGTTGTTGGTCAATGCGACGATGGTGCCGGTCACGTGGGTGCCGTGCCAGCTCGAACTGGACGCCGGATAGCCGATGCCGCATTCGTTGTTGCCGTACCAGTCGCCCTCGTCGGCCGGGTTCGAATCACGACCGTTGCCGTCGCGCGCGGTCGACGAACTGCTGATGAAGTCATAGCCACCGACGGTCTGGCCGGCGAGGTCGCTGTGCGCCGTGATGCCGGTGTCGAGAACGGCGACGCGCACGCCGGAGCCGGTCGAGATGTCCCATGCGCCGACCTGGTTCATGCCACCGGTCGGGTTGGTCAGCGACCACTGGTTGCCGAAATAGGTGTCGTTCGGGGTCAGCAGCGGATGCATCATGCGATCCGGCTCGACGTACGCAACGGACGGATTCTGCGCGAACGCGACGAGCACGCGTCGCGCGAGCGCGTCGGACCGGGACAGGCGTACCGCGTCCCCGCCCACCTCGACGAGTTCCGCGCCGGTCGCGAGGCGGCGCACATGCGACACGGAAAGCCCGGTCGCGGATGCCACGCGGGCGAGGTCGAGGCGCATCTCGGCATTCGAGTTGCGCTCCGGCGTGCCGTCGGCATAGGTGACGATGTAACGGGTGACGATTGCATCGGCGCCTGTCGCCGCGAAGTTGGCGCGATCGCCATACATCTGCATGTCGGTGAGGCTGCTGGCCTGCGCTGCGCTGCCGCCGAACGCGAGCATCGCAGCCATGGCAAGTGAGGTGCGGCGCAAACCGCTGATCTTTCCGTATTTCACATGACCCCCAGAGTCGGTCAGAGGAAGAAGACGCCACGAACATTCGTGACGCGCCGTTCTTGCACTCGTCCCCGTCGCACGCCCCAATCCGATGCCGCGCAAGCGTCATCGGGCGAACCGATCCGGGTAACCGCCCCGGACCACGGGAACGACCCACATCCGCCACGAGCCGGCGGACTCCGCAAACTAGCAGGCACGCGGCCACGGGAACCGCGATGGATTTCTCACAATCGTGTAGGTGAGCACAGGACGTGCTCACCCCGTGCAGGCCATGGATGGCCGACGACACGGGGTCCAATTCCGAAGCGCGCTCACCCCGTGCAGGCCCAAGGAAAGTCGCGGCGGCTACGAGGTCTCCCGCTGCCGCTGCCAGCGCCCGAGCACGAATCCGCTCGCGGCCCACGCGAGCGCGATGCCCGCGCCGATGAACATCGCGAGCGAGGGATGCTCGGCGATCAGGTCGAGACCGCGCTTGACCCACGCACTGAGCGCATCGCCACCGCGATACACGACCGTGTCATTGAAGTTCTTCGCCTTGTACTTGTGTTCCGGGGCGACCACCGTGTAGAGCATCTCGCGGCCCGGTCGCACCAGCGCGTACTCGCCTGCACGACGCACGACCATGACCACGACGAACACCGCGAACACCGGCGCCATCGCGAGCCAGACGAAACCCGCCGCAACCACCAGCGGTACCGCGACGAGCAACACACCGACGCCGAGCCGCTGAGCGATGCGTCCGGTGAAGAACACCTGGGTCAGGATCGCGAGACTCTGCACGACCGTGTCGATCACGCCGAATACCTGGGTCTGGCGGACCGGATCGGTGAACGTCTCGGCGACCAACCGCGCCTGCTCGAAATACAGGAACGTGCTGACGCTGGTGAGCAGCACGACGAACAGCGCGATGCCGGCAAGATACGCGGAACGGAATACCGCGCTCGCGCCCGCGAACGGATTGCCGCCGAGCGGCCGGCCGCGCGCGAGGATTTCACCCGGCGCGAGCGGATGCCGGTCACGCCAGCGATGCAGCCATGCGGCGATCGCGATGCCGACGACCAGGGTGGCCGCCGCGATCAGGGTCAATCCGGCATGCCCGATCACGCCGACCAGCAAAGTGCCGAGCACCGGTCCGAGCAGGCCGCCGAGACTCGCGCCACCCGCCATCAACGCGAACATGCGCCGCGCCTGCGCGCTCGTGAACACGTCCGCGAGCACGCTCCACGCCAGCGAAATCGCAACCAGGTTGAACACTGACAGCCAGATGTAGAACGTGCGTGCGGCGAGCAGATGCTCCGGCCGGGTCGCGAACGCGACCGCGAAGCCGACGAGGTTCAACGCGAAGAACGCGTAGGTCCAGGCAAGGATGCGCCGGCGCCGCACCTTCGACGCGAGCCAGCCGAACAATGGCATTGCGACGAGGGTCGCGAGGAACGTCCCGGTGAATAGCCATTGCAGGTTGTCGATGCCGCCCGCGATACCCATCGTCTCGCGCACCGGGCGCAGCATGAAGTAACCGCAGAACAGCACGAAGAACAGCGCCGCACCGGCCAGCGCCGCGGGCGCCTCGGCGCGCTCGACATGGAACAGCCGCTCGATCCAACCTGGCCGCTCGCGCGACGCGTCGCCCGGTACGGACATGCGGCGATCAGGCCAGCAGCGCGATCAGGGATTCGCGCTGTTCCGAAGTCAGGACCGGCCCCGAGCCGGCTTGCAGGTTGTCGCGCTGGTGTTCGGGATCATCGGTCGCCGGGATTACCGCGGTCACCGCCGGATGGCTCAGCGCGAACTTCAGGAACGCCTGCGCCCAGGAACCGATGCCTGCGTCGGCCGCCCAGTCGGGCAGCGGCTTGCCCTTCACCTTGCCGAACAGGCGACCGTCGTCGAATGCGCGATTGATCAGCACGGCGATGCCGAGTTCCCGCGCGAGCGGCAGCACGCGCTTTTCGGCGCCGCGCGAAATCACCGAGTAATTGATCTGCACGAAATCCGGTTTCGACTCCTGCATCGCGTCGGCGAGTTCGTCCTGCTTGTGCTCGACGTAGTGGGTCAGGCCCACGTAACGCACGCGTCCCTGTGACTTGAGCTCGCGCGCGAGCGGCAACTGGTGCTGCCAGTCGCGCAGGTTGTGGATCTGCACGAGATCGACCTTGTCGGTGCGCAGGCGCTCGAGCGAACGCTCGAACTCGGCGAGTCCGGCTTCGCGGCCCTGCTGGCCGATCTTGGTCGCGAGGAAGCAACGCTCGCGCCAGCCGTTCTCGGCGAGCAGGTCGCCGAGCACGGTTTCGGCCGCCCCGTAACTCGGCGCCGTGTCGATCAGCGTGCCGCCACCCGCGAAGAACAACTGCAACACGTCACGCAATGGGGCTCGCGCGGCCGCATCGGTGCCGACGTCGAAACTGCCCGACGTACCCATGCCGATGACCGGGATCTCCTCGCCGCTGGACGGAATCCTGCGCCGGGCCATGCCGGTGGCGCCGACGTCGGCTGGTGCCGCGGGCGCGGCCGGCTTTTCGTCGGTCGCCGCGACTGCGGCGAGCCGGTGGCCGGCCAGGGCGAGGCCGGTGGCGGTGATCGCGGTCGAGGCGAGGAACTGGCGGCGCGAATACATGGTGGTTCTCCTGCACGAATCCGGTCGCGACAGTCTACCCACGCGGCACCGGCCGTGTCCGTGCATGGATGGCATTGTTCAGCGTCTGGTCCGGGAAATCCGAGCACGAGGTCTCCTCGATTGCCGGTACCCCGGCGGCGGGTCCACCCGACACGGCGGCCACATGTCCACCAGCAAAGGGTAAGTGGGCTTCTACGCGCCGAGCCACGGTACGCGCGGCGAAACCGGGCCAACTGCGACGCTTTGCCGCATTCCCGTCCGCAAGCCATATGCCTACCCTGATCTGCTGGTCATCAAGGGAGTCGCGCGTGCGGACGAGCCGACTGTCGCAGGCCCTCGGCGCATGCCTCGGGGCCGTGCTCGCGAATCCGTCGATGTCGGCCCGGGCCGCGACACCTGGACCGGAGGCGGACGCGACCACGCGGCTTCCGATCGTCCCGGTCGTTGCCTCCGAAGCGGAGGATCGACCACCGGCACGCCTCGGCGTCGAGGTCGTGATCGACCGCCAGCGCCTCGATGCAGCCAACACGGTTACCACCGCGGATGCATTGCGCTATGCGCCGAACCTCACCATCCGTTCGCGCTACATCGGCGATCGCAACGCGATCATCGGCGGACGCGCAGCCGGCACCTTGCAGAGCGCGCGCAGCCTCGTGTACGCCGATGGCCTGCTGTTGTCGGATTTCCTCGACTCGGGTTATGCGAATCCGCCACGCTGGGACCTGGTCGGCGTCGGCGAAATCGATCGCGTCGAAGTGCTGTACGGCCCATACTCGGCGCGCTATCCGGGCAACTCGCTCGGCACCACGGTGATCGTGCATACGCGCATGCCGCGTGGCCTGGAAACGTCTGCGCGCGCGCAGGCGTTCGTGCAGGACTTCTCCGATGCGTACGGGACCGATCGCGACTTCAATGGACACGCTCTGTCCGCCGGGATCGGCAACGGCAACGGCGACGGGCGCTGGGGCTGGCGGCTCGCGCTCGACCGGATCGACAACCGCAGCCAACCGATGCAGTACGTGATCGCGCGGCCCGGCGGCGACGCGGATGCGGTGGTGGTCGTCGAAGGCGCGACGGCGGATCGCAATCCCGATGGTTCGCCGCGTCTCGTGGTCGGTCGCAGCAGCCTCGATCACACGCGCCAGAACCTCGCGAAGTTCGTGCTCGGCTACGCCCCGACCGATGCGCTGTCCGCGCGCCTGACCGTGGCCGATTGGCGCAACGACAGCGACACCCGCGCCGAAACCCTGCTCCATGATCGCCACGGCGCGCCCGTGTATGACGGAACCATCGATGTCGGTGGACGGCCCTACCGGATTTCCGATGGCGCGTTCTCGCCTCGCCGCTCGCGCGAGGAACACCGCCTGTTCGGCCTCGAACTCGGTGGCCGGATCGGCGTCGGGTGGCGCTGGGATGCAACCGCGAGCCGCTACGATTTCGGTACCTCGCGCGATCGCGAAGCGTCCGGGCCGCCACCGCTGGCCGCGACGGGCGGGCCCGGCTCGATCGTCGATGCGGACGGCAGCGGCTGGCAAACCGCGGACCTGCGCGCAACCGGACCGCTCGGTTCGACGCACCAACTCGACATGGGATTGCATGCGGATCGCTACGTGCTCGATACGCGCGTGCACGACGCCGACGACTGGCGCGGCGCGCGCGGCGCGCTCGTGCGCACATTCGGCGGTCGCAGCCGTACCGAGGCCGCGTACCTCCAGGACGAATGGAACTTCGCGACGAACTGGACCGCGACGTTCGGGCTGCGCGCCGAACGCTGGCGCGCGTACCGCGGCCGGCGCGCGGATGCCGGCACGGAACTCGCGTACCCGTCGCGCAGCCGCAGCGCGCTGTCGCCGAAGGCCGCGCTGGCGTGGACGTTCGCCGACGCATGGCAGGTCCGCGCCTCGCTCGGTCGCGCGGTGCGCTTCCCGACCGTCGGCGAACTGTTCCAGGGCAGCATCTCGGCCGGCGCGATCGTCAACGGCAATCCCGACCTCGAGCCCGAGCGCGACCTGGCGATGGATCTCAGCCTCGAACACGCGATCGAACGCGGACGCTGGCGCGTGTCGTTGTTCCACCACGACCTGCGCGACAGCCTGTACACGCAGACCGACGTCAGCGTCACGCCGACCGTCACCAATGTGCAGAACATCGGTCGCGTGCGCCTCGCCGGCATCGACGCGGAGTTCGAATGCCGCGATGTCGGCATCGACGGGCTCGACGTGTATGCGAGCATCGCGTTCAACCACAGCCGAACGCTCGAGGACCGGCAATTCCCGGCCGCGGAAGGCAGGGACTTCCCGCGCATGCCGCGCACGCGCGCGTCCGTGCAGGTCGACTGGCGTTTCGCCGATGGCTGGGATGCCTCGTTGGGCGGACGCCACAGCGGCCGCCAGTACGGAACGCTCGACAACCGCGACTTCGTCGACACGTTCGGCGCAGTCAGCAGCTACACCGTGTTCGACGCGAAGTTGCGCTTCCAGCCCGCGCCGGGATGGAGCGCGTCGCTCGGCGTCGACAACCTGACCGACGAGCGCTACTGGGTCTACCATCCGTGGCCCGGTCGCACCTGGTATGCGGAACTGCGCTGGGACGGCGCATGAGCGCACCATGCACACGAGGAATCCCGTCATGCTGATTCGCGCGGCACTGCTTGCCATCTGCCTGCTCGGCGCAAACGTCGCCACCGGCCACGAACACGCACAGGCGACGCGCGAAGCACCACTCGGCGCGAGTGCGGCCTTCGCACCGGACGGGCGACTGTGGCTGGTCACGGCCAGCGCCGACCATGTGCTGTTGCGCCATTCGGACGACTTCGGCCGCACCTTGAGCCCTGCAATGCGCGTCAATGCCGTTCCCGAGCCGGTGTCCGCGAGCGGCGAGAACCGGCCGAAGATCGTGCTCGGCCCGCAAGGGGAAATCCTCGTGAGCTGGACCGGACCGCTCGCGAAGCCGTACACGGGCCGCATCCGCTTCGCCCGCTCGCTCGATGGCGGCGCGCATTTCTCCGCGCCGATCACCGTGCATCACGACCGCACCGAAATCACCCACCGATTCGATGCGCTCAGTGTCGACGCGCGCGGCAACGTACTGGTCGCATGGATCGACAAACGCGATCTCGTTGCGGCGGAAGCACGCGGACAATCCTATGCAGGCGCGGCAGTCTGGTATGCGTGGTCGCGCGATCGCGGCGAGACGTTCGAGCCGGAACGCAAGCTCGCCGACCACAGTTGCGAATGCTGCCGCATCGCGCTCGCCGCGAACGCCGATGGTGGCATCGGCGTGTTCTGGCGCCATGTCTACGGCGACAACCTCCGCGATCACGCCTTCGCCGAACTCGGCATCGATCGCTCGACCGCGAAGGTCGCGCGCGCGACCTTCGACGGCTGGCAGATCGCAGGTTGCCCGCACCACGGCCCTGCGCTCGCGATCGGTGCGGACGGCACCCGTCATGCGGTGTGGTTCTCGGCGGCGAACGACGAGCCGCGGATCCGCTACGGCCAGCTCGATCCGGGCCAGCCTCCCGCCCACCAGCAAATCATCGCCGAAGCGGGCGCAGCGCATGCGGACATCGCGGTCTCCGGCGACACCGTATGGATCTCCTGGAACCGGATTTCCGCGGCGGGCATGGATCTGATGCTGCGCGAATCCCGCGACGCGGGTGCCACGTTCGGCGACGAGCGGACGCTGGCCGCGACCCGCGACGCGGCGGGCTCGCCGCAACTGCTGGTGCACGACGGCCGCGCGTTCATCGCGTGGAACACCGGCGACGGCTTCCGCCTGGTTGCCGCGGATGCGGGCCGATGATCCGGCGCGCGACGATCGGCCTGCTGGCCGGCCTCGCGCTGGCGGTCGCGTCCGCCGCGACGGCCGCAGGGCCGGTCGCGCTGCGTGCGGCGGATGTCGCCGACCTCGTCGCGTCGCCCGACCACGGCGTGCGCGTCATCGCGTTGTGGGCGCTCGACTGCGCGTACTGCGAGCAGAACCTGCGCACCCTCGCCGCATTGCACGACGACGACGGCGACATCGAGGTCGTCACGGTCGCGACGGACGACATCGGCCTGCGCGATGCGATCGCGCAACGCCTCGCAGCGGCCGGCGCCGGCGCCCTGCCCGCACGCGCCTATGCCGGGTCGTCGCCGCAGCGCCTCGACTTCCTCATCGATCCGTCCTGGGGCGGCGAAACGCCGCGGACCTTGATCCTTCGTGCGGATGGCTCGCGCGAAGCGGTCAGCGGCGCGCTGGATCGTGCGCGACTCGAAGCGCTGATTCGTCCGCGAGGTCAGGAGTCCGCGGGGGACTGAGCGTCGTCGCCGTCGCGATCCCCGGCGAGGATCGCGACGTGCCGCTTGCCATCCTCGGCGACCCAGCCGCGATACATGCCATCGGTGTTGAACGGCATCGCGATGTTGCCGTCGGCGTCGAGCGCGATCGCGCCGCCGTCGCCGCCGAGTCGCGGGATCTGCCGATTGATGACGTCCTCGGCCACATCGCGGATGCTTTCGCCGTTCGCGACACGCATGCAGATCGCGTGCGCGGCGACCGTGCGGATGTAGTACTCGCCCCAACCGGTGCCGGACACCGCGCACTTCGCGTTCGCATAGGTACCCGCGCCGATGATCGGCGAGTCGCCGATCCGACCCCAGCGCTTGTTGGTCATGCCGCCGGTCGAGGTCGCCGCGGCAAGGTGGCCTTCGCGATCGAGCGCGAGCGCGCCCACGGTGCCGTAATGCAGGCTCGGATCGAGCTGCGAGAGCTTGCCGGCCGCATCCTTCTTCAACGCGTCCTGCAATTGCTTCCAGCGTGATTCGGTGCGGAAATAGTCCGCATCGACGAGTTCGATGCCGACCGACTGTGCAAATTGCTCCGCGCCGTTTCCGCTGAGCATGACATGCGGTGACTTCTCCATGACCGCGCGCGCGAGCAGGATCGGGTTCCTCACGTGGCGTACGCCGGCAACCGCACCCGCGCGCAGGGTCGCGCCGTCCATGATCGCGCTGTCGAGTTCGTTGTGGCCGTCATGGGTGAACACCGCGCCCTTGCCTGCATTGAAGCGCGGCGAGTCCTCGAGAACGACGATCGCGCGGCTGACCGCGTCCAGGCTGCTGCCACCCGATTCGAGCACCGCGTAGCCGGCTTTCAACGCCGCGTCGAGGTCGGCGCGAACGGCGCGTTCCTTCTGCGGCGTCAGGCCGGCCCGGATCACGCCCGCACCACCATGGATCACGAGTACGGGCTTGCCCGCCGCGGCAACGGTCATGGGCAGCACCGCCACGAGCAGGAATGCGAGGATTCTCGACATGGTGCAGGCTCCGTTCGGATCATGCGCCAGTATACGATCCGCGGGCGGCGCTGCCGCTACACTCGCCCGACACCGCCGGCACCTGCCACTAGCAGGCTGCTGAAAAACCCTTTTCAGCAGCCTGATGACGCGGTGCAGGGATGCACCGCCCGCGAATCGATCATGCAAGTGATTGATTCGTCGGAGTCGAGTCCGGGCATGTACCGGACT
>CAYWZC010000023.1:31784-33054 GCA_964462745.1 uncultured Rhodanobacteraceae bacterium
CAACGACGAGTGGTTCGGCCACCCGAAGGGCCTCTACGTCTGCTTCCTCACCGAGATGTGGGAGCGCTTCTCGTTCTACGGGATGAAAGCGCTGCTGCTCCTGTACCTCATCAAGTACCACCTGTTCACCGACGAGCACGGCTACAACCTGATCGGCGCGTACGGCGGGCTCGTATATGCGATGCCGGTCATCGGCGGGCTCATCGCGGATCGCTGGCTCGGCATGCGCAAGGCGGTCGTGTTCGGCGGCATCCTGCTCGTGCTCGGCCATCTCGGCATGGCGATCGAGGGCCAGGCCGCGACGCGCATCGACGGCGTCGTCGTACGCGACGAGGTGGCGTTGCAGGTGTTCTACTTCTCGCTCGCGCTGATCATCCTCGGCGTCGGTTTCCTCAAGCCGAACATCTCGACCATCGTCGGCCGCCTGTACGCGCCGAACGACCCACGCCGCGATTCGGGCTTCAGCCTCTTCTACGCTGGCATCAACCTCGGTGCGACGATCTCGGGCGTGTTGTGTGGTTGGCTCGGGGAAACGTACGGCTGGGGTTGGGGCTTCGGCGCGGCAGGCGTCGGCATGCTCGCGGGACTCGCGAACTTCGTGCTCGGGCGCAAACACCTGCGCGGCCACGCCGAACCGCCGGATCCGGCCCGGCTGAGCGAACGCGTGCTCGGCCCGCTGTCGCGCGAACACTGCATCTATCTCGGCTCGCTGGCCGGTCTCGTCGTGATCTGGGGACTGATCCAGGCGCATTCGCTGTTCCTCGCGATCGTGCCGGGCATCTTCGAACCGAGCCCGGTGCTGCTCGCGATGCATGCGGTGGCGATCTGCCTGCTCGGCGGTATCCTGTGGTTCATGTTCACCCGTTGCACGAAGGTCGAACGCGAACAGATGTTCGTCGTGCTCGCGTTCATCGGCTTCTGCCTGCTGTTCTTCATGCTGTACGAGCAGACCTACGGTTCATGGCTGCTGTTCTCCGATCGGGTCATGAACCATCGCGCGCTCGGCATCGAATGGAGCGCTGCGCAACTGACTTCGCTCGGCGCATTCTTCATCCTCGTGCTCGCGCCGATCTTCGCCTGGTTGTGGCCGGTGCTCGACCGGCGCGGCATGAATCCGGACAAGCTGCTCAAGTCGGCGCTCGGCCTGATCTGCGCCGGGCTTGCGTTCCTGGTGCTGGTTTGGAGCGCGCGTCATCCACAGGCGAACGGGCTGACCGGCATCTGGTGGTTCGTGCTCGCCTATTTCGTGCTCGAGGTCGGCGAGATGCTG
>CAYWZC010000024.1:0-32937 GCA_964462745.1 uncultured Rhodanobacteraceae bacterium
CGTCGAACTCGGCCTGCCGCGCGCGATGGTGTACCGGCACCCGTTCCCGGGACCGGGGCTCGGCGTGCGCGTGCTCGGCGAAGTGCGTCCCGAATACGTCGAGCTGCTGCAACGCGCCGACGCGATCTTCATCGAGGAACTGCGCGCGAGCGGCTGGTACGACAAGGTGAGCCAGGCGTTCGCGGTGTTCCTGCCGGTCAAGTCGGTCGGCGTGGTCGGCGACGGCCGCGCCTACGAATGGGTCATCGCGCTGCGCGCGGTCGAAACCGTCGATTTCATGACCGCGCACTGGGCCGAACTGCCGTACGAACTCCTTGCCCGGATTTCAACCAGAATTATCAACGAGATACCAAATATATCTCGCGTGGTTTATGACATCAGCGGCAAACCTCCCGCGACGATCGAGTGGGAGTGATCCCGACGCCGCGATGACCATGCCCGAACACCCGCCCGACGACGTGCAGGCCGGGCTCGACGAACTCCGCATGCGCCGTGCGCTCGAACTCGCGGCGCATGCGCGCGATGCCGAAGGGGAAGTGCCGGTTGGTGCGCTGCTCGTCGTCGGCGACGAGATCGTCGGCGAGGGTTGGAACCGCAATATCACGCTCGACGATCCGAGCGCGCATGCGGAGGTCATGGCGCTGCGCGCAGCCGGTGCGCGGCTCGGCAACTACCGCTTCCCGGGCGCGACCCTGTACGTGACGCTCGAACCCTGCGTGATGTGCGCCGGCGCGATCGTGCACGCGCGCGTCGGTCGGGTCGTGTTCGGTGCGGCGGATCCGAAGACCGGTGCCGCAGGCAGCGTGTTCGATACCCTGGTGAGCACGTTGCACAACCATCGCGTTGCCGTGCAGGGCGGGGTGCTTGCCGAGGAAGCCTCGGCGCTGTTGCGCGATTTCTTTCGCGCTCGGCGTTGACCGGGCGCCGCGCAAGCCGAGCAAGCTCGGCTCTACGTACCCTCATACCTCGAACCCCGTAGAGCGGAGCTTGCTCCGCTGCTCCTGGTTCCGCCGCAGCGCCCCTAGCCGGGCAAGCTCGGCTCTACGCATCCTCGGCGCTGGTGCGCTGTGGTGCGCCGCCCGAATCCGATCCGCGCTCGCGCTTCTTCTGCTTCACCTCGGATTTCGCGGCCTCGCCGCGCGCGCCGACCACCATCTCGGTCAGCCAGCGGATCAGCGCGGCCGTGTATGCCTGCTGCGATTCCTTGCGACTGAAACCGTGGTCGGCGCCGTCGATGCGGCGCACCGTCAGCGAGCGCGTGTTCGCGAACGCGCGCACGTAGTTCTCGATGACCGGGTGCGGCACGACGTCGTCGTCTTCCGACTCGACGAGCAGCACATCGCCGCGAAACTCCGCGCACGCGCGCAATGCACGGTTGTCCGTCGGCGCAATCGACTGACGCCGGTACGCGGGCAGGTCCGGATCCGCATTCAACTGGCGCTTCGGCCATTCCCATCCGGGATCCTTGTACAGGGCAGGGGAGCGCAGCGCGAGCCACGACACCGGCCGCAGCGAGGAAAGGATCGCCGCGAGATAACCGCCGTAGCTGATGCCGACCACCGCAATTGCGGACGCCTCCACGTTCGGTTGCGCGGCGAACCAGTCGTAGGCGGCGAGCAGGTCGTCGAGATTGTGCCGGCGGCTGACGGTTTCCCATTGCGCCGCGTTGCGCTCGTGGCCGCGCAGGTCGAATGTCAGGCACACGCAGCCGAGCGCGGCTGCCTCGCGCGCGCGCACCAGGTCCTGGTCCTGGCTGCCGCCCCAGCCATGCACGAACAGGATGCCGGGCAGGGCGGCCGCGGGTGCAAGCAGGCTGCCGCTGACGCGGTCGCCGTCCACGTCGATGATCCGGGTTTCAAGGGTGACTTCCATCGCTCCGCAACTGGTAGTACTTCGTGATCGGCCCGAGGACCTCGTCGACGCCGCGAAACTGCATGATCGCGCCGGGCGGCGGCTCCACGAGCGCATGCGTCTCGTGCGTCGATGCGTACACCTCGTCGATCGCGGGGTCGGCGTGGAAGACCTCGAGCGCGGCGATCTCCGCGGGACTCGCGCCACCGATGCGCCAGGACTGCTCGAGCACGCCCGACCATTCGCGCCCGTCCGGATCGCGGCCCTGGGCGACGTCGTAATTGCGCCGCGACGCGAAGAAACCGGGAAACGCCTTGCGCGCGGCGACGTCGTAGTGGTGGGCCTGGTGCACGGCGAGCTTCAGGCGTTCGGCGAGGTCGCGTCGGCCGAGATCCTCGAGCGAGCCGCGCACGAAGAACAGGTCCGAACCACCATAGACCGGATCGCCGTTGCGGTTGCCGGTCAGCCGCTGCACGCCGCAGTACGCGGCACGCAGGTCGCCGATCCGGACCTGGCCGACACTCCAGGTCATGACGTGTTCGAGATGCGGCTCGATGACGATGCCTTCACGCTGCAACTCGTTGGCGGGCAGGTCGGCCAACACCTGGTCGAGCTGTTCCGGACTCGTCACGATCGCCTGGCCAGTGCCGCCGATTCCACACGGACGCTTCGCGCGCGCAGGACCGTCACGGAGGACGCGTGCGCAAGCCGTGCGCGCATCCTCCTCGTCGAACGCCGACCAGCCGGGCAGCACGCTGCCGGCGAGGTCGCGCGCGAAGGCATGCGACCAGCCTTCGGGGGCCACCGCATCGTCCGAGATCAGTGGATGGGAAACCACCTTGGTCGCGACGAACGCGTGCGGAACCACGCCGCCGAACAGATGGCGCTCGGACCCGATGCCGAGCGCGGCCGCATCCGCCGCGAGCAATGCATCGTCGGGAACGAAATACGCCGGCCGGTCCTGGTCGGCCGCCGGATCGAACTCACCGGCGAACTCGCAACCGAGGATCGCCGCGATCCGCCGCGCCATCTCGATGCGCGGTTCGGTCATGTGCGGCGGCGCTCGGGTTCCCGGTCGCGTCGAAAGGTTCACGACCCGGCGCACCGACGCGCGCGCGTGGACCGCGGATACCGGCTGCAACCCGGTCGGGTGAGCGGCGGCGGACGACAGCGACGGCACGCCTGGCGCCAGGTTCGCCAGCCCGGGCGGGCCTGGCTTCCCGGAACGCTGATCCTTCAAACGGTGCATATGCATATTATGTCAAATTATAGAAAGCGTCAGGTGGCAGGCGTGTTCAATCTCCTCGCGCACGGACTCACCGGCTGGGTGCTCGGCGATTTGCCTTCGCGCTTGTCCTGCCCGGCTCGTTCGATGGTCTTCCTGTACGGCATGATCGTGTCCTCCCGATCGGACCGCGCGACGTCGGATCTCCGGCCGGTTGCACGCCGCAGGTCACGACGGCCGGGTCGCGCGCCGGCAAAACCGGGCACCCGCTGATTGCGAGGTGACGCGCGACGACCCGGTCAGCCTGCCTGCCGGGCAATGAACCGAGGCGATATCCGGGCGTTCGCGACGCCGATCCGTGGGAAGCCGGTTGGCTGCCGTTCAATCGTCGCTACAAGGTACCGGTTTGCCGTCACGCTCGATCCGGGTGACGACGCTACCTTCCGCGGATGCGCGTACCTCGACGAGGAAGCCGTCGACGCAGCGCTGATCCGGACCCGGAGACGCGGATTTGGCCGGCGACGCAGATTCGGGTTGCGCCCGGCCCCAGGCCTGTGCGCGCGCGCGTTCCTGATAGGCCTCGATGCGCTCGAGTCGCTGCTGCTCGGCTTCCCGGGCGGCGGCCGGGTCCTGATTGAACATGTCGGGCCGGATCTGGCGGAATCGGTGGTAGCCGAATACCGCGGCGGCCACCGTCGATACGGCGAGGATCGACCAGAATATGCGTTGCTTCGTGGCCATGGGCAGGACTCCGGGGCTGGCGGCGTGCCGTGGAAGCGCGTAACACACCGTGAGACGATGATAGTCCATGCTGGCCGCTTCGCCATTGCACCGCCCTGCTCCGACCGCATATCGCCAGCGATGAATCTCGAATCGTTCCATCCCGCCGTCGCGACCTGGTTCCGCGACACATTTTCGACGCCGACACCGGCGCAACGCCGCGCCTGGCCGGCGATCCAGTCGGGTCGCCACGCGCTGATCGCGGCACCGACCGGTTCCGGCAAGACGCTGGCGGCGTTCCTCGCCGCCGTCGACGATCTCGTCCGGCGCGGCGTCGAGGCGCCCTTGCCCGACGAAACCGCGATCGTCTACGTGTCGCCGCTCAAGGCGCTGTCGAACGACATCCGCATCAACCTCGAAGTGCCGATCGAAGGCATCCGCGCCGAACTCGCACGGCGCGGCCTGCCCGATGTCGAGATCACCAGCGTCGTGCGCACCGGCGACACGCCGCAGGCCGAACGCGCATCGATGCGCAAGCGCGCGCCGCACATCGTCGTGACCACGCCGGAATCGCTGTACATCCTGCTCGGCTCGGCCTCGGGTCGCGCGATGCTCGCGAGCACGCGCACCGTCATCGTCGATGAAATCCACGCGCTCGCGGGCAACAAGCGTGGCAGCCACCTCGCACTGTCGCTGGAACGACTCGAAGCGCTGTGCGAGCGGCGCCTCGTGCGCATCGGCCTGTCCGCGACGCAGAAGCCACTCGATGACATCGCGCGCTTCCTCGTCGGCGCGGGTTCGATCGATGCCGCTGGTGGGCCAGCTGTCGCCACGCAAGGGACGGATTCATCGGAGTCGAGTCCAGGCATGTACCCGGATCGACGAGCAGGGACATTCCACGATGGATTTTTCCCGCACCCCGGAACCTGCGAGATCGTCGATGTCGGCTACACGCGCGAGCGCGATCTCGCGATCGAATTGCCCGCCGCACCGCTCGAAGCGGTGATGTCCGCCGACACCTGGAGCCAGGTCTACGCGCGCATCGCGGAACTCGTGGCCGCGCACCGCACCACGCTCGTGTTCGTCAACACGCGGCGCATGGCCGAACGCGCGGCGCGACACCTGAGCGAACTGCTCGACAAATCGGTGGTCGCCGCACACCACGGCAGCCTCGCGAAGGAACATCGGCTGGACGCCGAGCAGCGCCTGAAACGCGGCGAACTGCGCGTACTCATTGCGACCGCGTCGCTGGAGCTCGGCATCGACATCGGCGAGGTCGACCTGGTCTGCCAGCTCGGCTCTCCACGCTCGATCGCTGCGTTCCTGCAGCGTGCGGGACGTTCGGGACATGCGGTCGGCGCCACGCCGAAGGCGCGCCTGTTCCCGCAGTCGCGCGATGACCTCGTCGAATGCGCGGCCCTGCTCGACAGCGTGCGCCGCGGCGAACTCGACCGAATCGACCTCGTGCGCGACGCGCGCGACGTGCTCGCCCAGCAGATCGTCGCCGAGGTCGCGAGCCGCGAATGGAGCGAGGACGGCCTGTTCGACCTCGTGCGCCGCGCGTGGCCGTTCGCGACGCTGGAACGCGAGGAGTTCAACGCGATCGTGCGCATGCTCGCCGAAGGTTTCACGACCCGGCGCGGTTCGCGCGCGGCCTACCTGCATCGCGACGCGGTGCACGGCCAGTTGCGGGCCCGGCGCGGTGCGCGCCTGACCGCGCTGACGTCCGGCGGCACGATCCCGGATACCGCCGATTACACGGTCATCCTCGAACCGCAGGCGATCAACGTCGGCACGGTCAACGAGGATTTCGCGGTCGAAAGCATCGCCGGCGACATCTTCCAGCTCGGCAACGCGTCGTACCGGATCCTGCGCGTCGAGCGCGGCCGCGTACGCGTCGAGGATGCGCAGGGCGCGCCGCCGACGATTCCGTTCTGGCTCGGCGAGGCGCCCGGACGCACGGACGAGTTGTCCGCATCCGTGTCGCGCCTGCGCGAGGAAATCGCCAGCCGGCTCGACGCGGGCGACGGCATGGCGGCCGCCGAAACCTGGCTGCGCGAGGAAGTCGGGCTCGACGAATCCGCAATCCGCCAGCTCGTCGACTACCTGGCCGCCGCGAAGGCCGCGCTCGGCGTGCTGCCGACCCGGCGCGAACTCGCGATGGAGCGCTTCTTCGACGAATCCGGCGGCACCCAGCTCGTGATCCACACGCCATTCGGCAGCCGCATCAATCGCGCCTGGGGCCTCGCGCTGCGCAAGCGCTTCTGTCGCACCTTCAACTTCGAGTTGCAGGCCGCGGCGACCGAGGACGCGATCGTGCTGTCGTTGTCGACCAGCCACAGTTTCCCGCTGGAAGACGTCGCCCGCTACCTGCATTCGAACACCGTGCGCGAGGTGCTGGTCCAGGCCCTGCTCGATGCGCCGATGTTCGGCGTGCGCTGGCGCTGGAACGCGACCACGTCGCTGGCCCTGCCCCGCTTCGTCGGCGGCAACCGCGTCGCGCCGCAGTTGCAGCGCATGAAATCCGAGGACCTGCTCGCGTCCGTGTTCCCCGACCAGGTCGCGTGCGCGGAGAACCTCGTCGGCGAGCGCCAGATCCCCGACCACCCGCTGGTTGCGCAGACCTTGCACGACTGCCTGCACGAGGCAATGGACATCGAGGGCCTCGAACGCCTGCTGCGCGCGCTCGAAGCCGGCGAGGCGCGCATCGTCGCGCGTGATCTCACCGAACCCTCGCCGCTCGCGGCCGAGGTGCTTGGTGCACGGCCGTATGCGTATCTCGACGATGCGCCGCTCGAGGAACGCCGCACCCAGGCGGTCATGAGCCGACGCTTCGATCCGCAATCGGCGTCCGATCTCGGCCGCCTTTCGCCCGATGCGATCGACGCGGTGCGCGGCGAGGCCTGGCCCGAAGCCGGCAGCGTCGACGAAATGCATGCGGTGCTGCTCGATATCGGATTCGTGACCGATGATGACGTCCGCCGCGTGTCGCACTGGCCTGGCCTGCTCCAGCGGCTTGCGCGCGATGGGCGCGCAACTCGTGTCGCGCTTCGTGGCGGCGAGGCATCAGAAGCATCGCGGCTGAAGGCGGCTCCTACGGACGAACCTGGTTCGGTGGCGATCTGGGTCGCGGCGGAACGCCTGCCGCAGTTCGATGCGCTTTTCGGCGCTGCGCTGCACGATCCCCCGATCGTCGCGCCGGCCGAGTTCGCGGCCATCGCGTGGACGCCGGAGGACGCCCTCGTCGACATCGTGCGCGCGCGCCTGACCGCGCTCGGCCCGGTGCCGGCCGCGGCGATTGCCGCATCGCTCGCCTTGCCGGGAGGCGAACTCGACGTCGCGTTGCTGCGCCTCGAATCCGAAGGCTACGTGATGCGCGGCCATTTCACGCCGGGCGCGGACGAAATCGAATGGTGCGAACGCCATCAGCTCGCGCGCATCCATCGCTACACCCTGCAACGCCTGCGCCGCGAGATCGAACCCGTCGAGGCGCGCGACTTCATGCGCTTCCTGTTCGAGTGGCAGCGCGTTGCGACGGATGCGCGGGTCGCAGGCCCCGATGCCCTCGCGAACGTCATTGCCCAGCTCGAGGGATTCGAGGCGCCGGCTGGCGCATGGGAAACCGAGATCCTGCCCGCGCGTGTCTCGGGCTACGAGATATCCTGGCTCGACGACCTGTGCCTCGCGGGGCGCGTCGTATGGACCCGCCTGCGCCGCCGCACTGCGCCCGCCGCGCAACGCGAGCGCGGCGGCGGCCCGGTGCGCAGTTCGCCGATCGCGCTGTTGCTGCGTCGGCACCTGGCGGTCTGGAACACCTTGCGCGAGGGCGCGCCGCAACAGGCGCCGCTGCTCACGTCCCGCGCGCAGGCCGTGGCGGATTACCTCGGCGCGCACGGCGCATCGTTCTTCGACGAGATCGCCGCGGGTACGCGACTGTTGCAGGTCGAACTCGAGAACGCGCTTGCGGAACTGGTCGCCGCCGGGCGGGTCAACTCCGACAGCTTCGCGGGCTTGCGTGCCTTGCTCGTGCCGTCGGCGAAGCGCAATTCGCGGCACGCACGGCGCGTGCGCCGCAGCGCCCTGCTCGGCATCGCCGACGCGGGTCGCTGGAGCCTGATCCGCATGCCCGCCGCAAGCGATGCGGAAGCGTCGTCCGACCGCCGCGACTCGACCGATCCCGAAGCGCTCGAACACATCGCGCGCTTGCTGCTGCGCCGCTACGGCGTGGTGTTCTGGCGCCTGTTGCAACGCGAAGCGGACTGGTTGCCGCCATGGCGCGAGTTGCTGCGCGTCTACCAGCGCCTCGAAGCGCGTGGCGAAATCCGCGGCGGGCGCTTCGTCGAAGGTATCGTCGGCGCACAATTCGCGCTGCCCGAAGCGGTCGGCCTGCTGCGCAGGATGCGCCGCCGCGAGCGCGGCAGCGACCTCGTCTGTATCAGCGGTGCCGATCCGCTCAACCTGACCGGCATCGTGATCGCCGGGGACAAGGTCCCGACCGTGACCGGCGCGCGCATCGTGTATCGCGCCGGAATCCCGGTCGCGACGATGATCGCCGGCAACGTCGAGTTCCAGCGCGACCTCGGCGAGGCGGAGCGGACACGTGTCCGCCAGGCACTGGTCGGCCCGCGCCAGGCGCCGGAAACAGGCGGCGAATCCCGGCCAACCGCGGAGCACGAACAACCGAGCGGGTAGGACCGGGTCCGACCGGCAGCGATCCGGCAGCACTCCGCCTTCCACATGCAGTCCGGTTTCACGCCCAGCTCGAAAGCCGTGCGTTCCCGGTTATCGATTTCCGGCTACCGGCTTCCGATTCCCTGCCCCTGCGATCCAATCCCGGCCCGCTTTGCGTTGCGGCTCCCGGGTCCGTATAATTGACGGGTTTACGTCATTCCTTTTGCTTCGAGAAGACCCATGAAAGTCCTTTCCTCCCTCAAGTCGGCCAAGAGCCGCCACCGCGACTGCAAGGTCGTGCGCCGCCGTGGCAAGGTGTTCGTGATCTGCAAGAGCAACCCGCGTTTCAAGGCGCGCCAGCGCTGATCGGGCATGCCCGGCACGGTTCGTCCGACGAAAAAAGGCCGCGAAAGCGGCCTTTTTGTTTCCGTAGAGCCGAGCTTGCTCGGCTCACGCAACGACGAGACGAATGCAGCGGAGCAAGCTCCGCTCTACCAGCTGGCAGGTCGTATCAGGACGGATCGTGGGCACCCAGCATGCGTTTCGCCTCGGCCATGCGATCGCGGAGCCTGCTGATCGCGTTGGCGACTTCGGCTCGCGAAACCTCGCGCCGCTCGATCTTGAAGGATGTCACCTCGGCCCCGGCCCCGCTCGCGGACGCTTCGGCGCGCAGTTCGAGCAGTGCTTCGGCGTCGCCCGCCGCATTCTTCGGAACCTCCACGGAACTCGACTGCTCCGACAGGTTCTTGCCCAGCAGGCGCGATGCGAAGAACGGCAGCCCGTCGCCGCTGAGCGTCTCGGTCTTGCGATACGTCCAGCTGCGGCCGACCCACCGGTTCCCCGCCCACTCGAACGCATAGGCGGTGTAGAAACTGGTCGACGAATCGACCAGGATCGCGACCAGGCCATCGTCCAGCGGCTGGCCGACGAGGATGCGCTGGCTGCTGCCGTCGATTACGCGACCGGCGAATCCGCCCTCCAGTTCGCCGATCGGCTGTTGCAGCCACAACGCATCGCCGAAATACAACCCGAACGCACCCGTGGTGACATGCCAGGTACCGAGCAAGGCCGCATTCGGCGCGAATCCCGCAAACAGTTGTCGGCGGATCGGGATCACGAGGTTTCCGGGCAAGGTGATGGTCCCGGTTTTCATGCTCGTGAAACGGAAGACTGCCTGGCCCAACGATGTCGGAACCGGCCTCCGGTACGCACAACCGAAACACTGGCCGTTTCCGAAGGCGTAGAAATCGGCAATCACGCTGCCGCTGGCCAGGTCGATCCTGCCGAGGCTGGTGTAGAACGCGGACGTCGCACCGCTGTCGTCGTACGCATAGTAGGTGACGAACATCCGATCGTCCTGGACCTCGATACCGTAGCCCCGACCCGATTCGGCCGGGTTGTACCAGAGCCCCGATTCCGGAAGCACGGCCTTTGCCGATGCGAAGAAGCAAAGCAGCGCGCAGGCGACGACGAGTCTTTCGATTCTCTTCATGGCATTTCCCCTTGGTCCGGCCGCCGACATGCAAACCGAAAGCTTCGCGCCGGCGACCTGTTGTTCCGCTACGGATGCGGACGCACAGCCTGCGCCGGCCGCGTCTCATATCCCGCGACGAGCGAAAGCCGACCGGCTTCCGCGATCCGGGCCAGAGCCATGAGGGGATGATCCGACCGCGGCAACGTCACTCGATCGTTTCAACGCTGCCGCGCGAGGTGGCATCGCGCCGGAGGCACGTGCACGAGGCCCTGCAGGGTACGGCTCGTATGTATCAGCGATCGCGGTGCTGCAGCACGGAGCGACCCACGCGCGCAGCTTCGCAGTCACCGACGGCTGTCCCGGCGGCGGAACACGGTCGCGGCGGGCCACGATGTGCGCTCGCGATTCCCCCGACGATGGGCAATTCCCGTTGTCGTTCGATCACCTCGAACGCACCCGTGCCACTTGCGTCGCTGAGCCGCGCGGACAGCTTCGCAGTCGCGCCGCGCGATGCATCGATCGTCGCGAGCAACCGGAACTGGAGATCGCCGGCCGGTGGCAACAGGAACTCCACGTCGAGATCGCCCGCCATGCCATTCGGGAACGGGCATTGCGCATCGCCCGTCGCGACGCAATTCCAGACCGGACCGACGAGGGCCGGCGATGGGCTCGCGGTCAGGCGTACGCGGCCGGCCGAGCCCGCCGCGGTCCGGCCGATCTGCACGCTGAACGGCGAGATCGATGCGTTGCTGAGGGCGCCGCTTTCGGCAAACACCTGCACGTCGGTGGTCCGCGAGAATGGCGCACCGACTACGGGTTGCGGTGTGGCGAATCCGGGCGAACTGCCATCGCCGAGGATGCCATAGTCCCTCGCGCCCCAACACCGCACGCCGCCAGCGACGACTGCGCATGTGGTGAATTGCTTTGCCGAGATCGCTGTCGCGCCCGTGATTCCCGACACCGGCTGCACCGCCGGACCTTCTTCGCCGTCCAGATACCCACCATCCATCGGCCAGCACACCACGGTACCGTCATGGATCAATGCACAACCGTCGAAGGTGCCAAGCGCGATATCGATGGCCCCCTCGATGCCGGGGATGGCGGCGAAACGTGTTTGGGAATCGTTGCAGCCGAGAGTCCCGTTTTCGAAGACGACACAGGTCCAGTACATGGACATCGCGACCCCGACTGCATCCGATACCCCTGCAATCTCGCGCGGCTCGTAATACGTGAAGCCGGAAAGGATTCCCGTGCCCCAACATTTCAACTTGCCTGCGGTAGTGACGGCACAACCGTCCTGCCATCCGAGAGCAAGATCGATCGCATCGTCGATTCCGACCACGTCCAGCGGAACGTCGCTGGAGTCGTTGCCGTCGTAGCCATTACCGAGTTCGCCCTCATCATCCCTACCCCAGCAGCGCACCGATCCGGCATCGACGATGGCGCAGGCATGGTTGTCGCCCACGGCAAGAATCCGGACATCGTCCAGTTCCGGCACGCGCTCGAATGCGGCGTCGATGTCCAGCGTGCCGCGACACCGGACTGCCCCGCTGCCCGTGATCGCACACAAGCCGAACCACCCCGAGGCCAGCGCCGTCACGTCGGAAAGTCCCGAAACATTGCGCAATTCGGGCATGGCCGAATTGCCGCGTCGATCCAGGCCCCAGCATGTCACGGTCCCGCTCGCGCGCAAGGCGCAACTGTCCGGCGGGACATATGCGGCGGACGACAACCATGATCCCACTTCGACTATCCCGATCGCGTCCTCTACTCCGGTCACTACGACCGGAACATCACGTCCGGAATCCACCCCGATGCCGAGGTAGGCGGCCTCGCCCCAGCAATCGATTGAACCCGCCGGAACTCGCGCACAGACGTGTGGCCAGGTCGCGCTGATCTCCGTTGCGCCGTGAACCTCGGGTACGTCGAAGGGCTGTACTTCCCCTTCCCCACCAGCGAAATCGTCGACGACACCAAACGCCTTCCAGCATCTCACTGATCCACCAGCAAGAATCGCGCAACCCGGCGTCAGCGCAGTCGCGCTGGTGACGCCGGCTACCCGGATCGGCTCGACGGGGATTTCATAGCTTTCGACCTGCCAGCAAACGATATTCCCTTGGGCGACCAGTGCGCAGACCTCGTGCCCGGCGCCGACGAGCGACGTGACGCCATCCACGCCGGGCACCGCTTGCGGAATGTAGGTTTCGTCCTCATCAAAAACGTAGTAGCCCCAACACTTGACCGCCCCGTACCGACGATCGCGCAGGTAAAGCCAACACCGGCGGCGATCGCAGAGGCGTCATGGATGCCGCTGACCGCAACGGGAACCGGGCTGGAATCCGGCGTGCCGTTTCCGAGCGAGTACGTTCCACCCCAACAATGGACGGCGCCGCCGCGGATGATTGCGCAGGTGTGGCTGCCTCCCGCAGCGATCGCAGTCGCCTCACCGATGCCAACCACGCGCACCGGCGTGAGGCGATCGTTGGTCGTCCCGTCACCGAGCTGCCCGCTGTCGTTGCGGCCCCAGCATTTGACCTGGCCGCCGGCTACGATCGCGCAGCTGTGATAGACGCCGGCTGCGACGGCCGTTGCACCGGTGATGCCTGCAACGTCCGTCGGGACCATTGAGTCGACCATGGTGCCGTTGCCGAGACCGCCGTAAAAGTTCCTGCCCCAGCACTTGATCGTTCCGCCTGCGCCGATCGCGCAGGTATGTGCGCTGCCAGTGTCCAGCATGTCAGCCTGGACAGGAACTGGTGCGAGCATGGATGCGGCCCACGAGGCATACGCGACGAGTGCGACACCGATACGCGGAATCCGAAGCATTGCAGTACCCCCACTGCTCGTTCGCGGCACGGGTATCGCGGCCGCGGGTGTGACAATCCTCGCCCCTGTTCGCGTCCACCTTACCATTGCCACGATCGGCGCTCCGGCCCGGTTCTCCACGGCCGGCGCCTGCCGGCTCCGAATGCGATGCCAGTCATGGATATGAGCCGCAGGTTCTGCTACAAACGACATCCCGGATGTCGATCCTTCCCGCGCCTATTCAAAACAGGAGCTTGCGTCATGAACTTCAAGCGTGTTCCCGCGTTGGTGGCATGGACGGGATTCGCGGCCGTCGTCGCGTTCGGCGCCGCTTCGAACGTATCGGCGAATGAAAATGAACTGGTCATGCTGGAGAACGTGCCGACGTACGGTCCGGTGCCGCACAACGGCATGAGCATGGCCGATGTCGAGCGCCGCTTCGGCGCGCCGGAAGCGAAACTGCCGGTGGCCGGCGGGGATACGCCGCTGCATCCTCCGATCAATCGCTGGCGCTATGCGGGCTATACGGTGTATTTCGAACGCGACATCGTGCTGCACAGCGTGCGCGACAGCCAGCCTGCCAGCGGTTCCTGACTGCATGCCGCAAACCGAATGGCGCCTACCGGCGGAATGGGAACCGCAGGCGGGAATCCTCATCGCATGGCCGCATGCGGGCACCGACTGGGCCGAGCGGCTCGATGCGGTCGAATCGACCTACCTCGCACTTGCCGCGGCGATCGCGCAGCGCGAATCCCTCGTCGTCTGCGTCGCCGATGCCGAGGTGCGCGCACGTGCCGAACACCTGCTCGCGGATCGCGGCGTCGACACCGCGCGCATCCGCTTCGTCCCGATCGCCTACGACGATACCTGGTTGCGTGATTCCGGACCGATCACGCTGACGGACGGCGACGCGGGTTTTTGCCTGGCCGACTTCCGCTTCACCGGCTGGGGCGGCAAGTTCGACGCATCACGCGATGACGCGCTGGTCGCGGGGCTGCACGCGCACGGCTTGTTCGACCGAGCCGAACGGCAGCGTTTCGATTTCGCGCTCGAAGGCGGTGCAATCGAATCGGATGGCGCGGGCACGATCCTGACCACCTGGCAGTGCCTCAGCCGGCGCCATCCGGGAATGTCGCGCGCGGAACTCGAACTCGCGCTTCGCGACGCGCTCGGCGCCGAGCGCATCCTGTGGCTCGACCACGGCCATCTCGAAGGCGACGACACCGACGCACACATCGACACCCTCGCGCGCTTCGCTCCCGGCGACGCGATCGTGTTCCAGGCCTGCGACGATCCGACCGACAGCCATCATGCGGAACTCGCCGCGATGCGCGACGAACTCGCCGCGCTGCGCACCCGCGAAGGCCGCGCGTATCACCTGCATCCCCTGCCCTGGCCGCGGCCGCGGTTCGACGGCGATCGCCGGCTCGCGCTGTCGTATGCGAACTACCTCGTCGTCAATGGCGCCGTGCTGATGCCCGCATACGGCGATCCGGCCGACGCGCGCGCGGCCCAGGTCATCGCGACCGCACACCCGGGCCGCGATGTCGTACCGATCCCGTGCGCCCCGCTCGTCTGCCAAAATGGCAGCCTGCATTGCGTGACGATGCAGGTACCGGCAGGGGCGCTGGCCGCCCCGCGCTGAAATCGCAGCAACCGGCTTCAGCCGTGGTGCTCCTGCTCTCGTCTCCCATTGGGGAACGGCATCGCAGTGGAAACTGGCTCCCGCGGGCAAGTGCCATCGCCGCGGCACGAGGCCCGTGTGCCCTGCTACCATCGTGATTTCCCCCTTCCGAATGCTCCGGATGTCCCGCAAGCCCCTCAAACTCGCCCTGTTGCAGGAAACCGACCGTGGCAGCGCCGCAGCCAACCTCGATGCGATCGAGGCCGGCCTGCGCGAGGCCGCAGCGGCGGGCGCGGAGCTGGTCCTGCTCCAGGAACTGCACAACGGCCCGTATTTTTGCCAGCGCGAGGACGTTGGCGAATTCGACCGCGCCGAAGCCATTCCCGGACCCTCCAGCGAACGCATCGGTGCGCTGGCCGAGGAACTTCGCCTCGTCGTCGTCGCCTCGCTGTTCGAACGCCGCGCGGCGGGCCTGTACCACAACACCGCGCTCGTGTTCGACCGCTCGCGCAAGATCGCGGGCGTGTACCGGAAAATGCACATCCCGGACGATCCGGCCTACTACGAGAAGTTCTACTTCACGCCCGGTGACCTCGGTTTCGATCCGGTCCCGACGTCGGTCGGCAAGCTCGGCGTACTCGTGTGCTGGGACCAGTGGTATCCCGAAGCCGCACGTCTCATGGCGCTGGCCGGCGCGGAAATCCTGTTATATCCGACCGCGATCGGCTGGGACCCGGACGACGACGATGCGGAGAAGGAGCGCCAGCGCGATGCGTGGATCACCGTGCAGCGCGGCCACGCGGTCGCGAACGGCTTGCCGCTCGCGGCCTGCAATCGCACCGGCTTCGAGGCATCGCCCGACGGCGGACGCGGCATCGCGTTCTGGGGATCGAGTTTCGTCGCGGGTCCGCAGGGCGAATTCCTCGCCCGGGCCGGAAGCGACGGCCGCGAACTGCTCGTGGTCGAGATCGACATGGCGCGCAGCGAGAATGTGCGACGCATCTGGCCGTTCCTGCGCGACCGGCGCATCGACGCGTACGGCGACTTGCTGAAGCGCTACCGCGATTGAACGGCACGCAGCCACCTGTTCCGAAGGAATCACCCATGACCGAATCCGGGATCGCCGAACCGGCGCCCGCGCCAGCGGCCGAACAACCGATCGAACGCGTGCGGCGCGACGGCGTCGAATACGTGCTGCTCGGCACCGCGCACGTGTCACGCGTGAGCGCCGACGCGGTGCGCGACATGCTCGCCGCCGAACCGTTCGACGCGGTCGCGATCGAACTGTGCGAGCCACGCTACAACGCGATGCGCGATCCGGATTCGTTCCGCAAGCTCGACCTGTTCCAGGTGATCCGCCAGGGCAAGGCCGGACTGGTCGCGGCGAACCTTGCGCTGTCCGCGTTCCAGCGACGCCTCGCCGAACAGTTCGGCATCGAACCGGGCGCGGAGATGAAGGCCGCGATCGACGGCGCCGAGGCGCGTGGCGTGCCGGTCTGGTGCGTCGATCGCGAGGTCGGTGTGACCCTGAAGCGCGCGTATCGCAGCGTCGGTTTCCTCGATCGCATGGGCATCATCGGCGGACTCGGTGGGAGCCTCTTGAGTCGCGAGGAAGTCAGCGAGGACGAGATCGAGAAACTCAAGCAGGGCGACCTGCTCGGCAGCATGTTCAACGAGTTCGCGCGCGAATCGCCGGCCCTGTACGAGGCGCTGATCAGCGAGCGCGACCGTTACATGGCCGCGCGCCTGCGCGAGGAAAGCACGCAGGCGCCCGCGGTGCGGCGCGTGCTCGTGGTGCTCGGCGCCGGGCACCTGGCCGGCACCGCCGACGCGCTGGAACACCAGGACGAGGAACCGGCGCCGCTGCGCGAGCGCCTCGACGTCGTACCGCGCGGCGCACGCTGGCCGAAATGGCTAGCGATCGGCGTGCTGGTCGCGATCGCCGCCGCGATCGGCATCCTGTTCAGCCGCAATGCCGCGCTCGGCGTCGACGCGTTGCGCGACTGGGTGCTGTTCACCGGTGGCTTCGCCGCGCTCGGTGCGCTCGCGGGCGGCGGCCACCCGCTCAGCGTGATCGCGGCATTCATCGTCGCGCCGTTGAAACCGTTCCGCCCGGGCATTCCGGCCGGCGCGGTCAGTGCCGGAGTCGAGGTCTGGTGGCACCGGCCGCGGGTCGCCGACTTCGACAGCCTGCGCGACGACGTGACCCACTGGACCGGCTGGTGGAAGAACCGCGTGTCGCGCACCCTGCTGGTATTCATGCTGACCAATATCGGAACGATCCTCGGCGAATACCTCGCCGGCTTCCATATCATCACGAGCCTCATGTAGATGAAACTTCGCGAAATCCTGTTCAAGCCGCGCTGGCAATCGAAGGACGCGGCCGTGCGCCGCGAAGCCGTGGCCAGCGTGGACGATCCGGCGTTGCGCGCCGCACTGCCGCAGTTGACGCGCGAGGACCCTGATCCCGGCGTTCGGCTTGCGGCGCTGCGCCGACTGGCCGATCCAGGGCTCGCCCAGGGCCTCGCCCACGACGATGCCGACCCGACCGTGCGCGCGGCGGCCGCGACGCTGTGGCGCGAATTGCTGTGCGGCGCACACCCGTCCGCACCACCGCTCGCCGAGCGCCTGCGACTGCTGCGCGCGCAGGATTCGGTCGAACTCATCGAACACCTGCTGCGTCACGGCGTCGAGTCCGAATTGCGCACGGCGGCACTGGAACGCACGACGCGCGTTGCGCTGCTCGCCGAGCGCGCGTTGGCCGATCCCGATCCGGCACTGCGTGCTGCGGCGCTCGAACGCATCGACGACGAAGGACAACTCGAACGTCTCGCCGAAAAGGCGCGCCGGAGTGACAAACGCATCCAGCGACAGGCGCGCGAACGGCTCGAAGCGCTGCGCATCGCGCGCGGCGAACCGGCGGCGATCGCCGCGCGCGCGCGCGAGTTGTGCGAAGCACTGGAACGCCTCGTGCACGAACCCGGTGGCGACCTCCGCGCACCATCGATCGAAGCGGACTGGCTGGCCCTCGGCGACGCCGTTCCGGCCGAACTCGCGACCCGCTTCGGCAACGCGCGGCGCCTGCTCGAACACGCGCGCGAAGTCGCGCAGCGACCGCTCGTCGCGGAACCGGAATCGGTCACGCCGAGCGAGTCCGGACTCGCGGCCGCCGATGCGCCGGCCGAGCCGCAAGAGGCAATCGCGCCGGCTTCCGACGATGCGCACGGCGGCGAAGCCTCGCCGGCCACGGATGCGGCATCGTCCGACGCAATCGACCTGGCGGACGTACCAGTCGATGACGGTACGACGGAAAATGTCGGCGACGCATCGGACATCGCGGACAATGCGACCGCTGCGACCGTGCCCGATGATGCCGACGTCGAAGCACGTCGCGAACGCCGCCGCGAACACCTCGCTGCATTCGAGACCGCGTTACGACAACTCGAAACCGCGCTCGACGCAGGCGAAAGCGCGGCCGCGCATGCGGCGCATGCGCAGATGGCGAAACTGCGGCGCGAGAGCGACGAGCGACTGCCCAAGGGCTTGCACGCCCGCGCGACCGCGCTCGAACCACGCTACGCGGAACTCAGCCAGTGGCAGCGCTGGGCCGACAACCAGCGCCGCCGCCAGTTGTGCGACGAAGTCGAATCGCTCGCCGGCAGCGGCCTGCATCCCGATGCGATCGCGACCCGCGTGCGCGAGGCGCAAGCCGAATGGCAGCATCTGGACGCGATCGAAGGCCGCGGTGCGCGCTCCGCGTCGGGCATCGGCAAGCATTTCCATGCTGCGTGCCGCCGCGCGCTGGAACCCGCGCGACCGTACTTCGAGAAGCGCCAGGAACTGCGCCAGACCCATGCCCAGCAGGTCACCGCCCTGCTCGCGCGCATCGCGTCGATCGACCAGGCGGCGCAGGATGTCCCCGCCCTACTCGCCTTGCGTCGCGAGACGGCCGCCGCGCTGCGCGATCTCGACCGCGTCGAACCGCGCGAACGCAAGCTGCTCGCGCAAGCGCTCAAGGATGCGCTGACTTCGCTCGATGCGCGTATCGACGCGCATCATGCCGAGGTCGAAGCCGCGCGCGCCGCGCTGATCGGTGAAGCCGAGGCGTTGCGCGAAACAGCCGACCTGCGCGCCGCGATGAGCGCCGCGCGCGAACTGCAGAAGCGCTGGCAGGCGATCGCGAACGGTCGGCGCAGGACCGACCAGGCGCAGTGGAAGATGTTCCGTGCGGCGCTCGACGCGGTATTCGCGCGCGCCGACGAGGAACGCAACGAACGCGCCGCACGCGAGGCGGAACGGCATGCACAGGCCGAGGCGCTGTGCGCGGAACTCGAAGCCCTCGCCGCGTCGGACGCCGCGCCGGAACGCGGCGCGGTCAGCCGCATCGACAGCGCGTGGCGCGCGCTCGGCTCGCGCGACGAGGCGCTCATCCAGCGCTACCGTGCCGCGCAAACCGCATTGCGGGAGGCCGCGCAGCAGGAGGCACTCGCGCGTCGCCGGGTGCCGTACGACGCATGGCTTGCGCGCTTCCGCCTGTGCATCGAGGCCGAACAAGCCGCCGACACGACGGCATTGCGAGCCGCGTGGGACGCCGCGCCGCCGACCACCGTCGCGAGCGCCGAGCTTGCCGCGCGGTTCGATGCGGCGCTGGCCGGCGAAATCGTGGCCGGCAACGCGGACGAGCAGCGCGACCTGCTGCTCGAACTGGAGGACCAGGCCGCCATCGAGCCACCGGAATCCGACCGCGAGCGGCGCATGCAACTGCGCCTGGCCAAACTCTCCGGCCACCTGCGCGGCACCGCCGGCAGCGAGCCCGAAGTCGAATTCAACCGCTTGCTCGAAGACTGGACGCGGATCGCATCGCACTCCGACACCGACGGCACGCGCCGCTTCGAGGTCGCGTTCGAGACCCTCGTCCGCGGCATCGCCGCAAGCGGGAGCTGATGCTCGGGGAATCGCCGGTTACTTCGCGCCCCGCTCTCGTGGAAGCGCCAAGCCGCACGCGCCTTGGCGCGCCAGGACGCGGGGATGGCCGAATCACGCGTAATGTTCGTGGTTGCCCGGCGGCGCATGACGCCAGCCGAACGAACCCCATGCGTACAAAGTACTCGTAATTCAATACTTTGACCGGCGGACTGGCATCCAACTACTAATTCATATGCGTTTTAGTAAAGAGTTGACAGGTCGCGCAATGCGAACACGCCGACGCAGCTACCCCGCTCAAGCCCGGCAGCAAGCTGGCGCGACAACTCGCTCGATACGCTTCACATCAAACTCACGCCGCCTTGTCTTGTGCGCGCAACTGTTCGGCCGTGATGCGAAGCAATTTTCCGTCTTTCACGACGACCAGAGCCGTATCGGTCTGGACTGCGATCCTGCGCGCAAGCCTGGCCGCGCGCTGCATTGCAGCTTGCGAGCCACGCAGATCGGGGTTTTTGGCTTTGGACAAATCCTGCGGTGTCATGGATTCTCGCCCCACTCGAGCAACTCGGGTGAATCACCGGCGTTATCGTACAACGCCCAGTCGTCAACCGCCGCACGGTAATGCCGCTGGAAATTGTTCCAGCCGGCCAGGAAGCGCCGGCGGATCACTGCTTGGGGAACATCGTGGCCACCCTGTCGCACGCGCTCCGCCACGCGTGCCACAGCGGTTTCCACATCGGGTAACCGGAGGAAGAACAGGCTGACATGATATTTCATGGCACGCCAGCGGCCGATATGCCGCAGATAACCAAAGCCCGACAAGGTGGTTTCGAAGGCAAAGCCTGCGCCCTGAGCCTCGTACCCGGCCATCTCCGCCAGCATCAGCTTGCCGGCCTTGACCGCTGCGGTTTCCGGAGCAAACGGCGCGAGCCCGGCGGCGATCAAATCGGCATTGATGAAGCGCGGTAAACCAGCCTCCGCTGGCAGGAAGACGCGCGCGAACGTGGTCTTTCCCGCGCCGTTGGGACCGGCAATGATGATGATCTTCTTGTCGGTCACGGAGCACTCCCGGTCACGCGCACCTTGCCGTTCATCAGCAGCGGCAGTAGCCAGTCGAGAAGGCGGATGAGCTCTGCATCTTCCCGCGTGTCCCTGAGTCTATGGGCGAGCATCCCACCGACCAACTTGCCGAACCGTCTAACCATTGCTTCGTGTTACGACACGATTATTGCGCAATCGCGCAGTGAGGGGGCTGTGCTTCCGGGCGCAAATCATGAAGCCGCAACTCAGCGCCAGCCGCGCTATGCGCGTTCGGCCTGCCGCCTGGACGTCAGCCCATCCGGCGAAGCGGGGATTTGCGTTGTGCCGGGGTTCCGCAGCCGTTGCAGGCGCCGCCGCATGCACCGCGCGTGTTCGCGCTGGGTTGCACACGCAACGCCAGTCGTCGCATCCAGGTCGGATGCGCTTCGCGCACCAGCCAGAGCGCGACGCGGCGCTGCACATCCGCGCAGAACCGTGGTGCGAAATGGCGCAGTGCCGACAACGCGCAGGCCATGACGACTGCGCCGACGACGAACTGCTGGATCGTGTCGTAGCTCATGCCAGCGCGCTCGCGGTCTGGTACACGAGCAGCGACGCGAGATACGCGAGCGCGAACAGGTAGCCCGCGGAGATCCACACGTAGCGCCAGGAGTTGGTTTCGCGGCGGATCACCGCAAGCGTCGAGATGCATTGCGGCGCGAAAACGTACCACGCGAGCAGGGACAGCGCGGTCGCGAGCGACCATTGCGCCGCGATCATCGGGCCGAGCTGCGCGGCGATCGCATCCTCGCTGCCGGACATCGCGTACACCGTGCCGAGCGCGGCGACCGCGACCTCGCGCGCGGCCATGCCGGGCACCAGGGCGATGCAGATTTCCCAGGTGAAACCGATCGGCGCGAACAGGTACTCGAGCCCGCGGCCGAGGTAGCCCGCGATGCTGTACTCGATCGCCGGCGCGGTCGCGTCCGGCGGCGGCGCCGGGAAGCTCGACAGGAACCACAGCAGGATCGTCAGCGTCAGGATGATCCCGCCGACGCGCTTCAGGAAGATCATGCCGCGCTCCCACAGGCCGAGCGCGATGTCCCACGCATGCGGCAGGCGGTATGCCGGCAGTTCCATGAGCAGCGCATGCTCGCTGCGGTCGCGGTGCAGGCGCTTGATCACGAACGCAACGACCAGCGCGCTCGCGATGCCGGCCACGTACAACGCGAACAGCACGATCCCCTGCAGGTTGAACAGGCCCCACACGGTGCGCTGCGGGATGAACGCCGCGATCAGCAGGGTGTAGACCGGCAGCCGTGCCGAGCAGGTCATGAGTGGCGCGACGAGGATCGTGGTCAGGCGGTCGCGCGGATCGGCGATGCTGCGCGTCGCCATGATGCCGGGGATCGCGCACGCGAAACTCGACAGCAGCGGGATGAACGCGCGGCCGGTGAGGCCTGCCTTGAACATCATGCGATCGAGCAGGAACGCCGCGCGCGGCAGGTAGCCGGACTCTTCGAGCACGAGGATGAACAGGAACAGGATCAGGATCTGCGGCAGGAACACCAGCACCGAACCGATGCCCGCGAACAGGCCGTCCGCGACGAGGCTGCGCAGGGCGCCGTCAGGCATCGCTCCGGTCACGAGCTCGCCGAGCGCGGTGATGCCGGCCGTGATGCCGTCCATGAGCGGCGCGGCCCACGAGAACACCGCCTGGAAGATCAGGAACATGAGCCCGGCGAGGATCGCGAGCCCGAACACCGGATGCAGGACGACACGGTCGATCGTGTCGCCGATCGCCTCGACATGCGATGGCATCGATACCGCGTCGGCAATCAGCCTGCGCGTCTCCTGGTGCAGGTCCGCATCCGCGGCGCCGGGCGGAGGTGGCGGCGGTACCGCGCCATCGAGCTGGCGCACCAGCGCGGCGGCGCCGTCGCGGCGGATGCCGACCGTCTCGACCACCGGGATGCCGAGCGCGGCGGACAGTTTCGCGGTATCGACGTGGATGTGCTGGCGACGTGCGGCATCGGCCATGTTGAGCGCGAGCACCATCGGCAGGCCGAGCCGGCGAACCTCGAGCACGAAGCGCAGGTGCAGGCGGAGGTTGGTCGCATCCGCGACGCAGACGACGAGATCGGGTTTCGCCTCGCCCGGGTAATGGCCGTGGCACACGTCGCGGGTCACGCGCTCGTCCGGACTCGCGGCCTCGAAACTGTAGGCACCTGGCAGGTCGAGCACCTGGAACACCTTGCCCGACGGAGCGACGAAGCGGCCTTCCTTCCGCTCGACCGTGACCCCCGCGTAGTTGGCGACCTTCTGATGGCTGCCGGTCAACCGGTTGAACAGCGCGGTCTTGCCGCAGTTCGGGCTGCCGACCATCGCGATGCGCAGTTCGCCTGCGAGTGCGTTCACGATGTCCCGTCCACCAGCAACACGCGCGACGCCTCGGCACGGCGCAGCGCGAAGCGCGTATAACCGACCTGGACCAGCAGCGGATCCGCCCCGAGCGGCCCGAGTGCGACGACGCGCACCGCCTCGCCCGCGACGAAGCCGAAATCGCGCAGGCGCTGCGCGATCGGATCATCCGCCACCGCGTCCTCGACGCGGTGCACGACCGCTTGGACGCCCTTCTTCAATTCCGACAGTCGCACGACCGGGTTCGACCTAAATAAGAATGGTTCGCATTATAGTCCCGGACGCGCGGAATGACGAATCGCGGATCGGTCCCTCACGACGCCTCCCGGACGCGGTGCGTAGCTCAACGCCGTAGGTTGGCCCGAGGTCCGCAGGGCCGGAGCCGACAACGCCGGATCTCGCGACGCGATGCCATGCGAGACCACGCCGCGTGTGTCACGACCTCATGCGCCGTCGGTTCCGCGGCTGCGCCGCTTGAACCGACCTACGGATGCCTTGGTTCAGCCGTCATCCCGGCGAAAGCCGGGATCCAGCTTCCACGCAAGGCCGCAGGTCGGCTCAAGGCCGGCAGGGCCGGAGCCGACAACGCCGGATCTCGCGACGCGATGCCATGCGAGACCACGCCGTGTGTGCCACGACCTCATGCTCCGTCGGTTCCGCGGCTGCGCCGCTTGAACCGACCTACGGATGCCCTGGTTCAGCCGTCATCTCGGCGAAAGCCGGGATCCAGCTTCCACGCAAGGCCGTAGGTCGGCTCAAGGCCCGCAGGGCCGGAGCCGACAACGTGTTAGGTTCCAGCATGTCCCTCGCAAGGCAATCGCCCCGCGCTCGGCCATCTACCCACATCGCGGCGGATCGGCCCGACCGGCTATCATCGGCCCTTCCTCGAACGGCTTCGCGCTCCGCATGACTGCAACGATCCTGACCACGCGCCGCGGCAACCTGGCCGAGATCACCCTGAACCGACCAACCGTGCACAACGCGTTCGACGCGACGCTCGTCGCCGAATTGACCGAAGCGCTGGAGTCGGTGGCAACGGATCCGGGCGTGCGCTTCGTGGTCCTGGGTGGCGCCGGTGCGAGCTTCTCGGCCGGCGCGGATCTCCACTGGATGCGCGGCATGGCGCAGGCGAGCGAGGCGGAAAACCGCGAGGATTCGCTGCGTCTCGCGCGCCTCATGCGGACCCTCAACTTCCTGCCCCGGCCGACCATTGCGCGGGTCAACGGCTCGGCCTACGGCGGCGGAGTCGGCCTGGTCGCGTGCTGCGACATCGCGATCGGCGTGGAAACCGCGAAGTTCTCGCTGAGCGAGGTCAAGCTCGGCCTCGTGCCGGCGGTGATCTCGCCCTACGTCGTCGCCGCGATCGGCGGCCGCCACGCCCGGCGCCTGTTCGTGAGTGGTGAAATCTTCGATGGCGCGGAAGCGGCGCGCATCGGACTGCTGCATCGTGCGGTCGCCGCCGACGCACTCGACGAAGCCATCGAACGCACACTGCACTTCCTCGCCAAGGGCGGTCCGCTCGCGCAGGCCGAGGCGAAGTCGCTCGCATTGCGCACGGCCGGCATGGACCCCGAACATGCCGAGCGGATCGACGCGGGAAACGCCGAACTCATCGCGCGGCTGCGCGTGTCCGACGAGGGCCAGCGCGGGCTTGCGGCGTTTCTCGACAAGCGCGCGCCAGACTGGGTCGCATCGGAACCGGCATGAGCTGCGCGCGCCCGGATGCCGTGCGCACGAACCGGAACCGGGTTCCGGATGAGGTTCGCTGCGACAGCCGACCGCGGGCCATGCCGGAACCGGTCGAGGCAACGACATTGCAATCCTTCTTCAAGACAAGGAAACCGGCGTGTTCCAGCGCATCCTGATCGCGAATCGCGGCGAGATCGCATGTCGCGTGATCCGCACCTGCCGACGGCTCGGCATCCAAACCGTGGCCGTGTATTCGGAGGCCGACGCCGACGCGCAGCACGTGCGCCAGGCCGATGTCGCGTATCCGATCGGCGGCCCGGCACCGACCGATTCCTACCTGCGCGGCGATGCGATCCTCGGCGTCGCGAGGAAAGCGGGAGCCGAGGCGATCCATCCCGGCTACGGCTTTCTTTCCGAGAACACGGATTTCGCGCGCGCCTGCGCCGCGGCCGGCATCGTATTCATCGGCCCGAAGCCGGAAAGCATCGATGCGATGGGCTCCAAGGCCGCGGCCAAGGCGCTCATGCAGCGCCACGACGTGCCGCTAGTGCCGGGTTACCACGGCGACGACCAGGACCCCGCGCGGCTCGCGCGCGAGGCACAGGCGATCGGCTTTCCGCTGATGATCAAGGCCGCCGCGGGCGGCGGCGGCAAGGGCATGCGCATCGTGCGCGACGCAGCAAGCTTCGGCGACGCGCTCGCCTCCGCGCAGCGCGAATCGGCCAATGCATTCGGCGACACGCGCGTGATCCTCGAACGCTACGTCGAGAATCCACGCCACATCGAGTTTCAGGTATTCGGCGACCACCACGGCAACCTGATCCATCTTTGCGAACGCGAATGTTCGGCGCAGCGCCGGTACCAGAAGGTGCTGGAGGAAACCCCGAGCGCGCAACTCTCGCCGGAACGCCGTCACGCGATGGGTGAAGCCGCGGTGGCGGCCGCACGCGCGGTCGACTACGTCGGCGCGGGTACCGTCGAGTTCATCGTCGCGGCCGATGCGGACGGGCGCCCGGGCGACTTCTTCTTCATGGAGATGAACACGCGCCTGCAAGTCGAGCATCCGGTCACCGAAATGACGCTCGGCCTCGATCTCGTCGAATGGCAGTTGCGCGTCGCCGCGGGTGAGCCGCTTCCGTTGAAGCAGGACGAAATCCACGCGCGCGGGCACGCGATCGAGGTGCGCCTGTATGCCGAGGACCCGCAGCAGGGCTTCCTGCCCGGCTCGGGCAAGCTGCGCACGCTGCGCCTGCCCGCAAGCTCGCCGCAGGTGCGCATCGATTCCGGTGTCGTCGAGGGCGACACGGTGACCGTGTTCTACGATCCGATGATCGCCAAGCTCATCGTGCACGACGCGACCCGGGCGCTCGCCCTGCAGCGCATGCGCGAGGCGCTCGCGGCGATCGACGTGGTCGGCCCGAAGTCGAACATCGCGTTCCTCGAAGCGCTGCTGCGCCATCCGGCGGTGGTCGAAGGCCGCATCGACACCGGCTACCTCGACCGGCATCTCGACGAGTTCCTCGAAGCCGCACCATCCGATCCGGCCGACGATCCGTTGCACGATCCGGCCCTGCTCGCCGCGACGGTCGCGAGCCTGCTCAGCGAGGAGGAGGCTGCCTGCTCGCAGGGCGGGAGCGGCGCCGACCCGCATTCGCCGTGGGCACGTGCCGATGCGTTCCGGCTCGGCCATCCGGGCAAGCGCCTCATCGCCCTGCTCCATCGCGATGCGCGCCACGAGATCGCCGCGTACGGCGCCGAAGGCGATTATCGACTCGTGCACGATGACGCGACCTCGAACGTCGAGGGCGCCCGCATCGTCGACGGTGTGCTCGGCGCACGCTACGACGGCGTCGCGCGCCGTCATCGCGTGTTCGCCGATGCCGGGCAAATCACCGTGCATGATGGCGAACGCCGCAGCCGGTTCGAACCCGCTCCCGCGTTTGCGTGGGCTGCGCCGATGGCCACCGTGTCGGATCGCGTGGTCGCGCCGATGCCCGGTCGCATCGTGCTGGTCAAGGCGCAAGCGGGCGCCGCAGTCGCGCAAGGCGATGAACTGCTGGTCATGGAGGCGATGAAAATGGAACTGACCCTGCGCGCGCCGCGTGACGGCACGATCGAAAGCGTGCATGCCGCGGCCGGCGAGTTCGTCGACGCCGATGTGCTGCTCGTGCAACTGGCGGAGGAATCCTGATGCGCGGCCTGCCAGTGGTACTTCTCATCGCCCTGTTGCTGCTCGGCGGCTGCGTCGAGACACGCTTCGAATCACCACTCGGCGACGACATCGCGACCTGCGACGCGCGTCTCGAGGGCCTGTGGGCCGATCCGGACGCGCCGGTCCGCGGCACCTCGGCGGTGTATGTCGACCATGAATGCCGCGCCATCGTGCTCAGCCAGACCGAACCCGGCACGCCGCTGCGCCGGATCCACGTGCCGGTCAACTTCGCGAAGGTCGGGCGCCACGATTACCTCGTCATCGCGGATGCCGAACTCGGCGGCCTCGCCGACATCCCGCCCGTGTTCGGTATCGAACCGGTACCGCAGCGTAGCTTCTATTTCGTGCGCTACCGGATACGCGGCGACCGGCTCGTGCTCGCGCGCGCCGATTCGGAAAAGATCGCGAAACTCATCATCGATGGCGAACTCGACGGCACCGTTTCGCGCACCCGGAACGAGCTGCACGTGTTCGTCCAAGGCGACCGGGCGAAAATGCTCGACATCGTGCGCCACCACGACCTGTTCCGGGCGGACAAGGACAGCTACCTCGTGCGCCGCGACCAGGACATCGCTGCATACGAACGCGAGCTGCTGGACTCGCAGGCGGGCCGCACGGATTGATTTTTCCCCAGCGCGCTCCACTTCGTAACCGACCTGCCCGATCCAGCACCCTGCCGAAATGACCACTGCCATCCGCATCGTCGAAGTCGGCCCGCGCGACGGCCTGCAGAACGAAAAGGCCATCGTGCCGACCGCGACCAAGATCGAGCTCGTCGACCGGCTGTCCGCGACCGGGTTGCGCACGATCGAGGCAACCAGTTTCGTGAGCCCGAAATGGGTGCCCCAGCTCGCCGACGCGGCCGAGGTCTACGCGGGCATCGCGAAGCGCCCCGGCGTCGCGTATCCGGTGCTGGTTCCGAACGAGACCGGCTACGAACGTGCGCGCGCGGTCGGCGCCAACGAGATCGCGGTGTTCACCGCCGCATCCGAAGCGTTCAATCGCAAGAACATCAATGCGTCGATCGACGAGTCGATCGAGCGCTTCGTGCCGGTCCTCGCACGCGCACGCGAGGACGGCGTGGCGGTGCGCGGCTACGTCTCGACCGTGCTCGGCTGTCCGTACCAGGGCGAGGTGCCGCTCACCGACGTCGTGCGCGTCGCCAGGCGATTGCATGAACTCGGTTGCCACGAAATCTCGCTCGGCGACACGATCGGCATCGGCACGCCGGTCAAGGCGCGCGAGATGTTGCGCGCGGTCGCGGCCGAAGTGCCGATCGATGCGCTCGCGGTGCATTTCCACGATACGCGCGGCCAGGCGCTCGCGAACCTGCTCGCCTGCATCGAGGAAGGCGCAACCGTCGTGGACAGTTCGGTTTCCGGTACCGGCGGTTGCCCGTACGCGCGCGGCGCGAGCGGCAACGTGGCGAGCGAGGACGTGGTCTACATGCTGCACGGCATGGGCCTCGATACCGGCATCGACCTGCCCGCGCTCATCGAAACCGGGCTGTGGCTGTCCGCGCAACTCGGTCGCGACACCGGCAGCAAGGTCGCGAAGGCGACCGCGGGCACGGCCTGAAGCACCCGCCGGGCCTGCTAGAATGCGCGCCCTCGCAGGCGTTCACAGGGAAAATCCATGCAGCTTGATCAGGTCAAGGCGATCGTCACCGGCGGCGTGTCGGGTCTCGGGTTCGGTGTCGCGCAGCGGCTCGTCGCCGCGGGCGCACAGGTCGCGCTGTTCGATATCGACGAGCAGAAGGGCGCGGCGGCGGTCGGCGGATTCGCGGCCGGTCGCGCGCATTTCTTCCGCACCGACGTTACCTCCGAAGCCGATGTCGTCGCGAACGTGAAGGCGGCCCGCGACGCGCTCGGCGGGCTCGACGCGCTGGTCAACTGCGCCGGCATCCTCGGAGCGGGTCGCGTGCTCGGCAAGACCGGACCGATGGCGCTGGACAAGTTCACGTCCACGATCATGGTCAACCTGGTCGGCTCCTTCAATGTCGCGAAGGCGGCAGCCGATGTCATGCAGCACAACGAACCGGGCGAGGACGGCGAGCGTGGCGTGATCGTCAACACCGCGTCGGTGGCTGCCTACGAAGGCCAGATCGGCCAGGCCGCGTATTCGGCGTCGAAAGGCGGCGTGGTCGGCATGACCCTGCCGATGGCGCGTGAGCTCGCGCGCTTCGGCATCCGCGTCAACACGATCGCGCCGGGCATCTTCTGGACGCCGATGGTGGACGGCATGCCGCCCGAGGTGCAGGAGTCGCTGTCCGCGTCGATCCCGTTCCCGTCACGGCTCGGCAAGCCGGAGGAGTTCGCCGACCTCGTCGCGTTCATTCTCGCCAACCGGTACGTGAATGGCGAAACGATCCGCCTCGACGGCGCGGTGCGGCTCGCCCCCAAATAGGGATTCGGGATTGGCGATGCGGGATGGCAAAGACGTCCCGCTTCCAGCCGCTCCCGCATCCCTCGACTCCCGATTCCCCACTCCCGACCCCACCCCATGAAAGCATCCGAAATCAAGCGCGGCAACGTCGTCGAACACGAGGGCCGGGTCTGGCAGGTACGCGGCATCGAGCGCAGCTCGCCGCAGGGCCGTGGCGGCAATGTCACGTTCCGCTTCACGCTGTACAGCGTGCCGGGCGCGCAGAAGCTGGATCTCTCGCTGCGCGCGGAAGACGACTTGCGCGAAACCGAGCTGATGCGCCGCGCGGTCGCGTTCTCGTACAAGGACGATGAAACCTGGGTGTTCATGGACAGCGAGGACTACACGCAGTACAGCCTCGGCGCGGATGCGATCGGTGATGCGGCCGGTTACATCAGCGACGGCCTCGACAATTGTTACGTGCAGCTCATCGACGACGTGCCCGTGGCCCTGCAATTGCCGGCGATGGTGGCCCTCGAAGTCACCGACACCGCCCCCGAACTCAAGGGCGCGAGCGCGACCAAGCGCGCCAAGCCGGCGACGCTTTCGACCGGCCTGGAGATCCAGGTGCCCGAGTACATCACTCCGGGCGAGAAGATCCTCGTCAACACCGTGACCGGGGAATTCGGCGGCCGCGCCTGAACCCATGCCGTTCCCGCCCCGGCCGGCGCGGCACCCATGACTTTTTCCCTTGTGCTGCGCTCCGTGGTTTGGCATGGTACGGCGCCGGCCGCGAAAACCTCGCGGCCGTTTGCGGATTTTCGTGCCGCGATGAACGACCGGATCGCGCCTTAACGAGGGGAGCCATCGATGTCCAAGGGTCTTTTTGTCACCAAGCCGGTGCATGCCGCACCGCATGTCGATGCCGGCGAGCCGGTCGAGGGCAGCCTGTACGGCGAATCCGAGCTGAAACGCGCGCTCACCGCGAAACACCTCGTGATGCTCGGCATCGGCGCGGTCATCGGCGCCGGCATCTTCGTGCTCACCGGTACCGCCGCCGCACTGCACGCGGGTCCGGCCGTCGTGCTGAGCTTCGTGTTCGCCGGCATCGCCTGCGCACTGGCCGGCCTGTGCTACGCCGAGTTCGCCGCGATGCTGCCGGTTTCCGGTAGTGCCTACTCGTACTCGTACGCGACGCTCGGCGAACTGGTCGCATGGTTCATCGGCTGGAACCTCGTGCTCGAGTACCTGTTCGCGGCCTCCACGGTCGCGGTTGGCTGGTCGGGTTACTTCAATGAACTGCTGCGCCTCATCAGCGGCTGGGTCGGCAGCGACGTGACCCTGCCGACTTGGCTGTCGACCGCACCGCTGACCTTCGTCGACGGCAGCATCGCGCGCACCGGCGCGCTCATCAACCTGCCGGCGGTGGTCATCATCGCGGCGATCAGCGGCCTCGGTTACGTCGGCATCACGCAGTCGGCGTTCGTGAACTCGATCATCGTCGCGATCAAGGTCACCGTGATCCTGCTGCTGCTCGCGTTCGCGTTCCAGTACATCGATGCCGACCGCTGGGTGCCGTTCATCCCGGACAACGAGGGCCCGGGCCGGTTCGGCTGGGACGGCGTGATGCGCGCCGCGACCATCGTGTTCTTCTCCTACATCGGCTTCGATGCGGTTTCGACCGCGGCCGGCGAGGCGAAGAATCCGCAGCGCGACATGCCGATCGGCATCCTGCTGTCGCTCGCGATCTGCACGATCCTGTACATCGCGGTCGCCGCGACCCTGACCGGCATCGCCGACTTCCGGCTGCTCGATACGCCGGAACCGGTCGCGACCGCGCTCGCCGGCTACCCGCAACTCGACTGGCTGCGCACCCTCGTCGTTTTCGGCGCACTCGCGGGCCTGAGTTCGGTGATCCTCGTGATGCTCATGGGCCAGCCGCGCATCTTCTATTCGATGGCCCAGGACGGTCTGATCCCGAGCGCATTCGCGAAGGTCCATCCGAAGTTCCGCACGCCGTATTTCGGCACCATCGTGGTCGGCGTCGTCGCCGGCATCCTCGCCGGGCTGTTCCCGGTCACGGTGCTCGGCGAACTGGTCGCGATGGGCACCCTGCTCGCGTTCACCACGGTCTGCATCGGCGTGCTGGTGCTGCGGCGCACGCGTCCGGAACTGGAGCGTCCGTTCCGGGTGCCGTTCGCGATCCTGATCTGCCCGCTCGGCGCGATCGCGTGCCTGTTCCTGTTCTGGCAGGCGTTCTCGGAGCACTGGCGCCTGATGGTCGGCTGGACCGCAATCGGCTTCGTGATCTATTTCGCGTACGGCTACCGCAACAGCCGCCTGCGCAAGACACCCTGATCCGCGCGGATTCCGCGGTATCGATATCGGGGAGAGATCGATGATGGCGAACGGGACGCGCAAGATCGGGCCGGTGCTCGCGACCTTCGTGGTCGCGAACAACATGATCGGTTCCGGCTTCTTCCTGCTGCCGGCAACCCTCGCGCGTTCCGGCGCGGTGACCGCGCTGAGCTGGCTGCTCGGCACGGTCCTTGCCCTCGTCCTCGGCGGCGCGTTCGCGCGCCTCGCGCGCGATTACCCGAACCTCGAATGCGCGGACGATTACGCGCGCCCGGCGCTCGGCCGCGACGTCGGCTTCCTCGCGACCACGCTGTACTGGCTCGCCTCGTGGATCGGCAACAACGCGATCGCGGTCGCCGCATTCGGCTACCTGGTCATGGTGCTGCCGTTGTCCGCGGACAGCCCCGCCGTGCAGGTCTGGGGCCAGATCGCGCTGATCTGGCTCATGTTCGCGGTCAACCTGTGGGGGCCGAAGCCGGTCGCACGCTTCCAGTCCGCGTGCGTGATCCTCGGCCTCGCGCCGGTCGCGGCGATCCTGCTCGGCGGCTGGATGAGTTTCGACGGCGAGATCTATCGCGCCGCGTGGAACGTCAGCGGGCAGTCCGACCTGGCCGTCGTGTTCGGTTCCCTCGCGCCGGTGTTCTGGGCATTCGTGGGCCTCGAAACCGGCGCCATGATCGCCGGCGTCGTGCGCGACCCGGACCGCAACGTGCCACGCGCGACGCTCGGTGGCATCCTCATCGCCGGAGCGGTCTACCTGACCGCCTCGGTGCTGGTCATGGGCATCGCGCCGGCCGCGGAACTGGCTGGATCGAGCGCGCCGTTCGCGCTCGTCGCCGGACGCATCTTCGGCGCATGGGCGATCCCGGTCATCGCGATCGCGGCCGCGATCAAGGCAACCGGCACGCTCGGCGGCTGGATGCTGGTCAGCGGAGAGTCCGGCGCGCAGGCCGCGCATCGCGGTTTCCTGCCGGCGATCTTCGGTCGCATGACGCGCCGTGGCGCTGCCGGCTGGGGCCTGTTCCTCGTTGCGCTCGCGATGAGCGCGATCGCGTTCCTGACCCTCGCGCCGACCGTTTCCGAGCAATTCGGCACGATCATCAACATCGTCGTGCTGCTCGTCGTCATGGCGTATGCGGCGGCGGGCCTCGCCCTGCTCGTCGGCACGTCGCAGCATCCTTCCGGGGTCAAGGAGCGCGTACTCGGTATCGGTGCGCTCGTGGCCTGCGCGCTGCTGCTGTTCTCCTCGCCATGGCCGATGATCGCCGGCGCCGTCGCGGCAACCTTCCTCACATGGATCGCCTGGCGCGTATTCGGCCCTCGCGCCGGGCGCAGGTCGCCAGCTTGACGCCCGATCCAACCCGGTCGCATTAGAGCGCGCCCCTGGCTAGCACCGAGGTCGGGAGATGTCCCGCCCACCTCGCGCATGGATTCTTATCATTCCTTTCTCTCCGCGAGCGGGTTCTTATCTCCCTTCGCCCCGCAAGCGGGTTCTCATCTTTCCCTTCTCCCCGCAAGTTTCCCTTCTCCCCGCAAGCGGGTTCTTATCTTTCCCTTCTCCCCGCAAGCGGGGAGAAGGT
>CAYWZC010000025.1:0-32847 GCA_964462745.1 uncultured Rhodanobacteraceae bacterium
CTACCACGCGAGCGCAGCCGACAAGCAGTTGCTGGAGTACCCCGGCGTCACGTTGACGGGCGGCGTGTTGCCGGGCGGCGGCACCGCGCGGTCCGATCTCGACGCCGCGCTCGACAACATCTTCCGGCATCCGAATGTCGCGCCGTTCATTGCGACGCATCTCATCAAGCGGCTCGTGACCAGCAACCCGAGCCCGGCCTATGTCGGCCGCGTCGCCGCGGTATTCGCGAACAATGGCGTCGGCGTGCGCGGTGACCTCGGCGCGACCGTGAACGCCGTGCTGTTCGATCCCGAAGCGCGAACCCTGCCGAGTCTCGCGAGCAACGCCGGCAAGCTGCGCGAGCCGCTGCTCCGCCAGACCCACCTTTGGCGCGCGATGAACGCGCATGCCGCCGACGGTCGCTACCGCGAATGGTGGAACGACGATTACGGCCAGTTGCCGCTCGGTTCGCCGACGGTATTCAATTTCTTCCTGCCCGATTACATGCCACCCGGCGAGCTGACCGAACTCGGCCTGCGCGCACCGGAGTTCCAGATCACCACGGACACCACGATCGCGACCACCGCGGCCCAGCTCGGCGTCCGGCTGTACTGGAACTGGGACGGCATGGACGGCCAGGAGCCGGACGACGTCGTCGTCGACCTGTCGGCGGGCGTCGCGCTCGCCGACGATCCGGTGCGACTCGTCGATCACTACGACCTCGTGTTCATGAACCGCACGATGTCCGACTTCATGTTCGACACCCTGGTCGAGCATGTCGAGGGGATCACCCACTGGGACGGAACCATCGACGACGAGGCGCGTCGCGAGCGTGTCATGGACACGGTCTGGTTGATCCAGAGTTCCGCCGAATACGCGGTCGAGCGCTGAGGAGATCACCATGAAACGACGCGATTTCCTGCACCACGCATTGTGCGCGACGGCCGGCTCGGCGCTGTTCGCGAGCCTTTCCGGAAAGCTGTCGCTCGCGAACGCCGCGGTCGGCAGCAGCCGCCTGCTGGGCACGGACTACCGCGCGCTGGTCTGCGTGTATCTCTACGGCGGCAACGATGCGTTCAACATGCTGGTCCCGAAGAGCGGCGACCCGTATGACGGCTATTTCGCTTCGCGCGGCGAGCTGGCCTTGCCGCCCGAGTCGTTGCACGATCTGAACCCGGTCGTGCCGCCGAGCGACGGCGGCAGCTACGGCTTCCACGCTTCGATGCCGCAGCTTGCGGCGCTGTTCAACCAGGGCAATTCGCCGCTCGCGCTGATGACCAATGTCGGGCCGCTGCTGTATCCGATTACCAAGGAGCAATACCAGGACGAATCGGTTCCAGTGCCCAAGCAGTTGTTCTCGCATGCGGACCAGACCACGATATGGCAATTGCCGGCGGCGGACTACCCGACGCGCCGCGGCTGGGGCGGACGCCTCGCGGACATGTTCCACGAGAGCAACGGCAATCCGCAGTTGTCGATGAACATTTCCGTCGACGGCGAGAACGTGTTCCAGACGGGCGACGAGGTGATTCCGTATTTTGTCGATGAAGAGGGTGCCAGGGACATCTACTTCATCAACGACGAGGACTGGAACGCCGATCGCCGCGCGACGTTCATCGCGCTGCGTGACGCGAACCATGGCCATGCGATGCAGCGCGAGTACGCGCGGATCATGAAGCGTTCGATGGACAACGGTGCGCAGATCAATGCCGCGCTCGCGGGCGAGAATCCACTGACGACGGTGTTCCCCGGCGACAACCGGCTCGCGGCCCAGTTGCGCATGGTGGCGCGGCTCATCAACGTGCGCGCGACCTTGCAGATGCAGCGCCAGATCTTCTTCGTCGGCCTCGGCGGCTTCGATACCCACGACAGCCAGCTCGAGGACCAGGCCGAGCGGCTGGCGCAACTGGACGGCGCGCTTGCGGCGTTCCATGCGGCGACGGTCGAGATGGGGCTTGCGGATTCGGTCACCACGTTCACCGCGTCCGACTTCGGCCGCACCACGAGCATCAACGGCGACGGTACCGACCACGGCTGGGGCAGCCATCATCTCGTGCTCGGCGGCGCGGTGAGCGGCGGACGCCTGTACGGCACCTTGCCGAACCTCGCACCGGACGGTCCGGACGACGCGGCCTGGGGCCAGGTCATCCCGACCACGGCGGTCGATCAGTACGCCGCGACGCTGTCGCGCTGGTATGGCGTGCCGGAAGGTGAAATAGCGACCGTGTTTCCGAACATCGGGCGATTCGCGACGTCGGATCTCGGCTTCATGTCCTGAGCGCGGGTGGTGCGCTGCGTGGCGCCCGCACGGTTCGCGAGGAGCGTGTCAGGGGCGCTCCAGCCACCAGCAGCCCGAACGTTCGACCAGCGCGATACGCACTTCACGGCTGATCGCGTTGCGTGCACCGGAACTCGTGGTGACGTGCAATTCGAGCGGTGAACTCGATTGCCCCGCTGCGTCCGCTTCGGCGTCGGAGTCGCCGATCGGCGCGAACGCAGGCCATTCGGGACTCGCGGGTTCGATGCGCAGCTCGAGCAGTTGCTCGTGCACGCGCGCTGCGAGTTCGCGCAAGCCGCTCTCGGCCGCAAACGCGCCGTAGCCTTGCCAGAGATACAGGCCCGACAGCGCGATCGCGTCCCGGCGTGCGAACGCGCGCGCGACGCGATCGCGAAGTTGCCCGGCGGACGTGGCGCAGGTCCCGCGCTCGGACAGGCCCGCTGGCGCGGTGTCGCGGACCGGATCGGGAAGGCTGAGGTCCGCACACGAGCGATCGGTGAATACCGGTTCGCCCGCGCTGCCGACGCAGCGATGTACGCCGTTCGCCGCGCCGGCTGGTTCGGCGGAGACGAATGCCGCGAGCAGGAACAGGCTCGCATGGAAGGCTCGGCGCGGCATGGCACCAAGCATAGTTCATGCGACGATGGCTGGCGCGTCAGCGGAGCCGGTCGAGTACCGCGAGTGTCGCCTGCGCTCGATTGAGCGTGTAGATGTGCAGCCCGGGTGCGCCACCTTCGACGAGGCGTCGGCACAATGCCGCGACCACGTCCGCGCCGAGCTCGCGCACACTCGCCGCGTCGTCGCCGTAGGCCTGCATGCGCTTGCTGATCCAGCGCGGGATCTCCGCGCCGCAGCCTTCGGAAAAGCGCCGCAACTGGGTGAAATTGGAGATCGGCATGATGCCCGGAACGATCGGTGTCTCCACGCCGAGGCGGCGCGCGTCGTCGACGAAGCGGAAATACGCGTCCGGATTGAAGAAATACTGGGTGATCGCGCCGTTCGCGCCAGCGTCGATCTTCGCCTTGAAGTGACGCAGGTCGGCGAGGGCGTCGTCGGCTTGCGGGTGGATTTCCGGGTAACAGCCGACCTCGATGTGGAAGTGGTCGCCGCTGTGCTCACGGATGAACGCGACGAGTTCCGCCGCGTAGCGCAGGTCGCCCGGCCGCGCCATGCCCGACGGCAGGTCGCCGCGCAGTGCGACCACGCGGCGGCAACCCAGCGCCCGGTAGCCATCGAGCAGGTCCGCGATCTCCCTGCGCGTGCCGCCGACGCAGGAAAGGTGCGGCGCCGCCTCGAAGCCCGCCGCGACCAGCGCACGCACTGTTTCCGGCGTGTAACTCAGCGTCGAACCGCCGGCGCCGAACGTCACGCTCGCGTACTCGGGCCGCAAGGCTTCGAGCTTTCGCAACGCACGCGAGAATTGCGTGCGTTGCTCGTCGGTCTTGGGCGGGAAGAACTCGAGCGAAATCGGACAAGCGTGAGCGGTGAGCGGTGAGCGGTGAGCGGTCATTGCGGTTCCGGGATCTTGTTGCGAATGGACGCGATCAGCGCATTCAGTCGTGCAAACAGCATTTGCATGCTCGATTGCAACGCATTTCCATCGGTCAGGAAGCCGAGGTCAAGCGCGATCCAAACCTGCGTATCGAGCTCTGCAAGCGAACCGCGAGCGATGGCAAGAAAGCGCATCAGTTCTCGCTGGCCGCCACGTGCCGCACCCTCCGCAATGTTGGAAGGCACACTCACGGCTGCCCGTCGCATCTGTGCGGTCAACCCGAATCTTTCCGAATCGGGAAACGTGGCGGTGAACCGATACACGTCACGGACGAGACGCACGGCGTCTTTCCACACATCCAGGTCATAGTGACGTGGACGTTGCTCCGCTGTTTTCCGTTCACCGCTCACTGTTTTCCGCTCACTAGTATCGATAATGCTCCGGCTTGTACGGCCCCTCGACCGGCACGCCGAGGTAGTCGGCCTGTTCCTGGCTGAGCGTCGTGAGCTTCACGCCGATCTGGTCGAGGTGCAGGCGCGCGACTTCCTCGTCGAGCTTCTTGGGCAGGCGATAGACGGTCTTCTCGTAGCTGTCCCGGTGCTTCCACAGGTCGATCTGCGCGAGGGTCTGGTTCGAGAAGCTGTTCGACATCACGAACGCCGGGTGGCCGTGTGCACAGCCGAGATTGACGAGGCGGCCTTCGGCGAGCAGGTAGATGCTGTTTCCTCCGGGGAGCGTGTAGCGATCGACCTGCGGCTTGATGTTCTCGTGCGTGACGCCATCGGCGTTCTGCAGGCGATCGACCTGGATCTCGTTGTCGAAGTGGCCGATGTTGCAGACCAGCGCATTGTCCTTCATGCGCTGCATGTGCTCGAACGTGATGACATCCTTGTTGCCGGTGGTGGTCACGTAGATGTCGGCGATGCCGAGCGTGTCCTCGACGGTCGCGACCTGGAAGCCTTCCATCGCGGCCTGCAATGCGTTGATCGGGTCGATCTCGGTGACGATGACGCGCGCGCCGAAACCTTTCAGCGAATGCGCCGAACCCTTGCCGACGTCGCCGTATCCGCACACCACCGCGACCTTGCCCGCGACCATGAGGTCGGTCGCGCGCTTGATGCCGTCGGCGAGCGATTCGCGGCAGCCGTACAGGTTGTCGAACTTCGACTTGGTCACCGAGTCATTGACGTTGATCGCAGGCACCAGCAGCTTGCGGGCTTCCATCATCTGGTACAGGCGGTGCACGCCGGTCGTGGTTTCCTCGGACACACCCTTCCAGCCGGCCGCGGCGGCTTTCCAGAATCCGGGGCGTTCGGTGCGCGTGCGCTTGAGCAGATCCTTGATGACCTGTTCCTCGTGGTTCGCGCCGGGCTGGTCGACCCAGTCCGAACCGTCTTCCATGTCGACGCCCTTGTGGATCAGCAAGGTCGCGTCGCCGCCGTCATCGACGATGAGTTCGGGACCTTGCATGCCGGGATGGGTCAGCATGTCGAGCGTGCACTGCCAGTATTCCTCGAGCGTCTCGCCCTTCCACGCGAACACCGGGATGCCGCTCGCCGCGATTGCCGCGGCCGCGTCGTCCTGGGTCGAGAAGATGTTGCATGAGGCCCAGCGCACCGACGCGCCGAGCGCGGCGAGCGTCTCGATGAGGACCGCGGTCTCCTTGGTCATGTGCAGCGAGCCGGACAGGCGCACGCCGGCCAGCGGCTGCTCGGGCGCGTACTTCGCGCGGATCGACATCAGGCCGGGCATTTCCTGCTCGGCCATGCGGATGCGCTTGCGGCCGAGTTCGGCGAGGGCGAGGTCGCGGACCTTGAAATCCTGGGCGGGGGAATCGTTGCGGACGGCGTTCATGGCATGGCTCCGTTGTTGACGGCGCGCACGAGCGCGCGCCGCTGCGATGGGTTCGCATGGGGCAACGGGCGCCGTTTCGGGAACATGCCGAGCCTGACTGCGCACGCGCAGTTGCAACGCCCCTCGGCAGGGGGCGCATTATATCGCTTGTTGCGGATGAAGGGATGAATGGACGTGTGCGATACATCCCGGAACCGCACCGTCAGTTGCAAGGGACTTCTACCGTCTCGCGACATGCCGGGCCCCATGGGCGCCGGTTCGTGATGGTTGCTGCGTCGGGTTGCTCCGGTTGCGACCGTTCCGGCTATTCCGGGGATTGTGCCAGTGCAATCCGGCCGCGCGCGCGCCACTGGTCCGCCTTTGCAGGCTGCTTCCAGGCCGTATAGAGGTCAACCAGGCTGGACATGATTTCCCGTGTGCGCGAGTGTCCCGGACCGAACGCCGGATGCCGGTCGAGGATGGCGAACGCCTCCAGCAACAGGCGTTCGGCATCATTGAACTTGCCTTGCCGGACCAACACCGAACCCAGGCTGTCCAGGAAGATCGCGGTGGCCGGGTCGCGGTCGCCGAATGTCTTGCGGGCATTGGCGACGGCGTTGCGTGCATGCTGTTCTGCCGATTGATACTTCCCCATGTCGCGCAGCACGCGAGCGAGATTGCTTTCCGCGCCGATGGTCAGGTGATAGGCATCGCCGAACAGCTCGCGGTTGGTCTGATACGCGCGCTCGTAGTACGTGAGGGCCTCTTCGAAACGGCCGAGATTGCGCAATGCTGCGGCCAGGTATCCGATTCCGACCAGGGTCCGCGGATGTTTCGGGCCGAGCAGCCGGTCGGCCTGCGGGACGCAAGTTTCGAGCACCTCTTCGGCTGCCCTGTAATCTTCATCGTCGAGATAGGCAACCGCGAGTCCGAGACCGAGTTCGAGGCTCGTGCGATCCGCCTCGGGGTGGGCACGGCGATAGCGCGCGCGCGCGTCCGCGAGCAGGGCGATGGCTTCGTCGTGTTCGTCGAGGCGCGACAGGGTGATGCCGAGCTCGCGCTGGGTCTCGAGAGTATCTTCATCGTCGGGACCGAGCGCGTCGCGCTGGGTCGCCAGCACACGACGCAGGCGGACGGCAGCGTCGTCGAGTCGCGAAAGGTCGGCCTCGCGTGACGCGAGATGGCTTTCGATGCGCAGTCGGTCGCGGTCACCCGCGGGACGATCCGCGAGCAGGTCCAGCGAGCGACGCGATGTCGCGAGCGCCTCGTTGCGCTTGCCGAGGCCGGTCAGCGCATCGGCCTGCGCGTCCAGCAGGCGTGCATGCTCGACCGCGGGCAGCGAGATCGCGTTGGCCGCTTCCTCGGCGAGACGATAATGTTCGATCGCCAGGGAGTATTCGGCGATGCTCGCGTAGCTGTTTGCGATCGTCTGTTCGATCGTCATGCGCAGGGAACTGTGCGGTGCAAGCTCGGTCGCTGCCCGCAGTGCGGCCGAGTCGAGTACCACGCGCATGAGCTGGCGATCCATGCCCTTGGCGATTTCCGGGTCGACGCTGGACAACATACCCTGCACGAACTGGGTGGCCTGTATGGCGCGCGCGCGTTCCAGTTCGGCTTGTTCCGCGGCCGCGATTGCGCGGGTGCGTTCCAGGCCGAGGCGCGCGATGAGTCCGATGATGAGGACCAGGCCGACCACACCCACCGCGATCCCGCGCGGATGGCGACGTGCGAACTTGCCGGCGAGGTAACGCCAGTTGCTGCCCGATGCCGAAACCGGATGGCCATCGAGCCACGCGTACACATCCTCGGCCATCGCCTGGGCTGACGGGTAGCGCGCCCGCGCCTCGCTGCGCACGGCCACGCGCGCGATGCGGTCCAGGTCACCGCGCAATCGCGGTGCGTCGGTCCGGATCGCGGCGTTGTCCGATTCCGCGGCAACGCGCGAGGGCAGCGGCAGCTCCACCAGCGCAGCATGGGCCCCTTCGCCGCGAGTTGGTACGCAACCGGCCAGGATCCGGTACAGGATGAGGCCGAGGCCGAACACGTCGCTGGCCGTGGTCACGATCTCGCCCTTGAGCTGCTCCGGACTCGCGAATGCGGGTGTCATCGCACGACTGAACGTATGTACCTGCGAGGTATTCGATCCAAACAGCTTGGCGATGCCGAAATCGAGCAGCACCGGCGTGCCATCGGTGCGCACGAGCACGTTCGTCGGTTTGAGGTCCCGGTGGATGACCAGGTTCTGGTGTGCATGATGGACCGCTCGACAGATCGCGGCGAACAGCCGCAGGCGTTGGCGCAGCGGACGCGGCTCGCGATCGAGCCAGTCGGGCAGGGCTTCGCCTTCCACGTAATCCATGACGAGGTAGGGCGACCCGTCTTCGAGGGTTCCGCCGTCGAGCAGCGCGGCGATGTTCGGATGGTCGAGCGTGGCCAGTACCTGGCGTTCGCGGCGGAACCGTTCACGCTCGGCCGCGCCGGCGAAGCCTCGCACCACCTTGATCGCGACGCGTCGGTGGAATTCCCCGTCGGCTCGCTCGCCGAGGAAGACGCTTCCCATGCCGCCTTCGCCGAGCAGGCTCAGGATGCGATAGGGACCGATCTGCTGCGGCAGCGGCGTGACGATTGCGGCCCGCGCCGCACCTGCGATGCGCCCGCTCACGGGGTCGTCGGTTGCGTCGGCGGCTGCGAGCAAGCGGAGCACGCTTTCGCGTATCGTGGTGGAGATGTCGTCTCGATCGAGGACCCGCGCCCGTTCGGTCGCGTCGAGGCCGGCCAGCCGCTCGTACAGGTCGCGTACGGTCGTGTAGTCCGATCCGGTCATTTGCTCAGCGCCGCGCGCAGCCATACCCGGCCGAATGCGAGGTCTCGCTCGACCGTCGCGACGGACACTCCGACCACGTCACCGACCTCGGCTGCCGACAAACCGCCGAAATACGTCAGCTCGATCACCTTGGCGGTGCGCGCATCCTCGTTCGCGAGCACCTCGAGGGCGTCGTGCAGGTCGAGGAACTTCTCCTCGCTGTCGATTTCGGTCTGCTCGTTGAGGGTGACGAAAGTCACGCCGCCGCCGCGCTTGGCCGAACGTCGGCGCCGTGCGTGGTCGACCAGCACCGCGCGCATGCGCAGGGTCGCGAGGGCGTGGAAATGCACCCGCGTGAGCAGGTCGACGTTGCCTTCGAGCATGCTTGCTACGGTCTCGTTGACCACCGACGTGGCGCTCATCGCCTGCGCCGAGTGGGCGCCGCCCGACGCCTGGCGGCGGGCAATGCGTTTCAGCGTGGCGTAGGTCTGCTGGTTGATTGCCTCCGTGGCTTTCGGATCGCCGGCCCGCCACGCGCGAAGCAGATCCGTTGCGAAGGTCTCCGGGGCGTCGGTCATGCACGCCGCTCGATGAATGCGCGGCAGGTGGCGTGGTGTCGCGAGCGGTCGGAACGCGACCGTTCGGGCGCCCGCATGAGGGAATCGGTCGCGAAGTTTCGGTAATGCAACCGGGTGCAGGCGATTCGTGGCGGTTCGCCGGCCCCTGCGGGGACGTCCATGCGATGGATGCGGGGCCGGCGATGCCCGCTTTCGGGCGGCATGAGGGAATCCGCTTCGAACTTGCGGTAACACCTTGCGGGCCGGGACGCCTTGCGTTCGTCGTCGCATCCGGATGCGGCTACCCCTGATGGGCCCCGATGCGCGGGCCAGGCCGGTAACCCTGGTTCACGCGAGCCCGGGAAACAACGATGCATGAGTTCTGACTCTACGAAGAAAGAACACGGGCTCCGGTCACCCGGGGCCGGCCGCAATTATAGCAGCGCCGACGCTCCGTCACGGAGCGCCGCAGCGCGACGGATCCAATCCAGAAAACGAGGATGACCATCATGACACTCGATGACATGGACAAGCTGATGGACCGTATGGGCGCTTCCGGTCGCGACTATCGCGATTTCTCGGAACGACGTGAGCCGCGTACGGCATCCGACGGGCCACGTGACTGGTTGCTGCTGCAGGAACTGGGCGACAGCACGCCGCGCGCCGAGGTCAATGCGTGGCGCGAAGTCGTGGCTGCGGCCGAGGCGTTCGTCAAGCCGGAGCTCGACGATTCCTCATTGCAGGACGAGTTCTCGGCGATGCTGTCGTGGGTCGTCCCGGAACCGGCCGGCCCGCAGGTTGCGGAGGAATCCCCGGTCGTTGCGTCGGCTGATAGCGTCGGGGCCGCAACTTCCTTCGAGGAAGACGCTGCGTCCGTGGGTTTGCCCGATGCGGCAGCGACCGCAGGCACGGGCGCCACGCCCGCGGCTCCCGCGGCAGCGCCACAGATCGGCCGCCTCTTCCAGCGCTACGCGGTAGCCAGCCGCAGCGTTCCGGTACGTGCCACGCCGGTGCGTTCGATCCTGGCCCGAGTGGCGAGCTGATGCCGTTGATCTGTCTGTCCTCGCCGAAGGGCGGGGTCGGCAAGACCACGCTCGCGGCCAATCTCGCGGTGGGCCTGCACGCGCGTGGCTGGTCGTGCATCGCGATCGACTTCGACGTGCAGAACGCATTGCGCCTGCATTTCGGCGTTCCGTTCCATGACCGCCATGGCTATGTGGCGCATGCCATCGCGTCGACCGATTGGGCCGGCCTGATTCGCTCCACGCCGAGTGGCGTCGGGTTGCTGCCGTACGGCGCGGTGGAGGACGTACAACGGTTTGCGTTCGAGCATGCGCTCAAGGCCGATCCGGATTTCCTCGTGCGCCGGCTTGCCCGCCTGCGCGCCGATCCCCGCTGCCTGATCGTCGCCGACACGCCGCCGGGTCCGTCGTCCGCCCTCGATGCGATCTCGCGCATCGTCGACCTGCGGGTCGCGGTGATGCTGCCCGACGCGGCATCGGTGTCCCTGCTGCCGTTGATCACGGATGGTTCGTTGCGGTGCGGGACGAACAGCACCTTGCGCGTCGTCGTCAACCAGGTCGATCGGCGGGTGCGACTCAATGCCGACGTGACCGATTTCATCAGTCGCCAGGTGGGCAGCGCATTGTCCGCCACCATCCATCGCGACGAATCGTTTGCGGAAGCGGCTGCGAGTCGTCGTTCCGTTCTCGATTACGCGCCATCGAGTGTCGCCGCACAAGGTATCGCCGCGCTGGCTGCGCAGCTGGACTCGTGCCTGCGCGGCGACCCCATGTTGCATAAGGCAAATCCATGATGAGCAGAGCAGGTACAAGGTCGCGTGTCGCGACAACTCTTCCGCAACGCGCGCTCGCCGTGATCGGCGGGATCGTCGCGCTGGCTTGCCTCGGGGCGGTCGTCATCGCCCCGCTCGACTTGGTCGAGCAGTCGGTTTTCGGCGCGATCGGCATCGTCGTGATGCTGGTCATGAACCGCAACAAGTCGCGCGCCATGTCGCTTGCTCTCGTGATCCTGTCGGTGGTCGTGTCGACCCGCTATCTGTACTGGCGCGGCAGCGAGACGCTGCACTTCAAGAACGCGTTCGAGACGTTCCTCGGCAGCGGCCTTTACCTGGCCGAGATCTACACCTGGCTCATCATGCTGCTCGGCTACTTCCAGTCGCTGTGGCCGTTGCAGCGGACCATGCGTCCGCTGCCGCCCGATCCGGCGGACTGGCCGACCGTCGACGTGTACGTGCCGACCTACAACGAAAGCCTCGCGGTCGTGCGCGACACGGTGCTCGCCGCGCAGAACATCGACTACCCCGCCGACCGCATGAAGGTGTGGTTGCTCGACGACGGCCGCCGCGACGAATTCCGCGAGTTCGCGGCAGAGGCCGGGGTCGGTTACCTCGCGCGCGAGGACAATGCGCACGCCAAGGCCGGCAACCTGAACCATGCGCTCGGCAAGACCGACGCGGACCTGATTTGCGTGTTCGACTGCGACCACGCGCCGACCCGGGCATTCCTGCAGATGACGGTCGGCTTCTTCCTCGACGATCCGAAGCTCGCCCTGGTCCAGACCCCGCACCACTTCTATTCACCCGATCCGTTCGAGCGAAACCTCGTGACGCGGCGTCGCGTGCCGAGCGAGGGCGAGTTGTTCTATGGGCCGGTGCAGCAGGGCAACGATCTGTGGAATGCGGCGTTCTTCTGTGGGTCGTGCGCGCTGATCCGGCGCAGCGCGCTCGACGAAACCCATGGATTCGCGGTGGAAACGGTGACCGAGGATGCGCATACCGCGCTCAAGTTGCAGAAGTCCGGGTGGAATACCGTGTACCTCGACGTGCCGCTTGCGGCCGGGCTCGCGACGGAACGGCTCGCGCTGCACATCGGCCAGCGCGCGCGTTGGGCACGCGGCATGGTCCAGATATTCCGGCTCGACAATCCGTTGTGGGGCGGAAAGCTGCGCATTGCGCAACGGCTCTGTTACCTCAACGCGATGCTGCATTTCCTTTTTCCGCTGCCGCGCTTCGTGTTCCTGACCGCGCCGCTCGCGTATCTCCTGTTCGGCCAGAACATCATCGCCACCACGCCGTGGCTGCTGATTGCGTTCGTGCTCCCGCATCTCGTGCATGGCGCGGTCACCAACACGCGCCTGTACGGGCCGTGGCGGCATGCGTTCTGGGGCGAAATCTACGAAACCGTCCTTTCCTTCCACCTGTTGCGACCGGTCATGACGACGCTGGTCGCCCCCAAGCGAGGCAAGTTCAACGTGACCGAGAAAGGCGGCCTCGTGCCGAAGGATTACTTCGACCGCAAGACGGTCATGCCGCACATGATCGCGGTCTGCGTGCTGCTCGTGGCGGTGGTGTTCGGACTGGTGAAGCTCGGCATGCCGGGCACGTTCGCGGTCGACGCGGGCTCGCTGTGGCTCAACGTCGCCTGGGCCTCGTTCAACGTGATGCTGATGCTGGCCGCGATCGCGGTCGGCTGGGAACGCCGCCAGCAGCGCGAGAACGTGCGCGTACCGGCGACGCTCCCGGTCAATGTCTATTTCGACGACGGGCGCGTCATCGCGGCCGAAACGCGCGAGCTGTCGATGGGCGGCATGTCGTTGAACGTGCCGGACGGTGTGAGCGCGCCGTCCGGTGGCGTGACCGACGTCGAACTGCCGCTGCCGCGTGGCAGTGCGTTCTTTCCGGTGCGGCTGGTGACCGACAAGGGCCGGGTCTGGTGCCTGCAGATCCGCGGCGAATTGCCGATCGAGCAGCGCCGCGATCTGGTCAAGATCATCATGGGCCGCGCCGACGCATGGGTCCGGCCGGCGCGCGAAGCGGATCGTGCCTGGCTGTCGCTGCTGGACATTGCAACCGCGATTGCGCACCTGTTTCCGTTCGTGCGCCGTCGCAGCAGCCAGCGGCGGCACGCTCCCGCTCGCCAGGAAGGTCCCCGGCACGAGGCCGTCGTCGGGCACCCGCGTGCCATCCCCGTGGCTACCCGCGGCGTGCAGGGGCGCCCGGTGCATGAGCCGCTGGCGGGCGCGGTGGCGCGTTCGATGTTGTTGGCGATGGCGTTCGGCGCCTCGCTCGCCGGCGTGTCCGGCGCGGCTCGTGCGGCCGACGAAGTTGCTCCCTCCGTCGACGTACCGGTCGCGTCGGACGCCATCGGTCTCCCCGACTCGTCCACGCGCCGCGTGGAAACGATCCGCCTCGCGGATCTCGGCGCCACCACGCCGCTGACCATGCGCGGCGCGCTGGCCGAGCGCAGCTTGCCGTTCACGCTGCGTGCCGACGAGGTCGTGATCGAGGCCGCATTCACCCTGACCCTCGGCTATTCGCCGTCGCTGTTGCCCGATCTCAGCAGCATCAGCATCCTCATCAACGACGAACTGGTCGGCAACCTGCGTCTCGACCAGGCCCATTCCGGCGGCGTCACCGTCGAGATGCCGGTCAATCCCGCGCTGTTCCTGCCGCGCAGCCGCCTCGGCTTGCGCCTGGTCGCGCATTACACGATGGAATGCGAGGATCCGCTGCATTCCACGTTGTGGGCGCAGGTCAGCAACCAGTCCGCATTGCGTCTCGTCATCGAGCGCCTGCCGGGACGCAGCGATCTGGCCTACCTGCCGCAGCCGTTCTTCGACGCAGGCGACATGCGAACCCTGGCGCTGCCATTCGTGTTGCCGGACGGCGCGTCCAACAACCTCGTCCAGCCCGCGGCGGTCGTGGCTTCGTACTTCGGCGTCGTCGCGGGATTCCGCGGCGCGAAGTTCCCGGTCGTGTTCAACGATATCCCGGAAGGCAACGCGGTGGTGTTCGCGACCGGCGCCGAGCAACCGGCGGGCGTCGCGCTGCCGAAGATCGACGGGCCGACCATCGCGATCGTCGACAACCCGCGCAATCCGGTCTTCAAGTTGCTGCTGGTCATGGGACGCACTCCCGAGGAACTGCGTTCGGCGGCGAATACCCTGGCCCTCGGCTCGACGGCGTTGTCCGGTGAATCCGCGCTGGTCGGCAAGCCGGTGATCGAGCCGCGCAAGCCGTACGACGCACCGCGCTGGATCCCGACCGACCGGCCGGTCCGCTTCGGCGAGATCGCCGACCCGCTGACCCTGGAAGGCGTCGGCCTCAGCCCCGGGACCCTGTCGCTGAACTTCGGTACCGCGCCGGACCTGTTCGTCTGGCGCGGCGACAGCGTGCCGCTCAACCTGCGCTATCGCTACCCGTCCGACCAGTGGCTGGACCGCGAACAATCGCGCCTCGATGTTTCGGCGAACAACAAGTACCTGAAATCCCTGCCGTTGTCGGGACCCGGCCCGCTCGACGAAGCGACCAACCTCGTCGGCGACGATTACGTCATCGGTTCGGCCGAGGTGCGCGTACCGCCGTACCTGATCTACGGCAAGAACCAGCTGCAGTTCTATTACGACCTCAAGTCGACCAAGGTCGGTGAGTGCACCGGCGAGCTGCCGAACAACGTGCGCACCGCGATCGATCCCGATTCGACCATCGACCTCAGCGGCACGTACCACTATGCCGAACTGCCCAATCTTGCGCTGTTCGCAAGCTCGGTGTTTCCGTTCACGCGCCGTGCGGACCTCGGCGAAACCGCCGTCGTCGTGCCGGATCGTCCGGATGCGGCCGAGCTCGAAACCCTGTTCGGCGTCATGGGCCGGGCCGGCGACGCGACCGGTTATCCGGCAGTCGGCGTCACCCTCGTGCGCGGTACGCGCGGGCTTGCCTCGATCGGCAGCAAGGACATCCTCGTCGTCGGCAGCCTCGACAAGCGCCTGGGCCTGACCGAGCTGACGCGCGACAGCGTTTTCCAGTTCGACGGCTCGCGGCTCAAGGTGAACCTCGGCGGACCGGTGCAGCGCACCTGGTCGGCGCTCGCCAACGGGCACTGGAAAAGCGATGTCGACAAGGCCAACCAGGTGCTGGTCGCGAACAACGGCTTCTCCGGGATCGTCAGCCGGATTTCGCCCTGGCATGGCGACCGCGTCGTGGTCATGCTCGTCGCGAGCCAGTCGCAGCACCTGCCCGATCTCGTCGACCGCTTGCGCGAGCCCGAAGTCAATGCCGCATTGCAGGGCGACCTCGCGATCTATGACGGCGACCGGGCGCCGACCAGCTTCCGGGTCGGACCGAGCATGGCCACCGGTGTATTGCCGGCCTGGGCGAAGCTGCGCATGTGGTTCTCCAACCATCCGCTGCTGCTGACCCTGCTGCTGTTCGCGGGCGTCGCGTTGCTCGCCTGGATCGTGTATCGCGCGGTTCGCGGCCTCGCACGGCGGCGCCTCGCGGGTGCGGAGAAATCGTGATGTCCCGGCAACCGATGCACCACCGCCTGCGCGCGGCGATCGCGACGAGCCTGCTGATCGGCGCCGCGATGGTTGCTGCGGCGGATTCGCCGACCGTGGATACGGCCGTCTCGCAGCTGGTCCAGCAAGCGGACTTCTGGCATGCCAAGGGCCGCGGTGACCTTGCGCAGCAGGCGCTGGACCGCGTGCTCGCGGCCGACCCCGCGCAGGCCGATGCGCTCTATCGCCGGGCCCTGTTCGCGGCGCAGGAAGGCAAGAACGGCGTCGCACGCGAATGGCTCGACAAATTGCGTGCGGCCGCCCCGGATGATTCGCGCGTGGCGACACTCGAGTCGATGCTGCAGCGTGGCCGGATACCGGCCGGCGACATCGAGCAGGCAAGGCGCCTCGCGCGATCCGGCGACGCGGCCGCGGCGGTCGCGGCCTACCAGGCCGCGTTCGAGGGTGGCGCGCCGCCGCCGGATCTCGCGCGCGAGTATTACCAGACCCTGGCCGGCACCGATGCCGGCTGGTCGACCGCGCGCGACGCGCTGGCGCGCATCGCGGCGGACAAGCCGAGTGACCTCGACAGCCAGCTCGCGTATGCACAGGTGCTGACCTGGCGCGAGGACACCCGTCGCGAGGGTATCGCGCGCCTGGCCCGGCTCGGTGCGGTGGATGCGACGGCCGCGCAATCCTGGCGCCAGGCCCTGCTGTGGTTGCATGCGCGTGCGGCCGACAAGCCGCTCTACGACGCCTACGCACGTGCCTATCCCGACGACGCGCAGGTCGCGACGTACTTCCATGATCGCACCACCCAGCGCAAGGTCGCGCCGAAGGTCGCCGCGACCACGATCGGCTTCCGCGAACTCGAAGCGGGCGACGAACGCGCGGCAGAGGCCCGTTTCCGCGCCGCGCTCGCGCGCAATCCGCGCAACGCCGATGCGCTCGGTGGCCTCGGCATCCTGCGCCTGCGCGCAGGTGACTTCCGCGCCGCGCGCGATCACCTGTCGCGCGCGATCGCGGCCGATCCGGAACACAAGGCGCGCTGGAGCGAATCGCTGGCCAGTGCGGAGTTCTTCGCCGCGCTCGCCGACCTCGACGCATTGCGCGATGCGCGCGACTGGCCGGCGGTGGAAAGCGGCGCGCGCAAACTCGCGGCTCGCGGTGGACCGAACCGGCATCTCGCCGAGCTGCGCCTCGCCGAAGCCTTGTTCCAGCAGGACCGCGTGGCCGATGCCGAACGCGTGTATCGGGGCGTCCTCGAGCACGACGAGGATTCGGCGGACGCCGCGGCCGGTTTGTTCCAGAGCCTGCTCGCGCAGGGCAAGACGACCGAAGCCAACCAGATTCTGGCGCGCCTGCCGGACGCCGACCGCGACCGTCTCGGCAGTGCGCTGGACCGTGCGCGCGCGGAGCGCCTGCGCAGCATCGGCCAGCAGCAGGCCGCCGCCGGCAAGCTCGAGCTGGCCGCCGACAACCTCGCTTCGGCGCTGGCTGCGGATCCCGGCGATCCGTGGGTGCGTCTCGATCTCGCGCGCGTCCTGGTGCGCGAGGGCAAGCTCACCGACGCGAGCCGCCTCATGGATGGGCTCGCGGCCGACCATGGCGCGAGCGCAGACGCCCTGCATGCCGCGGCGTTGTTCGCGACCGAGAATCAGCGCTGGGACCAGGCGGAGCGCCTCATCGAGCGTATCCCCGACGCGAAACGCAGCGCGGACATCGACGCGCTCGCGCAGCGGATCGCGCTCGAGAACCGCCTCGCGCGAGCAAAATCCCTGGCCGCGGAAGGGCGCGGGGACGAGGCTGCGGCGCAGTTGCGTGCACTCGCCGGGTCCACTCGCGATGCGGGCACGCGTGGCCGTGCGGCACGCGCGCTGCTCGACCTCGGCCGCGTCGACGACGCGCTCGCGATCGCACGCTCCGATCTCGAAGCCGGCGCGCGCGGTACGCCGTCAGCGTACCAGGGCCAGCTCGCGGTGTTCGCCACGACCGGGCACGACGCCGAGGCGATCGCGTTGCTGCGCCAGATCGAACGCCACGAGCTCGACGACGAGGAACGCGCGCAGATGGCCGACCTCGTGGCCCGGTTCGCGGCCGACCGCGCCGACCGGCTGCGCCTGGAGGGCAACCTCGCCGATGCCTGGGACGTGCTGTCGCAGGCGCTCGCGACGAACCCCGACGATACCAACCTGAGGCTCGCGCTCGCGCGCGTGTATGCGAGCGGCCGCATGCCCGCGGAAGCGTTGCACGTGTATGACGAACTGCTTGCGCAGCGTCCGGACGATCCGCAGGTGCTGCGTGCCGCCGCGGCCGCCGCGGTCGATGCGAAAGACACGCGTGCGGCCAGCGAACTGCTCGAACAGGCGATGCAAGCGCAGCCGGGTGACGCCGAGTTGTACCTGCTCGCCGGCCGCCTCGCCAAGGAACGCGGCGACCACCGCACGGCCTTGCGCATGTTGCAAACCGCACAGGCGCTGAATCGCGGTACGAACGTGATCGACGCAACCGGTCCCGCGGGGCCAACCGTCAGGACTCCGGCCGGCGCCCTCGGTCCGAACCCGTTCCGCCGCGATGCCGCGGCGCTCGATGCGTCCGCGTCGGCGCGCCCGCTCGCGTATGGCGACCGCGTCGTGGAGCATCCGCGACGCGGCGCGGACGCCGATGTCGGCATGTTCCTGCCGGTGTCGGACGTCGTTGCGATCGAGGCACCACCGCGGATGTACACACGCGACACGGTTGCCGCGCGCGCGCCGGACGATGATGCGACTTCGCTGTTGTACGTGCCCTCCGACGCACCGCTGGCCGACGGCGAGCGCGAGCGGCGGTATGCGGCAGCGCCGGTCCCGACCGATCCGCTGGAGCGCCAGATCGAGCGCGAACTCGCGGATCTTCGTAGCCCGGATCGCGCGATCGCGCTGCAAAGCGGCATCGGCCTGCGCCAGCGCAATGGCGAGGCGGGCCTCAGCCGCCTGACCGAAATCACCGCGCCGGTGACCCTCAGCCTGCCGGTCGGCAGCGGCACGCTCGCGGTCACTGCCGAACCGGTGTTCATCAGCGCCGGCAAGCCGGAAGGCGACGCCAACGTTCGCTTCGGTTCCAACCCGCTGGTCGCCGATGCGCCGCCGCAGGCCGACAACCAGCGCGACGCGGGTGTCGCGCTGAAGGTGGCCTACGACGGACGCGTGTTCGCCGCCGACATCGGCACCACGCCGCTCGGGTTCCAGGAAGGCAATGTCGTCGGCGGCGTCGCGTTCACCCCGCAGATCACCGAGCACTCGCGCCTCAAGGTCCATCTCGAACAGCGCGCGGTGACCGACAGCGTGCTGTCGTACGCAGGCACGCGCGACGTGCGCACCGGCGAGCGCTGGGGCGGCGTGACCCGCGCCGGCGGCGGCGTGTCGTGGTCGTTCGACGATGGCGACGCCGGCCTCTACGCCGAGGCAATGGCGCACCGCTACACCGGCACCAACGTCGAGGACAACACCGGCGCGCAAGCCAATATCGGCGGCTACATCCGGCCGATCCGCGGCGACAGCGGCGAACTCAAGGTCGGCGTCAACCTGACCTATCTCGGCTTCGACAAGAACCTGCGCTACTTCACCCGAGGCCATGGCGGCTACTTCAGTCCGCAGCAGTATGCGAGCCTGTCGTTCCCGGTCGAATGGAGCGCCAGCCAGGGCAACTTCAACTATCGACTCGCCGCGGCGCTCGGTTACCAGCATTACACCGAGGACGATACGCCGCTGTTCCCGGGCGAACCCGGCCTGGCCGATGCGCTGCCGCGCGCCCTCGCCAAGGATCTGCCCGGCCCGCCGGTGCGCGTGATCCGCGGTCGCGGTTCGCCGACCGTGACACCGACCGGGCCAGGCGACGCGACCGTCCTGCCCGCGGTCTATGCGGGACGCACGAAGAGCGGCATCGGCATCAGCGCGTCGGCGCGCGGCGAATACGCGCTCGGCACGAACACGGCGGTCGGCGGCGAGGTCTCGGTCGACAGCTTCGGCGATTACACGGAAAGCCGACTCATGGTGTATCTGCGGCACATGTTCGGGGGTGGAAAATGACAGGCATGAATCCGGCGGCGAGCGAATTGCTTGCCTATTACCGATCGACCCAATGCAGCCGTCAGTGGCGCGTGTTCCTCGTTGCGTTCGCGGCGGAACTGTTCTCGAATGCGGACCAGGACGGCGCGCGCGGCTTCATGCGCCAGCTCGGCCGGCGCATGGCCGCGGCCATGCCGCTCGGCCAGTGCGAAAGCCTGGGTGACGTGGAGCAGGCGATGAACCAGTACTGGGACGACCTCGAATGGGGATGGTGCCGGCTGGTGGACAGCGAGCGCGCGATCGACATCTGCCATGGCGGCTGGCCGACTCCGGATGACGCGGACCGCAACTGGCGCGGCGTCGTCGTCGCCTTGCTGGAAGGCGTGTACAGCGCGTGGCTGGAAGCGCAGGGCGGGGACGCGCAGCTCGTCGTGCGCCATGTCGAGGGAACGGCGAACGTGGAAGGCGTACTCGAATTCCGCTATGCGCGTTGAGCTTTCGGGATACGGGTGCCGGCGTGCGGCGATTTTCGTGCTCGGTCTGGCAACCAGTCTCGCCGCGCCGATCGCGGCGGCTTCCACCGACACCCTGTGGACGGACTTCCGCACCCGTTTCATCGCGGACGACGGACGCGTCGTGGACACCGGTTCCGGCGGCGTCAGCCATTCCGAGGGCCAGGGCTGGAGCATGTTGTTCGCGGAAGCGAACGACGACCGGTCCAGCTTCGACCGCATCTGGAAATGGACCCGCGAGCACCTGGAACTCGACGACAGTGCATTGTTCGCATGGCGCTGGAATCCCGCCGCGGAAACACCCGTCGATGACCCGAACAACTCCACCGACGCCGACCTGACCATCGCCTGGGCGCTCGAGCGCGCGGCGCGGCGCTGGCACGATCCGGCCTATGGCGATGCCTCGCGGCACATCCGTGACGCGATTCGCCGGCAACTGCTGCGCATCCGGGATGGGCGCTACGTGCTGCTGCCTGGCCGGCGCGGATTCGAGCGCGACGAGGGTCTGGTCCTCAATCCGTCCTATCTCGTCGTGCCCGCACTGCGCACGTTCGCGCAGCGGGAACCGGACCACGAATGGGGCCGCGTACTCGCCGACGGTCTGGAGTTGCTGCGCGACGCGCGCTTCGGCCGCCATGGACTCGCCCCGGACTGGTTGCTGCTCGCCGCCGACGGACGCCTTGCGCCGGCTCCGGGCTGGCCGCCACGTTTCGGTTTCGACGCGGTGCGCATCCCGCTGTATCTGGTCTGGGGCGGGATCACGGATCCGGACCAGCTCGCGCCCTATCGAAACTACTGGAGCTGCACGAACGGGTCGTGCACGCGGCCGGTGCCGGCGTGGGTCGATCTCGCGACCGGCGAAAGCGCCGACTTCGCCGCATCCGAAGGCGTGCGCGCGGTGCGCAGCCTCGTGCTCGACGATCCCGGTGCCATTCCGCAGCGCGCGGACAAGGGTGCCGACTATTACTCGAGCGCACTGTTGCTGCTCGCCCGCATCGCGTTTGCCGAGAGAAACGCCGCGCCGACGCGCGCGGCGAAGGAATCGGCCGCGACGGGACACCCATGAAAGCCGGAGATGCCAGCATGATGCGCACCCTGTCGTTGCCCTTCTTCCTCGTTCTCGCCACGATGTCGGGCACCTCGACCGCCGCGACGACGCGCGCCGAGTCGGTTCGCGAGATCAATGCGCAACGCAGCAGCCTGCTGCGAGAGGGCGCGGTCGACGTGGCCATTGCAAAGGAAATGGGCCAGAACCCCGACCCGGCGCCACCATCGAGCCGCGCGCATCGCGCGTACCCGCCGAGTTGTCTCGGCGCGCCGTTGCCGGACCAGTCGTCCGGGCCGGTCTACAGCACCCACGTCAACCTGTACAACCCGGATGCGCAAGGTGGCGTCGAGGATGTCACCGCGACGATCTGGCGCATCGCGTGCAGCAGCAGCGGCCAGCACCAGCCGTACAACAGCGACGGCTTGCAGAACGCGGTCACCCTGCTGCGCCTGGACCGCGGGCCGGGTCGCGACGGGGATACCACGAGCTTCCCGGATTTTCCCGACGTGCGCGTCGCGCAGGGCGGCATTGCATTCGATGATCCGGGCCAGCGCGATTTCGTGCGCCTCGCGACCGATCCCAATACCTTCGTCGCCGACACCAGCGTCGCGAGCCCGCTGCCGTACAGCACCACCTTCGTGCTCGAGAACTATCCGTTCCGCGGAGCGGCGCAATTCAACTTCAACTTCGGTTTCGAGTTGCGCATCGATCCGGGGCTTGGCGCCGGCGAAATCCGCTCGATCCGCGTGCCGGCCTACAGTCCCGGCACGCGCAGTTACCCGGCCGCGTTCCAGCCATTGCCGATCACCGGCTACCTGACCTCGAACTGGTACGACCCCGCGCACAGCGGCGAAGGCATGGTCGTGCAGGTCTTTGAATCACCGGGCGCCGGCGGTGCGAACCGCCAACTTGCGTTCGACTGGTTCACGTTCGATGCCGCAGGTCGACCGTTCTGGATTGCGGGCAATGCCGCCGTACGCAGCGACGCGCCGGCCTACATCACCGTACCCGCGTTCTACTTCGGGAACGGCGGCTTCGCCGGCAACTTCGGTGCGCGCGCCGATGCGCTGAGCTGGGGCGAGGTGCGCCTCGAGTTCGCCGACTGCAATCGCCTGACCGTGTACTACAGCGGCAACCAGGGCCTGCCCGCGGGTGTTCCCGGCGGTAGCGGCACCTTGCACTACCAGCGGCTCGGCAACGTCAACGGGCTCGCTTGCGAGTAACCTGGGAGGGCGGCCCGTGCAAGCGGCGCCGACTCGAACGCAAGCGGGACACGGATTTCGCAACCCGTGATGGTTGCGTGCTCTTCGGCGGCTTCGCGCGCCTGTCGGCGATTGCGTGATGTATCCGTACCGGTGACGGATGTGCTGGTCAGCAGCACGAATGGCGCTCGCACGCGCGCGGCCCGTGGGCGCGGGCAACATCGCGGGCCGTACCCCTGCGAGATCGTGCTGTTCGGACGAATACGGCATACGTGCGTGAGATACTGGACTGGCACGCCATGCGAGTTATACTAAGAAATGTTCAGAGTTAGTATAACGCCGTGGAACGCCACCAGCCACTATCCCTTACAGCGCAGACCGCCTACGCCCAACTGCTCGATTCGGCACAGGCGCTGGATCTGACGCGCTCGGTGGCCGATCTGAACGGCTCGTTCGCCAGCAAGACCGTGAAGGGTCGGCGGTACTGGTATTTCCAGTTCACGGAGCTTTCGGGCCGACTGCGCCAGATCTACGTCGGACCGGATTCGGCACAGCTTCGCGCACTGATGGCGCGTCAGACGCAAGGTAGTCACGCCGACGCGCTGGAACCGCTGGCGCGTTCGGCCATCGCGCTCGGTTGCATGCCGGTGCTGACGGCGCATTTTCGCGTGATCCGCCGATTGTCGGAGTATGGATTCTTCAATGCCGGGGGCGTACTCATCGGCACCCACGCATTTCTGGCATTCGGTAACATGCTCGGGGCGCGCTGGGGGGATACTTCGCGCACCCAGGACGTCGATTTTGCGCACGCCGGCAAGCAGCTTGCCATCGCATTGCCGGCCAACATCGAGATCGACACGCCGGCCGCCATCGAGTCGCTGAAAATGGGCTTCTTGCCGCTGGGCAGTTCGAACGGCAAGGCAGGCGGTTCCTGGCTGAGCCCACGCAACCCCGATTTTCAGCTGGATTTCGTTACGCCGCTACACCGCGGTGGTACCGAACCGTACCGCCATCCGCAACTGGGCATGACCTTGCAGCCGCTGAAATTCATGGAGTATCTGCTGGAAGACCTGCAACAAGCGGCATTGTTCTGTCCCGCGGGTGCGGTACTCGTCAATGTGCCGCATCCCGCGCGCTACGCCCTGCACAAGTTGATCGTGGCTGGCGAACGTCCGGCCATGCGCGCAGCAAAGTCGAACAAGGATCTGCTGCAAAGCGCAGCCTTGCTGGCGCTTTACCGGCAAAGTTCTGCCAATCAAGCGGTTGCGGCATGGAACGATCTGCTGGCGCGGGGCTCGGGCTGGACCAGCCGTGCCAAGGTGGGTCTTGCGGCGCTCGCAAGACTTGCGCCGGAACTGGAAGCTTCGGATTGGCTGCCGTTCCCGACGTCGGCACGGCGTTCCAGAAAGTAAAGCGGGCCGCGAGGAGCGGCCCGTTGCGAAGCTGCCGGCGCCGAACTGCCTACTTCAGCTTCGCCGCCTTGCGCAGCGCTTCGGCCTTGTCGGTCTTCTCCCACGAGAACGCGGTGAAGGTTTCGCCGTTGGCGAGCTTGACCGGGTACGGCTCGCGGCCGAAATGGCCGTAGCTTGCGGTCGCCTGGTACATCGGGTGGATCAGGTCGAGCATCTGGAGGATGCCGTACGGGCGCAGGTCGAAGTGGCGGCGGATCAGTTTCTCGATCTCGTCGTCGCTGATCCGGCCGGTGCCGAACGTGGTCACCGAGATCGAGGTCGGGTGGGCGACGCCGATCGCGTAGGAGACCTGCACTTCGCAACGTGCCGCGATGCCGGCCGCGACGATGTTCTTGGCCACGTAGCGCGCCGCGTACGCGGCCGAGCGGTCCACCTTGGAAGGATCCTTGCCCGAGAACGCGCCGCCGCCGTGACGCGCCCAGCCGCCGTAGGTGTCGACGATGATCTTGCGCCCGGTCAGGCCGCAGTCGCCGACCGGTCCGCCGATGATGAACTTGCCGGTCGGGTTGATGTGGTACTTCGTGCCCTTGTGCAGCCATTTCTTCGGCAGCACCGGCGCGAGGATGTGCGTGCGCACCGCCTCGACGAGGTCCTTCTGCTTGATGCCCGGGTCGTGCTGGGTCGACAGGACCACCGCGTCGATCGCGATCGCCTTGCCGTTTTCGTAGCGCAGCGTGACCTGGCTTTTCGCGTCCGGGCGCAACCACGGCAGCGGCGAGTTCCTCTTCTTGCGCACTTTCGCCTGCTGCTCGACGAGGCGGTGCGACAAATGGATCGCGGCCGGCATGTAGCTGTCGGTCTCGTTGGTCGCGTAGCCGAACATGAGGCCCTGGTCGCCCGCGCCCTGCTGTTCCGGATTCCTGCGATCGACGCCCTGGTTGATGTCCGGCGACTGCTTGCCGATGAGGTTCAGCACGCCGCAGGTCGCGCCATCGAATCCGACGTCGGAGGAGTCGTAGCCGATGTCGAGGATGACCTTGCGGGTCAGCGCCTCGAGGTCGATCCACGCGCTGGTCGTGATCTCGCCCGCGACGATCGCGACTCCGGTCTTGACCATCGTCTCGCAGGCCACGCGCGCACGCTTGTCCTGGGCCAGGATCGCATCGAGCACGGCATCGGAAATCTGGTCCGCGACCTTGTCCGGATGTCCCTCGGAAACCGATTCGGAAGTGAACAGGGTGCTGCTCATGCGGATGTATCCTTCAATGCGGATGGATGGATGAAGACCGGGCGCGCATCATACACGACGCGCAACAGGCGTTGCCATGCAGGCCGGGCCAGCGCGGCCTCGCGCCATCCGCCACCGTACCGCATCCGGGTTGCGGCGCGAAGCCCCGCGTGGTTTTGCATTCGCGTCACGTCGGCGACGTGTCAGCGCCAGGCGTTCAGGTGCGGCCCGAACGCCTCGCGCTGGCGGCGCACCACGCAGAAGCGGTGTCCGCTCGGCGCCTGCATCACCCACCAGCGCTCGCGCACGAAGGCCACGCGCGTCGCACCGAGGGCTTCGAGGCGCCGGACTTCGGCTTCGATGTCATCGGTCTCGATGTCCAGATGCACGCGGCTTTCGTGCTCGACGCGCTGCAGCAGGATCATCGGTTCGTCCGCGGCAGTTTCGAGTTCGGCGTAGCGGCCGTCGCCGTCCTGGTCGAGGCTCGCAAGCGGCTTGCCGAGTGCGCGGCTCCAGAATTCCGCGGCCGGGGCAAGATCATCGACGTGGCAGTCGATGACGATGGAGCAAAGCCGACTGTGGTGCATGCGGACTCCTCCGGCCAGGTGCGAAGGGGCATTGGACCACGATGTGCTTGAAGAACACGGGAACGCCCGGCACGGAGACCCGGCCGTCCGCCTTTCCCTCGACTTCGGGTTCAGGCCACCCGTTTCGGGACGCTCAATGCGGCGCCGCGAGGTCGTCGAGCAGCGCCTTGAGGAAACGCGCGGCTTCGCCGCCGGTTGCGGCGCGGTGGTCGAAGGTCAGCGAGATCGGCATGCGTCGGTGCACCTCGATACCGCCCATGACCGCGACTACGTCATGGACGAGCTTGCCGGCGCCGATGATCGCGACGGTCGGCGGCACGACCACCGGCGTCGCGTAACGGCCCGCGAACATGCCGAAGTTGGACAGGCTGATCGTGTAGCCGGACAGCTCCGACGACGGGATCGAGCGGTCCTCGACCTGGCCGCGCAGGCGCTGGATTGCGGAACGGATGCCGGCGCCATCGAGCACGTCCGCGTTGCGCAGGGCGGGCACGAACAGGCCGTCGTCGGTGTCGACCGCAATGCCGATGTCGACGTGCGGATGCAGGGTGCGGGTCAGGTTTTCGCCGTCGAACCACGCATTCAGCGCCGGCACGGTCTTGCATGCGGTGCAGATCGCGCGGATCAGGCGCGCGGTGATGTCCTGCTTGCCGATCCATGCGTGCAGGTCGGCGTCGTCGACCAGGGTGGTCGGCACGACGTTCGCATGCGCGCTCGCCATGACCCGCGCCATATTGCGGCGCACGCCCTTGAGCTGTTCCGGCTGGCCGGTCGCGACGACGCTCGGCGGCGTGGTGCGCATCGGTTTGCCGGCCGCGGATACGGCGGTGCGTTGCGGGCTGGGCGCTGCGCTGCGCGAAGGCTGGTGGCTGGGGGCCGAGGGCTGGCTCACCGCCGTGCGGGATCCGATCTGCGCCGTGCCCGCGGCTGCGGCGGCCTTGACGTCCTTCATCGTGACCACGCCACCGGGCCCGCTCGGCGCGACCTGACCGAGATCCACCTTGAGCTTCCGGGCGAGCGCGCGTACCGCGGGCACCGCCTTGACCCCGCCGATGGTCGATGCCTGCTCCGCGTGCACGCGGTCGCTCGCTTCCATCGCGCCGACCACGGTGCCCGCGTCGGCGCGACCCGCGTCGTCGTTCTCGACGATCTCGCCGCCCTCGTCGGACGCGATCACGGTATCGCCATCGTCCGGCGCCGGTGTCGGTGCGCCGGCACCCTTGCCGGCGGATTTCTTCGGCGGGCCGTGGTGGTGGCCGGTCGATTCGGCCTCGGCGCGCTGCGGCGCGTTCGGGTCGAGTTCGAATTCGGCAAGCGCCGCGCCGGTCGCGATGACGTCGCCGGCCTGGCCATGCACCTTGACGATCTTGCCGGAGAACGGCGCGGGGACCTCGACCACGGCTTTCGCGGTTTCCATCGACACCATCGGTTCGTCGAGGCGAATCGTGCCGCCTTCGCCAACCAGCCATTCGACGATCGTTGCGTCGGGCAGGCCTTCGCCGAGGTCGGGGAGGAAGAAGGTCTTTTTGTCAGCCATGGCGAGGTCCGGGAATCGGTGGGGGAATAGGGAACAGGAAAACGTGAGCGGGAGGTGATCAGCTCGCGGCGAGCGTTCGCTTTGCGGCGGCGACGATCTTGTCGACGCTCGGCAGGTACTTCATTTCCAGGCGGAACAGCGGGATGTGGGTGTCGGGCCCGGTCACGCGTTCGATCGGCGCTTGCAGGTCATACAGGCAATCCGAAGCGATGCGTGCGGCGATCTCGGCGCCGAAACCGGCGGTCTTCGGCGCTTCGTGCACGATCACGCAGCGGCCGGTCTTGGCCACGGATTCGGCGATCGTGTCGAAATCGAGCGGGGTCAGGGTCGCGACGTCGATGACTTCCGCGCTGATGCCTTCCTCGGCCAGTGCGTCGGCGGCTTCGAGCGTCTCCTTGACCTGCGCGCCCCAGGTCACCAGGGTCACGTCGCTGCCGTCGCGCAGCACGAAGCACACGTCGAGTGGCAACGCCTCGCCGTCGTCGGCGACCTCTTCCTTGTACTGGCGGTAGATGCGCTTGGGTTCGAGGAAGACCACCGGATCCGGGTCGCGGATCGCGGCGAGCAGCAGGCCGTAGGCGCGGCCAGGCGAAGACGGCAACACGACGCGCAGGCCGGGGATGTTCGTGAACAGGTGTTCGTTGGCTTCGGAATGGTGCTCGGGCGCGCGGATGCCGCCGCCCCATGGTGCGCGCCACACGGCCGGACAGCTCATGCGCCCGCGGGTGCGCGTGCGCAGGCGCGCGGCGTGGCACGCGATGTGCTCCATCATCGGATAGATGAAACCTTCGAACTGCGCTTCGGCGAGCGGCTTCATGCCCTGCGCGGCGAGCCCGACGGTCACGCCCGCGATCGTCGCCTCGCACAGCGGCGTGTCGATCACGCGTTCGGCGCCGAACTTCTCCTGGAGGCCCGAGGTGGCGCGGAACACGCCGCCGTTCACGCCGACATCCTCACCGAGCACGACGACCGAGGGATCGACCGCCATCTCGTGGGCCATCGCCATCGTCACCGCTTCGATCAATGTGATTTGTGCCATGGAACCGTTTTCCTGTGCTCGTCTTTGCGGGGCGGAAGGTCAGTGCGATTCGCCGCCGAGCGCGGCCTCGCGCTGGGCGGCGAGGTCGGCCGGCAGTTCGGCGAAGGTGTAATCGAACATCGCCTCGAGCGGCTGCGACTTGCTTTCCAGGTACGCATTGACCTCGATGTCGACCTTCGCACCGCATTCGGCCTTCCACGCCTCTTCTTCGGCGTCGGTCCACGCGTTCAGCGACTTCAGGTAATTGCGCAGGCGCTTGAACGGCTCGCGTTCCCAGGCCAGCTTGACCTCGTCGTCCGGGCGGTAGCGACGCGCGTCGTCGGCCGTGGTGTGGTCCGACAAACGGTAGGTGACCGCCTCGATCAGCATCGCGCCGTGGCCGTGGCGCGCGCGCTTGATCGCGTGGTCCATGGCCGCGCGCATCGCGATCAGGTCGTTGCCGTCGACCTGCAGGCATTCGATGCCGGCCGCAATGCCCTTCTGGGCCAGGGTCTTCGCGCCGGTCTGCGCGGTGCGCGGCACCGAGATCGCCCACTGGTTGTTGACCACGACCGAAACCAGCGGCAACTGCATCGCACCGGCGACGTTGATCGCGCCGTAGAAGTCGCCCTTCGACGAACCGCCGTCGCCGACCACCGACACCGCGACGCGCGGTTCCTTGCGGATCTTGAACGCGAGCGCCGCCCCGGCCGCATGCAGGCACTGGGTCGCGATCGGCACGCACCATGCGAAATCGTGCGCGGGGCCGGAAAAATCGCTGCCGCGCTCGTCGCCGCCCCAGTACATGAGCACCTCGCGCGGCTTCACGCCGCGCAGGAACTGCGCACCGTACTCGCGGTACATCGGCGCGAACACGTCGTCCTCGGCCATCGCGCTGCCGATCGCGATGTGCGCGGCCTCGTGGCCGAGGCACGAGGCATAGGTGCCGAGCTTGCCGGTGCGCTGCAGCGCGACCGCCTTGGTGTCGAACACGCGCACGAACAGCATGGTCTTGAACAGTTCGACGAGCTGCTTGATGTCGCGCGCGAACGCGGGCAGGTCGTCGCGGACCAGCTTGCCGTCCGGGTCGAGGTATTGCAGGTGTTCGATTTCGAATGTGGCGACGACGGACACGGGGGGCCTCCGATGCAGGCGGGTGTGGCGCGGCCATATAGTGTAACCGGCACGGCGCGCGCGGGCGATCCGCGCGCGGACCGCGGCCGATAGCGGGTAGACTGGAGGTTCTTCCATCGAACCACTGCGCGAGCCATGAACGACCCGGAAAACCTGCGCGCCCTCGAACAGGGCATGGAAATCGACCTGCGCGACCGGGTGACCTACGGCGGCTACCTGCGCCTGGATACCCTGCTTTCCGCGCAGCAGCCGCTCAGCGATCCGCCGCATCACGACGAGATGCTGTTCATCATCCAGCACCAGGTCGCCGAACTGTGGCTGAAGCTGGTGATCCACGAACTGCGCGCCGCGATCGAGCGGATCCGGCACGATGACCTCGACAACGCGCTCAAGATCCTCGCCCGGGTCAAGAAGGTCCAGCAGCAACTGTTCGAGCAGTGGAGCGTGCTCGAAACCCTGACCCCGGCCGAATACCTGCAATTCCGCGACGTGCTCGGTCCGTCGTCAGGGTTCCAGTCGTTGCAATACCGCATGGTCGAGTTCCTGCTCGGCAACAAGAATGCGGACATGCTGAAGGTCTTCGCCCACGATCCGGCCGCGCAGGCGCGACTGGACGAGGTGCTGCGCGGGCCGAGCCTGTACGACGAGTTCCTGCGCTGCCTCGCGCGGCGCGGCCATGCACTGCCGTCGACGGCGCTCGATCGCGACTTCTCCCTGCCGCACCGGCGCGTGCCGGAGCTCATCCCGGTGCTGAAACGCATCTACGAGAATCCGGCCGGTTTCTGGCCCGAGTACCATTTCTGCGAGCAGCTCGTGGACATCGAGGAATCGTTCCAGCTGTGGCGCTTCCGCCACATGAAGACGGTCGAGCGCATCATCGGCCACCGGCGCGGAACCGGCGGTTCGTCGGGCGTCGGTTTCCTGAAGAAGGCGCTGGACCTGACCTTCTTTCCGGAACTCATGGAAGTGCGCACGGAACTGGGAACCTGACGCCGGATCGCGGGATTCGACTCGGCGGGACCGGACCAGTCGCTGCGCGTGCCGTCGGCGCCCGGTCATTTGACGCGGGCCGGCGATGCGGTTACACAAGGCGACCGATTCGATCGATGGGGACGCCATGAACACGACCGCCGACGCCGCCACGGCCGCACAACCGCCTGAATACCCGCAGTTGCTCGGCCATCCGCGGCCATTGTGGATGCTGTTCATGACCGAATTCTGGGAACGCTTCGCGTTCTACGGGATTCGCTGGGCGCTGACCCTCTACATTGTCGCCCAGTTCTTCGCCGACGATCCGGCCGGGCAGGCTTCGGCGAGCCGTACCTACGGCGCGTATCTTGCGCTGGTCTACGCGACCGCGGTGTTCGGCGGCTATGTCGCGGACAAGGTGCTCGGCTACCAGCGCTCGATCCTGATCGGCGCGGTGGTCATGGCCGCGGGTCTGTTCATGATCATGCTGCCGAACCACGAGATCTTCATGCTCGGCCTGTCCACGATCATCGTCGGCAACGGCCTGTTCAAGCCGAACATCTCCTCGATGGTCGGGCAGCTCTACGCGCAGGGCGATTCGCGCCGCGATCGCGGCTTCACGCTGTTCTACATGGGCATCAACGCGGGTGCGCTGATCGCGCCGATCCTGACCGGTATCCTCGCGACGCGCGTGTTCGGCACGCCGGAGGACCAGAGTTACCAGGTCGTGTTCCTCGCGTCCGGCATCGGCATGCTCATCAGCCTGCTGTGGTTCTGGTTCGGGCGTCGCCAGCTCAAGGGCGTCGGCGCGCCGACCGCGGACATGGCCAGCCCGATGCGGGTGGTATACGTGCTGATCGGCGTGCTCGTGTCCATCCCGATCATCTACCTGCTCATGGCCCAGGCCGGCGCGGTGGTCCTGCAATGGCTGCTGACCGCGCTGTTCGTCGGGCTCAGCGTGATGCTCGTGATCGAGGCGATCCGCACCGGCAAGGTGCAGATCCATCGCGTCATCGCGATGCTCATCATCTTTGCGTTCAACGTGCTGTTCTGGATGTTCTTCGAGCAGGCCGGGAGTTCGTTCAACTTCCTGGCCCAGAACATCGTCGACCGCAACCTGTTCGGTGGCTGGGTGTTCCCGATCGGCTGGTTCCAGTCGGTCAATCCGATCGCGATCGTGGTGCTCGCGCCGCTGGTCACCCTGGTCTGGGCGTTCCTCGACAAGCGTCGCATCGAGCCCTCGATCCCGCGCAAGTTCGGGCTCGGCCTGATCGGCAACGCGCTCGGCTTCGCGGTGCTGATGTACGCGCTGTCGAATCTCGTCGGCGGCGACGGCATGATCCCGTTGTGGCCGCTGGTCCTGTGCTATGTCCTGCAGACGGCCGGTGAGTTGTGCCTGTCGCCGATCGGCCTGTCGATGGTGACCAAGCTCGCTCCGGTGCGCCTGATCGGCCTCGGCATGGGCGGCTGGTTCCTGTCCACCGCGATCGGCAACAACCTGGCCGGCCTGTTCGCCGGCCACGTGAGCGGCGAGGAAGGCATGACGGTTGCCTCGGCGTTGTCCGGCTACACGATGGGTTTCTGGATCCTGTTCGGCGGCGGCGTGTTCCTGTTCCTCATCGCGCCGCTCATCAACAAGTTGATGCACGGGGTACGGTGACGGGAGACTAGAGACGGGAGACGGGAGACGTATCGTCAGCTTTTCGTATCCCGTCTGCGGTCACCCGTTTCCCTGTCTTCCAGCAGCTTGTCGAGGATCCGCTCCAGCGTGCGCCGTTCCTCGCCGTTGAGCAGGGCGAGGACGGCGCGTTCGTGCGCGCGCGCGCGCGGCGCCACGCTGTCGTGGATCTTCCAGCCCTTTGCGGTCAGACGCAGCATCGCGCGCCGCTTGTCGCCGTCGTCGGTGCGCCGCGCGACGCGACCGGCCGCGACCAGGCGCGACAGCGCGCGGCTGATCGCCACCTTGTCCATCGCGGTGTAGGCGGCCACTTCGCGGGCCGAAACCGGTTCGCCGTCCAGCCGTGCGAGCACCGCAATCACGCGCCATTCCGTCATCGACAGGTCGAACCGCTGCTGGTACTCGCGCGCGATCGCCTGGCTCATGCGGTTGGACAGGATCGACAGGCGGTACGGGAGGAAACGCTCGAGTTCCAGCGGCGTATGATCGGTCATGCGGTGGCCCGGCTTGCAATTGGTTTCAAGTGAAACTATAACGTGACCAAGGTCGTGCGGCCAGCATACCCGGCCGCCCCCCCCGTGAACGACGAATCCAGCAGGAAATCCAGAATGAACGCGCAACCCAATCTCGGCATGCAGGTCACCACGTTTGAGAACCCGATGGGAGTCGACGGCTTCGAGTTCGTCGAGTTCGCCGCGCCGGACGCGGGCCTGCTGCACGACCTGTTCGTGAAACTCGGTTTCAGCGCGGTCGCGCGGCACAAGTCGAAGCGGATCACGGTATACCGGCAGGGCGAATGCAATTTCCTGGTCAACGAGGAACCCGATTCGTTCGCGGCCGATTTCGCCGCGCAGCACGGCCCCTGCGCGTGCGGCTTCGCGATCCGCTTCGCGAAGCCGGCCGCCGACGTGCTGGCCGCGACCCTCGCCAACGGTGCCGAGGAGATCACCCACAAGCCTGCAAGCCGCGCGATCGACGCGCCGGTCATCAAGGGCATCGGTGATTGCATGCTGTACCTCGTCGACACCTACGGCGACCAGGGCGACGTGTTCGATGCCGATTACGAGTGGCTGCCCGGCGTGGAACGCAAGCCGGCCGGTTTCGGCCTGACCTTCATCGACCACCTGACCCACAACCTGCATTTCGGCGAGATGGCGAAGTGGGCCGATTACTACGAGCGCCTGTTCAACTTCCGCGAGATCCGCTACTTCGACATCAAGGGCGCCAAGACCGGCC
>CAYWZC010000026.1:0-32472 GCA_964462745.1 uncultured Rhodanobacteraceae bacterium
GCCGACCAGCGTGCGCGCGGCGTGTTCCACGGCGGCATCACGATCCTTGCCGGCGCCGACGGCAGCGATGCGCAACTCAACAACAAGAACCTGCTGCTGTCCGCGCAGGCCGAGATCGACACCCAGCCGGTGCTCGAAATCCATGCCGACGAGGTCAAGGCGAGCCATGGCGCGACGGTCGGCCAGCTCGACGAGCGCGCGCTGTTCTACCTGCGCTCGCGCGGTATCGGCGCGGATGCCGCACGTGCATTGCTGACCCTCGCATTCTGCCGGGTCGCGCTCGATTCGCTCGATGACGGGGCATTGCGCGAACATCTCGATCACCTGCTGCTCGGTCACCTGCCGGAGGCCGGAGCATGAACGCCGACGCGTTTCCGCGCCCGCCGCAGGCGGCCGTGCCGCTCGACGTGGAGCGCGTTCGTGCGGACTTCCCGTTACTCGCACGCCGCGTGCACGGCAAGCCGCTGATCTACCTCGACAGCGCGAACACCGCGCAGAAGCCGTCCGCGGTCATCGACGCGGTCGATCGTTTCTACCGCACCAGCAACGCCAACGTGTCGCGCGCGGTGCACACGCTCGGCGAGGAGGCGACCGCGGCCTACGAGGCGACCCGCGACGCGCTCGCGCGCTTCATCAACGCACCGTCGCGCGAGGAGATCGTGTTCACCTCGGGCACGACCCAGGCAATCAACCTCGTCGCGTACAGTTTCGCGCTGCCGCGCCTCGGCCCCGGCGACACGATCCTCGTCACCACGATGGAGCACCACGCGAACATCGTGCCGTGGCAGCTCGTGTGCGAGCGCAGCGGGGCGCGCCTGAAGGTCGCGCCGATCACGCCGGACGGCGAACTCGTGGTCGACAAATTCATCGAGTTGCTGACCCCGGACGTGAAGCTGGCCGCGGTGACCCACGTCTCCAACGTGCTCGGCACGATCAATCCGGTCGCCGAACTCGCGCGCGCGTGCCGCCGACGCGGCATCCCGCTGCTCGTCGACGGCTCGCAGGCCGGTCCGCACCTGCCGATCGACGTGCGCGCGCTCGGCTGCGATTTCTATGCGCTGACCGGCCACAAGCTGTTCGGCCCGACCGGCACCGGCGCGCTGTGGGCGCGACGCGAACATCTCGATGCAATGCCGCCGTTCTTCGGCGGCGGCGAGATGATTCGCGAAGTGCGCTTCGAGGGCACCACGTTCGCCGATCCGCCGCACCGCTTCGAGGCCGGCACGCCGAACATCGCGGGCGTGGTCGGACTTGGCGCGGCGCTGGCGTGGGTCGAAGCGCACGGCCACGACGCGATCATCGCGTACGAGCAGGGCCTGCTCGCGCATGCGACCGACGCACTTCGCGCGATTCCCGGCCTGCGCATCTTCGGCGAGGCGCAACACAAGGTGCCGGTCATCTCGTTCCTCATCGACGGCGTGCATGCACATGACCTCGCAACCCTGCTCGATCACGCCGGTGTCGCGATGCGCTCGGGCCACCACTGCGCGCACCCACTCATGCAGTTCTACGGCGTACCCGCGACGTTGCGCATGTCGCTCGCGTTCTACAACACGCACGCGGAGATCGACCGCGCGGTCGAGGCGATCGTGGAAGCGCGCAAGCTGCTGGCCTGATGCGTATGGAAGAGCCGGCATTTCGTCTTGCGCAATCGGCTGATGTCGCCGCGATCGTCACGTTGACCGAATCGGCGTATCGCGGCGACGCGAGTCGCGCGGGCTGGACGACGGAGGCCGACCTGCTCGATGGCCAGCGCACCGACGCGGCCGACGTCGCGGCGCTGCTCGCGAATCCGGCCTCACGCGTGCTGCTCGCCGAGCGCGACGGCACATTGCTCGCATGTTGCCATGTGGAACGCCGCGGCGCGGCCTGTTACTTCGGGATGTTCTCGGTGCGTCCCGGCCTGCAGGGTGGCGGCCTCGGACGTCGCATGCTCGCCGAGGCCGAACGCATCGCACGCGATGACTGGGGCTGCACGGAGATGCAGATGACCGTGATTTCGCTGCGCGACGAACTCATCGCGTGGTACGAACGTCGAGGCTACCGCCGTACCGGCGAGTTCTCGCCGTTTCCGTACGGGGACGAACGCTTCGGCATTCCGCGGCGCGACGATCTGCGGTTCGAGAAGCTGGTGAAATGTTTGAGGGCTGAGGGCTGAGGGCTGAGGCTTGGGACTTGGTGCGAAGGTACGGGGCGGCTGTAGTTCCGGCCTGCGATCCGCGGCAAGATGATGCGGCACCCGGATTCCGGCGCCGGATCGGAGTCCGGGGTGGCGTCCTTTCACCGGGATGGCGAATCTTGCGACGCCGTCACCCGACCCTCAGCCCTCGGCCCTTGAGAGAACAAACCCATGCAGGACTGGATCGAAGTGTGCGCGCGTGCGGAACTCCTGCCCGGCGAGTACCGCGTCGTGTTCGACGGCGACACCGAAATCGCGGTGATCAATGTCGACGGCGAGCTGTACGCGATCGAGGACGTGTGCACGCACGACGGTGGCGAGCTCACCGGCGGCGAAATCGACGGTTACGAGATCGAATGCCCACGCCACGGCGCGCGCTTCGACATCCGTACCGGCGCCGTGTTGTGCCCGCCCGCGTATGTCCCGATCGCGAAGTTCCCCGTGCGCGTCGAGGACGGCATCATTTACACGCGCGACGATCGCGGGGATTGAGGGTTCGAGGTACCTGGTGTTATTGCGAACGATTCTCATTTGTTGCTATGCTGGGCCGGATTCCACGGGATGCCGGGCCATGCCAGCGCAATGAGCGACATCGCACGCACTGACGCGGCGCCGGATCCGAGGCGACGCGCGTTCTGGCTGAAAACCCTGCATCAGTGGCACTGGATCAGTTCCGCGCTGTGCCTGGTCGGCATGCTGCTGTTCAGTGTGACCGGCATCACGCTGAACCATGCGGGCCGGATCGGCGCGACGCCGAGCGTAACGACGCGGACGGCGAGCGTTCCGGCCGCGTTGCTCGACGGGCTTCGCGCGGTCCAGGCTCCCGATGCGGGCCGCAGGCCGCTGCCCACGGAACTGCGTCGCTGGCTGGACACGGAATGGCAGATCGGCGCGCTCGACGGCGACGCCGAGTGGCTGGACGAGGAAATCTACATGGCCTTGCCGCGACCCGGCGGCGATGCGTGGTTCAGCATCGACACCGGAACCGGCGAGGCGACCTACGAGGTCACCACGCGCGGCTGGCTCGCGTACGCGAACGACCTGCACAAGGGGCGCAACACCGGGCCGATGTGGGCCTGGTTCATCGACCTGTTCGCGGTCGCGTGCGTGGTGTTCACGATCACCGGCCTGTTCCTGCTGTACCTGCACGGACGCCAGCGTGCGATGACTTGGCCAATGGTCGGCCTGGGGCTCGTGATTCCGCTGCTGATCGTGTTGTTGTTCATCCACTGACGAGGTTGCGCATGCGTTCCATGATCCTGTGCCTGCTGGGTTTTGTTTCCGCGCCGGCGTTCGCGGCGTCGCTCGATCTTTCGGTCGAGGTGCCGCGCCTGAACGTGTCGGAATACCATCGTCCCTACGTCGCGATCTGGATCGAGCGGCCCGACCACGAGGTCGCCGCGAATCTTGCGGTCTGGTACCAGCAGACGCCGGCCAAGGACAACCAGTCGGGCAAGCAGGAGCAGGGCAGCAAGTGGCTGTCCGACCTGCGCCAGTGGTGGCGGCGCAGCGGTCGCGAGCAGACCCTTCCGATCGACGGCGTCAGCGGTGCGACGCGCCCGGCCGGCGAGCATCGCCTTTCCTTCGACGACACGAAACCGCCGCTCGCGGGCCTCGCCGCCGGCGAGTACACGCTGCGCGTCGAGGCCGCGCGCGAAGTCGGTGGCCGCGAACTCGTCGACATCCCGTTCACCTGGCCACCGGCCGCATCCACTCACCTGACCGCGCACGGCGAATCCGAACTCGGCGCCGTGCGACTCGATCTCGAACCTTGAACGAACCGGGAGCAATGCCATGAACAATCTGCTGAAATGGGTGGCGTTTGGCGCGATCGCGTGCGCGCCCCTCACCGCGTCCGCGCACAAGACCTTCCTGCTGCCGTCGGCGACCGTGCTTTCGGCCAGTGACGACGCCTGGATCACGGTCGATGCGGCGGTGTCGAACGACCTGTTCTATTTCAACCATGTGCCGATGCGCCTCGATGCTCTCGCGATCACCGCGCCGGATGGTTCGAGCGTTGCAGCGGAGAACGCGAATACCGGCAAGTTCCGTAGCACGTTCGATGCGCACCTGACGCAGCAGGGCACGTATCGCATCGCGATCGTGCGCGACGGCTTGTCCGCACGGTACAAGGATGCGAACGGCGAAAACCATCGCGCGCGTGGCAGCGCGGAGGAAATCGCGAAGCGCATCCCGGCGGATGCGACGGATGTCGCCTACACCCAGTCGCAGAGCCGCCTCGAAACCTTCGTGACCCTCGGCAACCCCGATACCGCGGCGCTCGCGCCGAGCGGCGCCGGTCTCGAACTGGTTCCGGTCACCCATCCGAACGACCTCTATGCGGGCGAGAAGGCGACCTTCCGCCTGCAACTCGACGGCAAGCCCGCGGCCGGCCTCGAAGTCAGCGTGATTCCGGGCGGCACGCGTTATCGCAACAGCCAGGACGAGATCAAGGCGACGACCGGCGCCGATGGCTCGTTCTCGGTCACCTGGCCCGCGGCGGGTACGTACTGGCTGAACGCATCGAGCGAGGGCGGCACGCCGACGATGGAGCCCGCGACCGCGCGTCGCGTGAGCTACACCGCGACCTTCGAGGTGCTGCCGCAGTAAGCGCGCAGGTACCACGCGCGCCATGAGATTGCTGCTCGGCCTGTTCACGCTGGTCGCGGCCGGTGCGCTGGCCGGCTGCGCGGATCCCGGTACGGTATCGACGACCCTGCGCGGCGAGACGATGGGCACGACCTGGTCGGTCAAGCTCGTCGTTCCGCCCGGCGCGGACGGAGATCGACTCGCGCACGGCATCCAGGCGCAGCTCGATCGCGTCGTCGCGCAGATGAGCACGTACGAGCCGGATTCGGATCTGGTCCGTTTCAACCGTGCCGCGCCGGGTACCTGGCAAACCCTGCCGGCGGAGTTCTTCACGGTGCTCGAATATGCGCTCGACGTCGCCGCGCAGACCGCCGGTGCGTATGACCCGACGGTCGGTCCGCTGGTCGATCTGTGGGGTTTCGGTCCCGGCCCGAAGCGCCACGAAATCCCGTCGGCGGCTGCGATCGAAGCGGCGCGCGCGCGAGTCGGCTGGCAGCGCATCCGCCTCGATGCGGCGAACCGGCGCGCGTTCCAGCCGGGCGGCGTGGCGGTCGACCTGTCCTCGGTGGCGAAGGGTTTCGGTGTCGACCAGGTCGCACGCCACCTCGATCGCGCCGGGGTGGAAAATTACCTGGTCGAGGTCGGTGGCGAACTGCGCGCGCGCGGGCGGCGCGCGAATGGTGGCGCGTGGCAGGTCGCGATCGAGAAGCCCGGCGCGTCGGCGGGCACGGTCGAGCGCATGGACGAGGTCGAGCGCGTCATCGATCTCGAAGACCTCGCGATCGCGACCTCGGGCGATTACCGCCATTCGTTCACCGACGCCGGCCGGACCTTTTCCCACCACATCGATCCGCGCAGCGGCTGGCCGGTCGAACATCGCATCGCTTCGGTGACGACGCTCGCGGCCGACGCGATGCATGCGGATTCGACCGGCACCGCGATCATGGTGCTCGGCGAGGATGCCGGCATGCGCTACGCGGTCGAGCACGATCTCGCGGTGCTGCTGATCCTCCATGACGGTGATGGATTCACCGAACGCATGTCGCCCGCGTTTCGAGCGCGCATCGCGCCATGAGTCCGCCCGTGGCCGCGCGGCGCCGGGAATGGCTCGCGAACGCATTGTTGCTCGCGGTGCTCGGCGCGCTCTCGGTCTGGCTGCTGTCCCTGCATGGAGGCTGGCCCGAATGGAATCCGCCCGGCCTCGCGCGCGTGCTGGCCGCCGGGCTCGTCGTCGGCGTGTTCCTCGGCTCCTGCGTCGGAATCCGTGTCCGGCGACGTCGGCTCGCGCGCGTCGAACCGGGCGCCGGCGACGCGGCGGTCCACACCGATACTCTGCTGGTCGCGCATGCGAGCCAGACCGGTTACGCCGAACAGCTTGCGCGCCAGACGGCCGAGTCCCTGCGCGGCGCCGGGCTCGCGGTGCGCGTGCTGCCACTGGCGGATCTCGACGCGGCGACGCTCGCGGACGCATCACGCGTACTGTTCATCGCGAGCACGACCGGCGAGGGCGATGCTCCGGATACGGCCGCCGCGTTCCTGCGTGAACTCGCCGCGCCCGCGCACCTCGACGGCTTGCGGTACGGCGTGCTCGCGCTCGGCGATCGCGAATATCGCAACTTCTGCGCGTTCGGCAAACGCCTCGACGCGTGGCTGCGCAAGAGCGGCGCTGAACCGTGGTTCGACGCGATCGAGGTCGATGACGGCGATCCGGGTGCGCTGCGCCACTGGCAGCACCAGCTCGGCCTCGTCAGCGGCAACGCGGATTTGCCGGACTGGAATCCGCCGCGCTATGCGCGCTGGCGGCTGCGCGAGCGACGGCGCTCGAATCCGGGCAGCGTCGGCGGCGAATGCCTGCGCGTCATCCTTGAACCCGCCGAAGGCGTGATGCCGACGTGGTCCGCCGGCGACATCGCCGAAATCGGGCCGCGCCACGCGGCGCCGACGGTGGGCGCGTGGTTGCACGAGGCGCGCGTGGACGGTGCAACCGTCATCGATCCGGTCAACGGCGTGACGCTTGCGGCGCGACTCGCGGAAAGTCGCCTGCCCGTCGCGGCCGAGTTCAGCGGCGCGACGGTCGCCACGATCGCCGCGTGTCTGGTTCCCTTGCCGCATCGCGAATACTCGATCGCGTCGCTGCCATCCGACGGCGCGATCGAATTGCTCGTCCGGCGCATGTCGCGGCCGGACGGGTCGCCCGGCCTCGGTTCGGGTTGGTTGTGCGAACACGCGCCGATCGGCGCCGACATCGCGCTGCGCATCCGCGCCAATCCGGGTTTCCACGTACCCGCTGACGGGCGACCGCTGGTCCTGATCGGCAACGGCACCGGTATTGCCGGTTTGCGTGCGTTGCTCAAGCAGCGCATCGCCGACGGGCATCGCGACAACTGGCTGTTGTTCGGCGAGCGCAACGCGGCGCATGATTTCCACTACCGCGACGAAATCCGCGCATGGCAGGCGGATGGCTGGATCGCGCGCCTCGATCTCGCGTTCTCGCGCGACCAGGCCGAACGGGTCTACGTGCAGGAGCGCGTTGCCGAGGCCGCATCGACCCTGCGCGCCTATGTGGAAGCCGGCGCCGCGATCTACGTATGCGGCAGCCTCGAAGGCATGGCGCCCGGCGTCGATGCGGCGCTGCGCGATGCGCTCGGCGCGGCGACCCTCGAACGCCTGCGTATCGAGGGCCGCTACCGGCGCGACGTGTATTGATGTATTGAGCGTCGTCCATAACACAGGATCACGGAGGAATCCCGTTCCCGCGAACAGGGCGGCTGCTCATGTCCTGGGTCGCGGCTGAAGCCGGTTCCTGCAAAGGCGCGGCGTTGATTGCTTGCGGTAGGAACCGGCTTCAGCCGTGATGGTCCGCCATCGTGCTTCCATGATCTCGCTGCGTCAGGTCCTGGTCACGGCTGAAGCCTGTTCCTACCAACAGGGCGCGCCGCGATGAGCGATGGCCCATGCCGCCCGGTGGGCGTCAGGTTTCCGCCCAGCGCCTGAGGAGGTTGTGGTAGGTCGAGGTCAGTTGCAGCACCGCGGCGGTGTCGGCGCCGGTGCGGGTCAGGGTCTGGATCGACGTGTCGAGCTCGAACAGCAGGCGCCGCTGGCTGTCGTCGCGGACCAGGCTTTGCACCCACCAGAACGCGGCAACGCGTGCGCCGCGGGTGACCGGTCGGACCTTGTGCAGGCTGCTCGACGGATACACGATGAGGTCGCCGGCCGGCAGTTTCACGTCGTGCTCGCCATAGGTGTCGCTGATCACGAGTTCACCACCGTCGTATTCGTCGGGTTCGGCGAGGAACAGCGTGCACGAGATGTCGCTGCGCAGGCTCGCGGACGGCGTGCCGGGCGGCGTCGCGAGCGCCATCACCGAACCGTCGATGTGGAAGCCGTACTCGCCGCCGCCTTCGTAGCGGTTGAAGCGCGGCGGCAGGGTGCGCAGCGGCAGCGTCGCGGCGAAATACAGCGGGCTCGACGCGAGCGCGACGAGCACTTCGTCGCCGAGTTCGCGGCGCAGCGGCGAGCTGTCGGGCAATTGCCGGTTGCGCTTGACCTGCGCGCCCTGCGGACCGACGGTCTCGCGTCCATCGGTCCATTCGGCCGCATCGAGTGCCTTGCGGAACTTCGCTACCTGGGCGTGACTCAGGACATCGGGAACATGGAGCAGCATCGGGAATCCTGGCTTGCCAGCGGATTCGGCCGCTGTCGGGCCACCGTATCCCCGCTTTCGCGGGGATGGCGGCGGTCATCCGGGGCGCATTCTTGTCAGAAGTGCAGGTTCGCGGTCAACAGGAAGGTGCGCGGGACGCCCGGCGTGTAGCGATAGCCGCTCTTGTTGATCGCCGCGACGTAGTCCTTGTCGAACAGGTTGTAGACGTTGAGCTGCAGGTCGAGGTTGTCGCTGACCGGATAGCTCGCGACCGCGTCGAACACCCAGTAGTCCTCGGTATGGTCCGGCGTGCCGACCGCGCCGTCGCGGCCGCGTTTCATTTCGCCGGAGTAGCGCGCGCCGAGGCCGAGCTTGAGTTCGAACGGCAACGTGTACGTGCTCCATGCGGTGAACGCGCGCTCGGGCGTGTAGGCGAGGTCGTTGGAGCCGTCCTGCGACACGTTGTCGCCTTCCTCGACCGTCGCATCCATGGTCGTGAAACCGGCCGACACGGCCCAGTTGTCGGTAAGGAATCCGACCGCGCCGATCTCGACGCCCTGCACGCGCTTCTCGCCGGTCTGGTAGTACAACTGGTCGAGCGGGTCCTGGACGATCTCGTTGGTCACTTCGGTGCGGTACAGCGCGCCGGTCAGCAGCAGGCGTCCGTCCAGCAGTTCCCACTTGGTGCCGAGTTCGGCGGTCTTGGCCTTCTGCGGATCGAACACCGGATTGTTCGCGTTGTTTTCCGATGCGCTGAGTTCCAGCGCGGCGCCACCGGGCGGTTGCTGGGAGATCGCGTAGTTCGCGTAGATGCTGCCGTTCTCGGCCGGCTTGTACAGCGCGCCGACTTTCCAGTTGAACAGCGTGTCGGAGGTGTCCGCATCGACGCCGGGCACGATCGTGCCGTCCGGCAGGTCGCCGCACGGCGGCGCGCGACGGCCGCCGCACGGCACCAGGCTGCTGAACTCGGTGTTGTAATGATCGAAACGCACGCCTGCGTTGAGCTGCCAGCGGCCGAGCGTCACGGTGTCGAATGCGTAGGCCGCCGCGGTGCGCGTCTCGCCGGTCGCGTCGGCGCCGGTTTCGCCATACACGAGGCCGGTCACGTGCGGATCCGGGCCATACAGGTTCGCGGATGGCCACGCGCTGTCGCCGAGTGCCCCCATGCCGATCGTGGTCAGCTTCTCGCTGGTCAGTTCGAGGCCGGTGCTGAGGTCGTTCTCCACGCCGCCGCGCTCGCTGTGCAGGCGCAGGTTGGTCTGGTTGGCGAGGATGCGGTTGTTCTGGTGCTTGAAGGTCGGCAGGTTGCGCGGGATCAGCCAGGTGGTCGGATCCGCGATGTCCGGCGTCACCAACTGGGTAGTGCCGGCCATGAATGCCGTGAGCAGGTAATCTTGTTGGGTACGGCCCCAGCGCGTGACGTTGTGCAGCTTGAGGTCGTCGCTGAAGTCGTGCTCGACGATGGCGGTGAACATGTCGGCGGTCACGCGATCGTGATCGGCGTCGGTGCCGTAGAAATTCTCGCTGTCCACGCGCGGCGCGAGGCCGATCTCCGGACGCTCCGGATCGGGGCTCGTATAGCCGGGCAGGCCGATCGTCGGCACGCCGCCGTCGGGCACGTTGTCCTGGCGGATGTGCAGGTAATCGAGGAACACGCGGGTCGGGGTGCCGAGGCCGAACGCGATCGACGGCGCGATGCCCCAGCGGTTGTTCTCGACCTCGTCGCGTCCCGGCACGCCGCTTTCCTGGCCCATGACGTTGAGGCGGAACGCGGCGCCGCCGGCCTCGCCGATGTCGCGATTGAAATCGGCGGTCACGCGCTTCTGGTCCGCGCTGCCCCACGAAACCTGCGCCTCGCCGAGGTCGCCCGCGAATGGCTGCTTGGTCACGAGGTTGATCGCGCCGGTCGGCGCGGTGCGGCCGTTGTCGGTGCCGGCCGGGCCCTTGGTGACCTCGATCTGTTCGGTGTTGAACACGTCGCGCGAGATGCTGCCGAGGTCGCGCACGCCGTCGACGAAGATGCTGCCCGAGGTATCGAAACCGCGCAGGTAGACCGCGTCGCCGGTCGTGGTGTTGCCGTTTTCGCCGACATAGAACGTGCCGACGCCCGGGCTGTTGCGCAGCGCCTCGGTCAGCGTGGTCGCGGCCTGGCTCTGGAACAGGTCGCTGGAAATCACCTGGATCGTCTGCGGCGTGTCGAGCAGCGGTTTGACGAACTTCGGCGAGTCGACTTCATCGACCTTGTACTCGTCTACCAGGTCGCCCTCCACGGTGACTTCGGGCAGGGTGTTTCGTGCGAGTGCGTCGGGACCATCGGGCGCAAGCTGCTGCGCGGCGGCGAGGGATGGCAGGGCCAGGGCGAGGCTGGCCGCGAGCGTGGCGCTCGTCATGCCGGTCGAGCGGCTGCGCTCGGGGCGTGTTGCGTGTTTGCGACTCTTGATATGCGACATGGCTGCGATCCGTGAGTTGGAAACCGGGCGCCGCCCGGCCTTGCCCGGACATTCGCGCGGCACGACGCGGCGAACGAAGGGCGGCTGCGGGCTCGCGGGAGCGGCTCGCGGGCAGACCGGATCGGCGGAATTCGAGAACCGCAATTCCAACACGAATGAGAATGATTTGCAATAAATGTCCGGGCGCACATTCCATCCGTGCGCGGCGTGCTACCGGTCGATGCGCACGACGAGATGCTCGCCCGTCGCGTCGAGCACCGCGTCGCGCGCATCGTCGCGTGCATCGAACCACAGCGTTTCACCGGCCGTGGCGCCGACGTTGTCGGCGCATGCAATACGTGCCTCGCCGGAAAGCACGTGGACGAGCCATTGCGGCGCGCCGCCTCGCGCTTCGAGGCGCGTGTGTGCCGGACCGGGTTCGACGTGCAACGTCGCGTGGGCTTCGCCGCGGCGCGTCATCAGGTTGAAGTCCGTGGTCGGGCCGTCGAGGAGCCGGCACTGGACGCTCGCTTCGCCCGGGAAACGCAGGGTGTCGAAGCGTTGCGCGAGACGTGTCCGGACCCCGTCCGCATCAAGCAGCATGCCGTTGCCGTCTAGCAGGACGAGTTGCCGGTCGATGCACGGGAAGTGCGAGAATGGTCCGTCCGCGTGGATCTCCGCGATGCTGATCCGCCAGCGGAACGGGGTTTCCGGGTCGGACGGATCGCGCGCGATCTCGGTGGTCCAGCCGCCGTCGTTGGCCCAGCGCGTGCGCCGATAATCGGCGCGGCGCAGCAGCCGGATGCGGCCGGTCACTGCGGGGCGGAAACGGCGTGCTGGGTCGCGGCTTTCATCGCGGCGATCCCGGCCGTGGTTTCGGGCTCGTGGTAGACGTAAACCAGGGTTGCGCAGCCGAGGAAATCGATCGTCGTCGCCTGGCGGCCGCCGAGGCGCCGCGCGAGGCGCTCGGATGCGGAGTTGTTGACCCGGATCAGGCTGATCACGCGGTCGGCCTTGAGTTCCGTGAACGCGAATTCGAGCACCGCGCGGGCGGCCTCGGTTGCGTATCCGGCATGGCGATGCTTCGGCATCAGCACCCAGCCGAGTTCGAGATCCGGCCAGCCTTCGGGGTGATGCAGGCCGACGCGGCCGACGAACTCGCCGGTATCGCGTTTCTCGACCGCCCACATGCCGTAGCCGCGCAACGCCCAGTGGCCGAGCAGCATTGCCATCGAGCGCCATGCGTTCATGCGGTCCAGCGGATCGCCGTCGCCGATGAAGCGCGTGCTGTCGGGGTCCGCGAGCATCGCGGCATAGGATTCGAAGTGGCGTTCGCCGAGCGCGACGAGGCGCAGGCGTTCGGTTTCGATGGTCGGAATCTCGAACATGGATCGTTTCATTCGGGCGCAATGCGGCCGCGTGCGGGCGGCTCGTCGAGGAACAAGCCGTTCCCGATGCCCGCAGTGCACGGCGGGTCGATTGGGCAGGAAGGAGGGGTCATGGGCCAGCGGGCGCGGAGTGTAGCACCGCTGGCGATTGTGTGCGCCGGGTCACAGGTCATGGGTCGGCAATCCGGGAAAAGGAATGCCCCGCCCGGCGCCGGAGCGCGGGGCGGGGCGGTTGCCGGTTTGCCGCCGGTGCGGCGACTGCAGCGATCGGCCGAGGGGGCGGTCGCGGCGGATACGTCAGCTTGCGCTGGGGTCGGCAGCCGCGGTGGCCGCGACCTCGGCCGGCGCGTCGCCGAGCACGATGTTGTCGCGATTGCGCTCGACGGTCTTCTTGCCGATGCCCTTGACCTTGTCGAGCTGCTCGACGCTGCGGAACGGGCCGTGCTGTTCGCGATAGGCGACGATCGCTTCGGCCTTCGACAAGCCGACGCCTTGGAGGCCTTCGGCGAGCGCCTTGGCGTCGGCGTGGTTGATGTCGACCGCGCCGGCCGCGAAGGCCGGGCCGGCGAACGCGAGGGCGAGGACGAGGGCGACGAGAATCTGGCGGATCGTTGACATGGGAATCTCCTGTGCATGGTGCGCGGCGCGGGATTGCGTCCGACCCGGTCAGTTTCGGGAAACGCCGGGTTTTCGCCTATCGCCGCGCGCCGCGTGCGTGCGTCCGCGTGGAACGGCCCATCGTGTAGGAGATTTCCTGCAAGGCCCGCGCACCCGCCGCGGCGGGCCGTTTTTCGCATCCTGATAGAATCGACGCTTGCACCGAATCGGGAATGCGCATGGACATCGAAAGCACTCGCCAACACGTCGAAGCGGCCTGGGACAACGAGATCGTCCCGCAACTGGTCGAGTACATCCGCATTCCGAACAAGTCGCCGATGTTCGACAGCGAGTGGGCCGAGCACGGCTACATGGACCAGGCCGTCGCGCTCATGGAGACCTGGGCGCGCGCGCAGCCGGTCGAGGGCATGCAGCTCGAGGTCGTGCGCCTCGAAGGCCGCACGCCATTGATCTTCATTGAAATCCCCGGAACCGGCGACGACACCGTGCTGCTCTACGGCCACCTCGACAAGCAACCGGAAATGACCGGCTGGGCCGAGCATCTCGGGCCGTGGAAGCCGGTCATCGAGGGCGATCGGTTGTACGGACGCGGTGGCGCGGACGACGGCTACGCGATCTTCGGCTCGCTCGCCGCGATCATGGCGCTCAAGGCGCAGGGCCTGCCGCATTCGCGCTGCGTGATCATGATCGAGGCGTGCGAGGAATCGGGTAGCTACGACCTGCCGTATTACGTGGACCATCTGGCCGGTCGCATCGGGAAGCCTTCCCTGGTCGTGTGCCTCGATTCGGGTTGCGGCAATTACGACCAGCTGTGGCTGACGACGTCGCTGCGCGGCATGACCGGCGGCAACCTGACCGTCAAGGTGCTGGAAGAAGGCGTGCATTCGGGCGATGCGTCGGGCGTGGTCGCGTCGAGCTTCCGCATCCTGCGCCAGTTGCTGTCGCGCCTCGAGGACGAGGCCACCGGCGTCATCCGGCCGCCGGAACTCCACGCGGAGATTCCCGCGCAGCGCGTCGAGCAGGCGCGGCGCTCGGCCGAGGTGCTCGGTGATGCGGTGTACTCGAAGTTCCCGTTCCTCGACGGCATGCGCCCGGTCGCCGACGATCCGGCCGAACTCGTGCTCAACCGCACCTGGCGCCCGGCACTTGCGATCACGGGCGTTGGCGGACTGCCGGCGCTCGATTCGGCCGGCAACGTGCTGCGCCCGTTCACCGCGGTCAAGGTGTCGCTGCGCCTGCCGCCGACCCTCGACGCGGCGGCCGCCGGCGAATTCGTGAAGAAGCTGCTGGAACGCGACCCGCCGTACGGCGCGACGGTCGAGTTCGCGCTGGAGAAGGCCGGCAGCGGCTGGAATGCGCCGGAGCTCGCGCCTTGGCTTGCCGAATCGGTCGATGGCGCGTCGCGGGATTTCTTCGGTGCGCCGGTAGCGTACATGGGCGAGGGCGGCTCGATCCCGTTCATGGGCATGCTCGGCGAGAAATTCCCGGGCGCGCAGTTCCTGATCACCGGCGTGCTCGGACCGCACTCGAATGCGCACGGTCCGAACGAGTTCCTGCACATCCCGACCGGCAAGCGCGTCTCGATGTGCGTCGCGCGGGTCATCGCCGACCACTTCGTCGCGAGCGGCAAGGGCCTGACCCGCGGCGTCGCCGCATCGGCGGCACACACGGTCAAGGGCGAGGACGGCTGCTGCGGCTAGCAGGGTGCTGAAGGGACCACTCAGCACCCTGTCCGCAGTTCGCGGCGTCGCCGATCAGGTCCCGCGTCCCTTGAGCCCGGTCCGCCACGCATAGACCGCGGCCTGGGTGCGATCGCTGACGTCGAGCTTGCCGAGCACGTTGCTGACGTGGGTCTTGACCGTCTTCTCGCCGATGCCGAGGCGTTCGGCAATGTGCTGGTTGCTGAGGCCCTCGGCCATGAGGGTCAGCACCTCGCGTTCGCGCTGGCTCAACGATTCCAGCGCGCGCGCCTCCTTCGCGTCGCCGCGCCCGAGCGCCTCGACCAGACGCGCGGCGACGCGCGGGTGCAGCACGGCCTCGCCGCGTGCGGCGCGCCGGATGGTATCGGCGAGTGCGTCGGCATCGACATCCTTGAGTACGCAAGACAACGCGCCGGCCTGGACTGCCGCGAGGATTTGCTGCGCATCCTCGAACGAGGTCAGCAGCACGACCTGGGTGGCGGGGCAGGCGGCGCGGATGTCGCGTGTCGCGGTGATGCCGCCGCCCGGCATGACGAGGTCGACGAGAGCGACCTGCGGCGCGTGTTCGACGCAGGCGGCGACCGCGCTGGCCGCGTCTTCGGCTTCCGCGACGATCCGCAGGTCCTCGCAGGTTTCGAGGAATGCGCGGATGCCCTGGCGGACCAGGACGTGGTCGTCGGCAATGACGAGGCGGATCGGGTCGGTACTCATGCGCTATCCATGTCGTGCGTGCGAAGGTCGATGCGGATGCGGGTGCCGCCCAGCGTCGAGCGCTCGATCGCGAACTGTCCGTGCGGCAGCGATCCGGCGCGCGCCTGCATGTTCGACAGGCCCATTCCGGATGGTGCATCGGTCATCATGCCGCAACCATTATCCTCGATCAGCAGTTGCAGCCGGTCCGCCTGCAGACGGAGCAGGACCCGTGCGCGGTCGGCGCCGCTGTGGCGCAGGATGTTCGCGAGCGCCTCGTCGGTGATGCGCAGCAGGGCTTCCTCGTACTCGGGACGCAGCGCCGGGGTGTCGTCGAGATCGCATTCGAGCGCGACGCCGCTGGTCGCGGCCCATTCGCGTGCGCGTGCGCGAAGGCGTGCCGCGAGCGGCAGCTCCGCATCGGAACTGCGCAGTTCATCGAGGATCTGCGCGAGTTCCTGCTGGATCTGCTGGCTCATCCGCTCGGCGAGCACGACTCGTTCCCGTGAAGGATGGTCGTCGAGTGCGCGGCACACGGTCGCCAGTTGCAGGTTCAGTGCGAACGCCTTCTGCTTGACCGTATCATGCAGGTCGCGCGCGAGCCGTTGTCGTTCGGCGAGTTTCGCGAGATGGGTCCGCGTGCGCATCAGCGCCTTGAGCTCCAGCGCCATCGCATCGAGTTGGCCGGACAGAAGGCCCAGCTCGTCGCGCGACCGGTCGCGGATCAGGTGGCTGAATTCGCCGCGGCTCCATTCGGATGCCGCGCGCGCGACCCGGTTGAGGCGACGCGTGACCCAGGTCGCGAGGAAGAACGAGGACGCGAGGCCGAACACGATGAGGTAGCCGAGGATGATCGGCCATTCGAGGCTCGCGTCGAGCAGGAACTTGCGCCACGGCACCGGCAGGCGCAGTTCCGCGTAAAGCAGTCCGCGCACGGACCAATCCGGGGCATACACCGCCGTCAACACGCGGCGGATGCGGTACGGGCTTTCGCTGCCGGGCAGTTCGATCGGTGCGCCGCCGGAGAGCGCGCTGCGGAATCCTTCGCTGTCCGGAGCCGGCACCATCGGCTGCCAGTCCATGTTGCGTGGTGCGCTCGCGAGGACGCGCCCATCCGGGGCGAGGATCGCGGCGCCGATCGGATCGTCGGCCAGCTCCATGAGGACGTACGAGTCCCCTTCGATCAGGTCGCCGTTCTTGCGTTGCAGGCCCAGCACCCAGGATTGGAGCCACGGCGACAGCGCCGCATGCTCCTCGTCGGCCGCATGCGCCCACCATTCGCCGAGGTCGGTCGCGGCGTGCGCGGTCACGCGTTGCAGCGAGCCGCGCTCGACGCCGGCCATGAGTTCCTGGAACTCGAAGATCAGGATGCCCGATTCGACGAGCACGAGGCTCGGCACCGACAGCAGCACGTAGAACAGCGCGAGCTTGACGATCAGGCCACGAAGTTGGGGGCGCAACGGCTTCATCGGGACGACCCGTGGCAGGGACCTACAGCATAACCGCCGCCGGTTCCGCCGGCCGGACCGGCCCCCGCGGCCACGGTTCGCGTGGCTTCCCACGCGACGCCTCGTCGGCATCGCGCGGGAAGGATGGACGCGATTGCAGCGGCCCGAATCAGAATTCGTAGGACGCGCCGACGTAGTACGTGCGCCCGAGCGCCGGCTCGATACCGTTCGAGAATACCCGCGCGTAGTACTTTCGGTCGGTCAGGTTGGAGACGCCGGCTAGCAGGCGCAGGTGCGGCATCGCGCGGTAATCCGCGCTGAGATCCTCGACCGTGTACGACGGCACCTTGGCGGGAATGTAGTTCGCGTCGCCCGGTGCGCCGGTCGGCTGGTTCGAGTCCTGGAAATACTGCTCGGCGACCGAAACCACGGACAGCGCGACCTTGAGCTTTTCGTCCTCGCGATACGCGATGCCCGCGCGCAGCAGGTATTCGGGCGAGAAGGCTGGTTCATTGCCGCGATTGGCCGGATTGCGCGTCGAGGTGAATTCCGCGTCGAGCAGGCTGAGGTTCGCGAACACCGACAGGTGCCGGGTGGTGTGCGGATCGCGCGCGGCAAGGAAGTCGTAGTCGATCTGGCCCTCGAAACCGCGGTGGCGGGTGTCGCCGGTATTGACGTTGATCGTGTTGCCGGGCGGCGCCGCGGGGCCGGCCGGCTGGCTCTCGATGCGGTCCTTCACGTCCACTTCGAACACGCTCGCGTCATAGAACAGACCGTCGACCGGCGTGCCGTGCACGCCCGCCTCGAACGACAACACGTGGGTCGGATCGGGGTTGTTGACCGAGCCGGCTGCGGTATTGCCGAACGGCGAGGCGATGTCGAAGTAGCGGACCGGCCGCCAGCCCTGCGACAGGTTCACGTAGGTCTCGTTGGCGTGGCCGAAATCGTTGCCGACGCCGATGCCGAACAGCGGCACGGTGTGGGTGACCTTGCGATCGATGAGGTCGCGGCTCAGGCGCGCGGGCTTGATGCTCTCGTCAATGTCGACGGTTTCGCGTTCGAGCCGCACCGAGGGAACCACGTGCCAGCGATTCGGGAAGCGGAACACGTTCTCGGCGAACACGGCCGCATAGGTGTTGGAACGTTGCTGGCGCAGTTGCGCGCATTCGCTCGAAGCCGGCGTCGCACATTCGACACCGGGCCGGTGGTAGCGGCCCGCATCGAGGCTGCCGACATGCCACTGGCGGAATGGCGCATCCGAGTGATACACGGTGGTGCCGACCGTGAACGCGTTGCCGCGCGCCCAGTGATGCACGAGGCGCGCGTCGAGGCCGGTGAAGCGGAACTGCTCGTCCTGCAGGGTCGCGTCGGTCGGCGCGGGGCCGCGATCCTGCGAGCGCGAGGCGAGGTCCTGGTAGCCGCCCCACAGCTTCGCGACCAGCTCGGTGTCCGCGTCGAACTCGCGCTCGTGGGTCAGCGCGAGCACGTAGCGTTCGGTCCACAGGCGGTTGAACGGCGCCGGGGTCTGCTCCTCGTCCTCGACGTACTGCGGATAGGTCAGCTTGCCCGGATCGCCGGTGTCGAGGTCGTAGGCGTGGAAATCCATCGCCCAGTAGGCTTCGTCGTCCGGTCGGTAGCCGACGTGCAGGTCGGCGCCGCGCAGTTCGGAGTCGCCGTTGTCGCGTTCGCCGTCGCTTTCACGGTAATGCGCGTCGAGCAGGTAGTCCCAGGCTCCGGACGTACCCGAAACCTGATTGAACGTGCCGAACAGTCCGTTGCTGCCGACCACGTTTTCGCTGTAGCCGGCCAGCGGACGGTCGGCGACCGGCTTGCGGCTGACCAGGTTGACGACCGGCGGCGGCTCGGGTCCGTACAGCAACGAACTGCCGCCGCGGATGAGCTGCACCTCGCCGATGGTCTGCGGCAACGGGAACGTGTAGATGGTCGGGAAGCCGATCCAGTCCGACTGCAGCGGGATGCCGTCCTGCATCACGGTCACGAATTCCGATTCCTGCGGATTGCCGATGCCGCGATAGCTCAGGTTGACCTGGCCCGGCGACTGCTGTTCCGAGTAGAACAGGCCCGGCGTCTGCGCGAACAGCGCGCGCAGGTTGTTGTCGATCACGGTCGGGATGTTCTCGACCTTGGTGATCGAGGTCTTCTTGGTCACCGTGATCAGCGGGCCGTCCACCTCGCGCATGATGTGCTGCAACTTGGGGCGCGTGTCGTCCGTGGATTTCTCGCGCACATCGACCCTCGGCAGGGTTTCGCCCGTCGCGCCTTCCGGCGGGGTTTCGGCGGCGAAACAAGGCAGGCAGGTCGTGCAGGCGGCGGCGATCGCGAACGCAATCGGGAAACTGCGTGAAATTCTCATCGGAACCCCCGGGAAAGCGAGGCCACCCCCCATGGGCAGCGAGGTAACGTACGCCCGCCTGGGTGATCCGGACATGGGTCGTTCGGCATAAGTCGCCAAGCGTAGTTCGCATACGTCCACGGATGGATGTCGGAAAAGATCGTTCAGCGGACCGCCGTTCCGGGTTAGGCTTGCGATCCGTCGGTCGAAGACGACCGCCTTTCACCTGTCCGGGGTTGCCGCCGTGTTCGAAAGATTTTCCGCCGTCCTCCTTCGTCGCGCGCTGCGCTGGTGCGCGGCGCCACTGCTCCTGCTCGCCTTGCCGGTTTCGGCTGGTCCGATCGACCCGCCGCTGGAGCTTCTCCATTCGTCTTCCAGCGTGCTGATCGCGGGAAAACTCGCTCGCATCGATGCGGACGGGCGCCTCGAATTCACCGTGCGCGACACCTTGTCCGGCACGCCGCCACAGGAATACGCGGTCGATATCGGGTTCGGGTCGGACGTTCCGGCCGATCTGCGCGTGGGGCACCGGTACATCGTCGGTTACACCATCCTGATTCGCGATCCGCACAACCGCAAGCACAAGCTCCCGAATCCGCAAGGTCCGACGGTGTTGTCCAGCCCCGGACTCGAACCGGCCCTGTTCGAGGACAGCCGCGCCTTGCGCGCGATCCTGCGCGCCAGCGATGACGAGGAAGGGCGCGAATCGCAGGAGCTGCTGGACCTCCTGCTGAAAGCGATCGCTGGCAGCGAACCGCAGTTGCAGAACCTTGCGGCCTACGAACTTGCCTACCGCCCCGATCTCGCCGCGCGCCTGGATGCGCGGGGAAGGACGGTCCTCGGTACCGCAGCGAAGGACGCCGACGCCCGGCCTGCGGCGCGCAGCGCGCTGTTGCAGGCGTCGTTCCACGATCCGGACCGCTACGGCGACTGGTGGCGCCCTGCTGCGCAAAATATCGTGACAACTACGCCCGTGGACGGATATATTGCCCAGTCGGAGGGCTTGGATGCCCTCGTGATGGCGGCTTTTGGTGTATTGCAGGCCGGCGAAGTGGACCTGCCAAGCGACGCGTTGGTGCGTTGGGTAGGCGGCGTCCGGCCGGCGATTTCCGAGCGAGCGTTGCTGATGCTGCGCAAGCAGGAGCCGCGACTGGAGCGATCGAGCATTCAACAAGCGCTGGCAAATCCCGCCTTGCCGACGCAGACGCGAACCTTTCTGACGGATCACCTGCGGCGCCTGGATTTCATGGAGAAGAAGCTGCGCGAGAGCGCGAACGGGAAGGCGACGAACGCAGCCGGATGACCGTACCACGACGCCGGGTGGCGCCAACGTAGTGCAATTCACTCTTGTTCTGGGGAGTTCTGGTCCAATGTCCTTGCCACGTTTTCCGCTGTATATCCTCGCGTTGTCCGCGGGCATGCTGGCCGCGCCGAACGCCGTACGTGCCGGCGACCACGATCCGGTCGTCATCCATTCCGTGCGCAACGCGGTGTCCGCGCCGATGCGCGACATCATCCGGGACATGCCTCCGCCGGCTCCGATGCACGAGGAGGACGGCGAACCGTTCCAGGTCCCGAACATCTTCATCAAGCCGAACCGGGCGGTGTTGAACCGGGCACCGGATCTCGAATATCCGGGCATCCAGCGCATGCCACGTGGAGTTCCGGCGCCGACCGTCGACATCTCGTTCGATGCAATCGACCAGATCTCGTCGAACTGCGGCTGCCTGCCGCCGGACACCAACGGCGACGTCGACGAGCAGTACTACATCCAGTGGGTCAACGGCAGCTGGGCCGTGTACGACAAGGTTTCGGGCGCGCTCGTGTCGGGCCCGACGCCGGGCAACTCGTTCTGGGCCGGGTTCGGTGGCAAGTGCGAAACGACCAACTCGGGCGACCCGCTGGTCGTCTACGACCAGGTGGCCGGGCGCTGGGTCATGAGCCAATTCGTGACCAGCACGCCGTTCGCGCAGTGCGTCGCGGTATCGACCAGCTCCGACCCGCTCGGCACGTATTACCAGTATGAGTTCCAGTGGCCGAACCGCTTCGGCGACTATGGCAAGCTCGGCGTGTGGACCGACGAATCGGGCACCCAGGACGCCTACCTGCTGACCACCCACGAGTTCAACGGATCCGGCACGTCGTTCTTCGGCGCCGCCCTGATCGCGATGGAGCGCGACAAGATGCTGGTCGGCGACCCGGCCGCGATGATCCGCTATCCCGGTTACGACGCGTACGGCGTGCAGCCGCTGAACCTGATCGGCACGGTCAAGGCGCCGGCCAACGCGTGTCCGTCCTACGTGCATTTCGATGAGACGGCCAGTGACTACGTGTTCTGGGACCTGTGCCTCGACTGGACCGATCCGCTGTCCAGCGTGATCACGCCGGGTGGATCGCCGATCCGGGTCCCCGCGGGCGAACCGTTCTCGCCGTTCTTCGATTCGGTCCGCCAGCCGGGGACCGGCTCGGTGCTCGATTCGTTCGGCTCCAACGTCATGTACCGCGCCACCGCGCGCGCGTTCCCGGCCGATGCGCCGATGCGCATGGCGCTGGTCATCAACCACGTCGTGCAGGCCGCGACCGCTGAGGACGGATCCGCGATCGGCGGCGTGCGCTGGATCGAATTCGGGCTTGGCGACAACGAGGCGCCGCCGCCCGTGCCGACCGGCCTTTCCAAGCGCATTATCGACGAAGGCGTCATGGCGCCGGATGACGACACGCGCTGGATGGGCGGCATCGCGATCGATGCGAGCGGCAACATCGGCCTCGGTTATTCGGTATCGAGTACGGAAACGAACCCGCAGATCCGCGTCACCGGCCGCACCGCCGGCGACCCGTCCGGCACCATGCGCGACGAGCAGACCTGCACGGACGGTTTTGCCAATGGCTCGCAGACCAGCGCGAGCGGCCGCTGGGGCGATTATTCGTCGATGAACGTCGATCCGTCCGATCAATGCACGTTCTGGTTCACGACCGAGTATTACCCGACCACCAGCAATGCCAATTGGCATACGCGCGTGTGCAGCTTCAAGTTCCCGGACTGCGGCAATCCGGATTTCGCGCTGGTCGCGACCTCCGATACGCGCATCGAGATGTGCGGTGCGACCGCGGCAGGAGACCCGGAGTACGACCTGCGCGCGGGTGTGCTGAACGGTTTCAGCGGTCCGGTGAACTTGAGCCTCGTCAACGCCCCGGCCGGCACGAGTGGTGCGTTCTCGCCGAATCCGGTCAACGCCCCCGGCACGTCCGCGTTGACCCTGACCAATGGCGCGGCGCTCGTCACGGGTGAATACGAGTTCCGCGTCGACGGAACCGACGGCACGATCACGCGTTCGCTCGATCTCGAGCTCGGCATCTCCGAGCACCTGCCCGAGCAACCGGGCCTGCTGACGCCGGTCGACGTGGCCACCGGCGTCAAGATCCGTCCGGTCCTCAACTGGGGTACCGTGGCCGATCCGGGCGAGCGGGTGTTCGCGGATGGGTTCGACGGCGTCGTCACGCCGCTGCCAGGTCCGCCGTCGACGGCTACCTCGTACACCGTCGAAGTCGCGAGCGACGCCGGTTTCGCGACGATCGTCGCGAGCGCCGAGGTCACCGAACAGCAGTGGACCGTCGACGTGTCGCTGGATCCCTCGACCACCTATTACTGGCGCGTCATCGCGCACAACTATTGCGGTGACAGCGTGGTCTCCGACACGTTCAGCTTCACCACCGGCATTCCCGGCGAGTGCCCGGCCGGAACCACCGCGAGCACCGTGTTCGAGGACGATTTCTCGAACGGCCCGAACGGCTGGACCACGACCGGCAGCGGCAGCACCGACTGGAGCCAGGGCGCACCGCCGGCCGGCATCGGCTTCAGCGGCACGGTCTGGAAGATCCCCGACAACGGCACCGCGTCCGATCGTTCGCTCGATTCGCCGGCGATCGCGATCCCGGACGGCGTGGCCGCGGTGATCCTGTCCTACGACGCGTTCCACAACTTCGAGGACGGCGGACCGGAAGCGTGCTACGACAATGCGTCGATGGCGCTCAGCAGCGATGCCGGCGCAACGTTTGGTTACCTCGGGCCGGAGCGCATGTTCACCGACAGCTACAACGGCATCGCGCTCTCCACCACCGCGCTCGGCGGCAACTATGTGTGGTGCTTCCCGGGACCGGGTGGCAGCGCGGCGCCGACCCACGCAGTCGTCGATCTCGATGATTACGCGGGCGAGACCGTGCAGGTTCGCTTCCGTGCCGCGAGTGATGCGAACACCACGGCGAGCGCGCCGAACGGCATGGTGATCGCGAACTTCAAGGTCGAAGTCTGCCAGTAACGGCAGGATGCGGTGCATCATGCACCGCATCGCGAGGGTAACGAAGGGCCGGACATCGATCCGGCCCTTCGCATTCCGGGATCGCGATGCGTTGCGTACCGGGCGCGGATCGCGGTGGCGATCGGGTATCATGCGCGATCGCCAACAGCACGCATTCCCCATGACCCGTCGCATCGTCCAGCGCCGCTCGCCGATCCACGGCAACGGCGTCTTCGCCGCCGCCGATCTGCCCGCGGACATCGAACTCGTCGAATACCGTGGCCGCCTGCTGACCCATGCGCAGGCCGACCGGAAGTACGCCGGCGGCAGCGACACCGGCCATACCTTCCTGTTCACGCTCAATGATCGCTACATCATCGACGCCAACGTCGACGGCAACGTCGCGCGCTGGATCAACCACAGTTGCGCGCCGAATTGCCAGGCGACGGTCGAGGAAAGCGAGGATGGCAACCCGCGCCACGACCGCGTGCTGATCGAAACCCTGCGCCCGATCCGCAAGGGTGAGGAACTCACCTACGATTACGGCATCACCCTCGACGAGCGCCTGACCCCGCGCCTGAAGCGCATCTGGGCGTGTCGTTGCGGCGCACCGAACTGCATCGGCACGATGCTGAAGCCCAAACGCAAGCGCGCAGCGTCCCGGTAAGTGCACGTAACCGAGCAGTTCGGTCCCGCAAGCCCTCGCACTCTTGTAACACACAGCCGAGCAAGCTCGGCTCTACGAGCTGCCGCACTCTCGTAATACACAGCCGAGCAAGCTCGGCTCTACGAGTCCCCGTACGATCGTAGAGCGGAGCTTGCTCCGCTGACCATGCCAATCAGATGCGCAGGTTGCCGCCGAACAGGCCGAGCAGGCCGATCAGGATCAGGTAGATCGCGACCACGTAATTGAGGATGCGCGGCATGATCAGGATCAGGATGCCGGCGATGATTGCGATGATGGGTTGCAGGGCAAACGTCATGGTCTTGCTCCGGTACGGCGCAAGCGTGCGCCGCCACCGACCATGGCATGCTCCCGCATCGCGCACAAGCTACCCCGAAGCATCCCGGACCGAACCGTTCAGCCAATCGCCTCGCCCGAGCGATGTGCGACCAGCGCGCCGACGAGCGCCGACGCGTACGGGATCGACTGCGCCGCGAGGATGCCGATCCACAACTTGCCTTCGACGTAGTTGATTCCGATCGACTGGAACATGCCCGCGATGCACGCGAGCAGCGCGATGAACATCAGCAGTTCCTCGCGCACCGCGGTGAACGGATTCGGCCGTTTGCTGAGACGGCGGCTCTTCGCGGTGCGCACGAACTCGCCCTTCTTCTTCGCGAGGCCCTGGAAGATGCCGCGTGCGATCGCATGCGACAGGCCCATGCTCGCGATCGAGGCCATGATCGCTTCCGGCCACGAGCACGGCACGCGAGCGCGGTACAGCACGATGCCGAACACCGCCTTGCTGAGGAAGAAGCCGATGATCGGCACCAGGAAGAGCTGCATCGGAAGGCTGAAATACTCGGGCCATCCGACCATGCCGACCGTCCACGCGATCGCCATCAGGGTGAACACGAGATGCAGCGCGTCCGCGAACCACGAGAACCATCCGGTCAGGAAATGGAAGCGTTGGCCGCGACTGAGGCCGCTGTCGCGCCGCGTCATCCAGCCCCAGCGTGCCTTCAGGATCTGCATTGCACCGAATGCCCAGCGGAAGCGCTGCGACTTGTAGGCGCGGAAGTCGGCCGGCGTGAGGCCACGGCCCATGACCTCGTCGACATAGACGAGGTCGTAACCCTCGCGCATCAGGCGCAGGCCGAGTTCGGCATCCTCGCAGATCGTCCATTCCGACCACGCGCCGGTCGCGGTGAGTGCCGAGCGGCGCACCATTGTCATCGTGCCGTGCTGGATGATCGCGTTGCGCTCGTTGCGATGGTGCATGCCGATGCGGAAGAAACCGTCGAATTCCCAGTTGCACATGCGCCGGAATGCGTTGTGCTGGTAATCGCGGTGCGCTTGCGGACATTGCACGACCGCGACGTTTGGATCGGCAAAATAGCCGGTCAGGCTGGCCAGCCAGTCGCTGCGTACCTCGTAATCGGCGTCGATGACCGCCACCACCTCGGCGCGCGGATCGGTTTGCTCCAGTCCGTAGTTGAGTGCGCCCGCCTTGAAGCCCGGCCACGGTTCGAGGTGGAAGAAGCGGAAGCGCGCACCGAGTCGTTCGCAATGCTCCTCGATCGGCTTCCAGAGTTCCTCGCGCTTCGTGTTGTTGTCGATGACCAGCACTTCGTAATTCGCGTAGTCCAGCGCGGCCAGTGAATCGAGGGTCAGCATGACCATCTCGGGCGGCTCGTTGCAGCACGCGAGATGGATCGACACGAACGGCTGCTCGGCGTCCGGCGACTTCTCCAGCAGGCCGAAATGGCGCAGCCAGCGCCGTCGCCACAGGACTTCGGTGAACTCGAAGCCATTGATCAACAGGACCAGCACGATCGCGACCTGGGCCGGCGCGAGCAGGGACAGCATCGACCAGTCGAGCGGGCTGAGGTAGAAGTCGTAGGGCAGGGTCGCCGACCATACGAGGATCGCGGCCGACAACTGCAGCAGCACGAGGAAGAACAGCAGGCCGAGCGCCTTGAACCGGATGAAATGGCGCGCGAACCAGAACATCGGGCCGAGCGCGAGCAGCGATGCGGCGAGCGCCTTCCACGGCCAGGCCGGATCCTCGATGACCGGTTCGGTGAAGCTGAACTTCGGCGTGCGCGCGGCGCTGAACACGCCCCAGTACGCACCGGCGCGACCCTCGTTCGCCTCCTTCCACGGCTGGTCGAACGCCTCCATGATGAAGTAGTCGATGCGTTCGGCGGCGGCGACGTTCAGCCATTCGCGGATGAAGTGCGCCTCGTCCGCGATCGACGGCTGCGCGTACTTCTTGCGATCACCGTTGGACGGCCAACCGACCTCGCCGATCACGACGTGCTTGCCCGGGAACAGGCGTTGCAGCTCGTGGTACTGGCCGAGCACGAAGCCGATCGCGTCCTTGCGCGGGATCATTTCCCAGTACGGCAACAGGTGCACGGTGATGAAATCGACGTGTTCGGCGAGCTCGGGATTGCGCTGCCACACGAAGAACGGCTCGGCGGTCGAGATCGGGATGTCCATGTGCGCTCGCGCGCGGTCGAGGAACCCGATCAGCTCGTCGATCGACAGATCGCCACGCAGGATCGTCTCGTTGCCGACCAGGGCGCGATCGATGTTGTCGTACTTCGCGGACAATGCGATCAGCGCCGCAAGCTCGCGCTCGTTGTTCGCCGCGCGCCGGTCGAGCCATGCGCCCGACATGACCTTGAGCCCGTAGAACTCGGCCAGGCGCGGGATCTGCGCGCTTTCCAGCGAGGAATAGGTACGCAGCGACTTCGTGTATTTCGACAACAGGCGGATGTCGCTGGCCAGTTCCGCCTCGGTCGGGAAGCTGTCGCGGGTCGGATCCTGGTAACGCTGGAACGCGGAGAACGCGAAGCCCTCGATCTTGCCGGTCCAGTCGGCGACCTCGACCGGCCGGTTGAGCCACGCCCACAGACCGAAGTTCGCCGCCGCGACGAGCAAGGCCAGCGCCAATGCACGCCACAGCGATTTGGGAACGGGTACTGCGGCGGACGGGTTCAAGGAAGACGGTTCTCGTGGAGTGCAGCGCAATGCGGCGCAGGATAACGGATGCGCCGTACCATTACCCGCGGGCTGCGGCAGCCGGCATCATTCGCTGCGCGTCGCACGCGACATGCGACGCAACTGGCCGAGCACGATCGGCCCCAGCGCGAGGACCGCCATGCCGAGCAGGGGCAGGACGACGTCGCGCTGGGCGAACATTTCCAGCGACACCGGTCCGCCTTGCAGGAAATTCCGTGCCAGGCCCGCGCCGAGCGCCGTCTCGAACAGCAGGGCCACGCCGCCGCCGACCGCGGTCGCGACCAGGAACAGGCCGAGCGGGCAACGCAGCCAGGCCAGCGCGACCGTCACCGCGCCGAACGGAAAGAACGGCACGAGGCGCAGGAACATCGTGTAGCTGACCGGATAGGCGCCGAAGCCGGCGCGCAGACGCGCCGCCAGCGGCGGCATCGGCCTTTCGTGGGATGCGAACGCCGCCCGGCTCGCGAAATACAGGATCACGGTGCCGAGCGTCAAACCGAGCAGCGACAGGCCGGTTCCCGCGGCCACGCCGAACAGCATCCCGCCGGCCAGGATGAGTACCACGGATCCGGGAACGCCGGTCGCGACCACGAGCATGACCAGGCCTGCGTAGATCCCCCCGGCATGGACCGGATGAGCGAGGATCATGGCACTGAGATCCGTGTACTGGTCCGCGATGCGTTCGGGCCGCAGGCGATCGAGCAGGCCACTCGCGAGCAGCACGATGCCGATCGAAACCAGAATCAGCAGGGGAAGGAACGAACGCAGGCGCTTCATCGGCTCGCTGGCGTGGGCGGGCGCATGCCGGCCCGGGACTGTGGCGAGCGCGCAGCATAGCGGCTGCCGCGGATTGCCGAAAGGAAAGGAAGGATCAATACCCCGTGCCACCTTCGCGCGAATAGCGTGCGAGGACCTCGCGCGCCGCGTCGCGCAGGACGTCGCGGTGTACCGCGATGCCGCGGCGTTCGAGTTCGCCGACCCAGTCGGCGGGCAGCGGGCCTTCGTCGAATTCGGTCAGCTCCATGACATCGGACGCGCGTGCGCCGATCAGGATCTCGTCGATGCCGGCCCAGAAGCTCGCGCCGTAGCACATCGCGCAGGGCTGGGCGCTGGTCGCGAGCACGTAGCGCCCGCCGTTCTCGTTCAACCGCGCGCGGCGCAGCCGGGCCTGCGCGGCCAGGAACGTCATCGTTTCGGCGTGGCCCAGCGAGCACTGCTGGGCGAGCACGACATTGACCCCGGCCGCGACCAGATGGCCCTCGCTGTCGAAGATCGCCGCGCCGAACGGCCCGCCGCTGCGCTCGTCGATGTTGCGCCGGGCCAGGCGAATCGCGAGTTCGACGCGCGCCTCGGCATCGACGTAGACCGCGCGCGGATCGATCTCGCGTTCCACCCACGCGGGGATCAGCAGGCGGATTTCACGGCTCGGCATGGCGTGCGGCTCAGCGCGCAGGCGGGTTGGCGAGACGCGGCGCGCAACGATTCTCGGCGCACGTGCAGCCCTTGATGACCGGAAAACCGCACACGCCGACCCGGCCGCTCTTGCGGCACTCGGCTGCAACTTCGGCGGCGAAGGTCGGGCTGTCGCGGTTCACGCAGGCCGGCGTGTACCCGCAGCAGCCGCCGACATCCTTGACCGCGCAGTCGGCGTCGCTGGCACAGGAATAGTCGACCTCGGCATGCCGTTCCTCCGGCGTGGAAGCGGAACCCGGCGCGGCGCTGGCGCATGCGCCGAGGACGACGGCGGCCATGAGGATCGCAAGGCGATTGGCGATACGCATGCGGGCAGCATAGCGCGCGAGCGCAGCCACGACCCGGGCCGGTGCGCCGGCGGCCAGCGGCGGTTCAGCGTTTCGCCCAGGAATCGCGCAGGGTAACGACGCGGTTGAACACCGGATTCGCGCGGGTGTGGTCGTGGCGGTCCGCGACGAAATAGCCGAGTCGTTCAAACTGCACATGCTGCTCGGCGGCGAACTCGGCGAGCCCCGGTTCCAGCCACGCGCGCACGACGCGTCGCGAATCCGGATTCAGGTGATCGCGGAACGTCCTGCCGTCGGCCTCGTCATCCGGGTCGGGTGTATCGAACAGGCGGTCGTAGAGGCGCACTTCCGCGGCGATCGCGTGCGCGGCGCTGACCCAGTGGATCGTACCCTTGATCTTGCGATCCGCGCCGGGCATGCCGTGGCGGGTATCGGCATCGAGCGTGCAGCGCAGCTCGACGATGGCGCCGCTCGCGTCCTTGACGACCTCCGTGCAGCGCACGATGCCGACTCCGCGCAGGCGGACCTCGCCGTCCGGCACCAGGCGATGGAAGCCCTTGACCGGGTTCTCCATGAAATCCTCGCGTTCGATCCACAGTTCGCGCGAGAACGGAACCTCGCGATTGCCGAAATCCGGGTTCTTCGGGTGGTTCGGGAAGACCAGTGTTTCCGCGTGGCCTTCGGCGAGGTTGGTGATCACCAGGCGCAGCGGGTCGAGCACCGCCATGCGCCGCGGCGCGTTGGCATCGAGGTCCTCGCGTACGCAGCCTTCGAGCACGCCGATGTCGATCGTCGAGTTCTGCTTGCTGATGCCGGCGCGTTCCCAGAACGTGCGGATTGCCGCGGGCGTGAAGCCGCGCCGGCGCACGCCGACCAGGGTCGGCATGCGCGGATCGTCCCAGCCGTCGACCAGGCCGTCGCGGACCAGCGCAATGAGCTTGCGCTTGCTCATCACGGTGTAGTCGAGGTTGCCGCGCGAGAATTCGATCTGCTGCGGCTTGCTCGGCGCGATCCACAGTCCGTTCGTGCGCAGTGGCTCGGTCAGCGACGCATCGTTCGGCAGGTCGGCCTGTTCGAGGAACCAGTCGTACAGCGGCCGGTGGTCCTCGAATTCCAGCGTGCAGAACGAATGCGTGATGCCCTCGACCGCATCCGATACGCAATGCGCGAAGTCGTACATCGGATAGATCGGCCACGCATTGCCGGTATTCTGGTGCGGCACCTTGCGGATCCGGTAGATCGCCGGGTCGCGAAGGTTCATGTTGCCGGCGGCCATGTCGATCTTCGCGCGCAGGGTGCGCGAGCCGTCGGCGAACTCACCCGCGCGCATGCGCCGGAACAGGTCGAGGTTCTCGGCTACCGAACGGTTCCGGAACGGCGAGTTGCGTCCCGGTTCGGTCAGGGTGCCGCGATATTCGCGCACCTGGTCCGCGTCGAGGTCGCAGACGAACGCGACGCCGCGCTCGATGTATTTTTCCGCGCAGCGGTACAGCACCTCGAAATAGTCCGATGCGTGGCGCAGGCGCGTCCACTCGAAGCCGAGCCAGCGCACGTCGGCTTGGATCGCGTCGACGTACTCGACGTCCTCCTTGCCCGGATTGGTGTCGTCGAAACGCAGGTTGCAGGTGCCGCCGAACTCGCGTGCGATGCCGAAGCTCAGGCAGATCGCCTTTGCGTGACCAAGGTGCAGGTAACCGTTCGGCTCGGGCGGAAAGCGCGTTGCGACGCGGCCTTCGTGCTTGCCCGCGGCGACGTCCTCGCGCACGATCTGGCGGATGAAATGGTTCGGGGCTTCGTTGTCGCTCATGTGCGTTTACCGCGGATCACGGCGTCCGGAACGGGCCGCGAGTTTACCAGCATGTGCAAGGATCCCCGGCCGCGGACCGCGGACAACGAACGCCGCGGTGCGCCGCGCAACCCGAACGTCCGGGAATTGCCGCCGGATGGCGCCCGCGCGGTCGATGCCGCATGATAGCGGTAATGCCGCAACCGCCACGCGGGCGGCGCGGCCAGGCCAGTTGGACCGATGAAAATCATCTATCGCGCGGAAAACCTCATCGACGCGAACCTCGTCAAGCTGGCCCTCGCCGACGCCGGCATCCGCGCGTTCGTCGGCGGCGAGCAGTTGACCGGCGGGGTCGGCCAGCTGCCCGCGATGGACCTGGTCACCGTGATGGTCGCGGAGCCGGACGTGGAACGCGGCCTCGCCATCGCCGCGGACATCGACGCAAGGCTGTCGCGCGGCGAGTTCGAGGCGAGCGCGGCCGACCTTCACGACGATATCGATCCGCAAATCGCGTGATGACCGGCGTCGCACCGCCGCGTGCGGCGATCCTAGAGCTCGCACTCGGCGCGGCGCTCATCAGCACCACCAGCCTGTTCGTCAAGTTCGCGCATGTCGGGCCGACCGTGTCCGCGTTCTATCGCATGGCATTCGGCGGCATCATGTTGCTCGGCTGCCTGTTCGCGCTCGGCCTGTGGCGGCGCCTGCGCTGGAGCGACATCGGCTGGCTGACGCTGCCGGCGCTCGCGTTCGCGCTGGATCTCGGCCTCTGGCATCGCTCGATCCTGTATGTCGGACCGGGCCTCGCGACCCTGCTCGGCAATTTCCAGGTGTTCCTGATGGCGCTCGCTGGCTGGCTGATCTACCGCGAGCGGCTCGGCCTGCGCTTCGTGTCCGGCGTCGCGCTCGCGTTCCTCGGCCTGTACCTGCTGGTTGGCCTGGACTGGTCCGATGTCGGACCGCAGTACCGGCTCGGCGTGATCCTCGGCATCGCCACCGGCTTCTGTTATGCGATCTACATGCTGTCGATGCGCCAGGCGCAGCGCGGCGGGCGCATGACGCTCGCGCCGGCCCAGGTGCTGTGCGTCAATTCGCTGCTGTGTGCCCTCGTGCTCGCGGTCGCGGTGTTTGCCGAAGGCGAGAGTTTCGCACTGCCGGACGTGCAGACGATCGGGTCGCTGCTCGGCCTCGGCCTGTTCGGCCAGGTGCTCGGCTGGGTGCTGATCGCACGCGCGATGCCGCAGTTGCCGGCGTCGCTGATCGGCCTGCTGCTGCTGTTGCAGCCGGCCCTGTCGTTCGTGTTCGACGTGATCCTGTTCGCGCGCCCGACCGCCGCCACCGACTGGATTGGCGTTGCGTTGTCGTTGTTGGGTATCTTCATCGGATCGTGGCGCGCACCGGTTCGCGCCGCAAGCTCCGAAGGGAAAACGTGATGGATCTCACCCGCTACATTCGTGACGTGCCGGACTTTCCGACACCCGGCATCCAGTTCAAGGACCTCGGCCCGCTGCTCGCCGAAGCGGATGCGTTCGACGATGCGATCGACCGACTCGTCGAGCCGTTCCGCGGCGTCGCGCTCGACGCGGTCGGTGCGATCGAGGCGCGGGGATTCCTCTACGGCGCCGCGGTCGCGCGCGCGCTCGGCGCGGGCCTCGTGCCGATCCGCAAGCCGGGCAAGCTGCCCGGCGCGTGCCTCGGCATCGATTACGCGCTCGAGTACGGCAGCGACCGGCTCGAAATCCAGGCCGACGCACTCGCGCCGGGCGCGCGCGTCCTGCTCGTCGATGACGTGCTCGCGACCGGCGGCACGCTGGCCGCAGCGGCCGCGTTGTGCGAAACCGCCGAGGCAACCTTGATCGGTGCGGCGGTGGTCCTTGAAATCGCAGCGCTCGGTGGCCGCCGC
>CAYWZC010000027.1:0-31385 GCA_964462745.1 uncultured Rhodanobacteraceae bacterium
GCGTCGAGCGGCTCTACCGGGAGCTGACCACGTGACCGCCGCGCAACCGATCCAGCTCGCGCAGCTGCTCGCGCAGGCCCTCGTCGCTTTCGGTCGCGATCCACGCGGGCCGCAGGCGGTGGTCGCCGATGTGCAGGCTGGCGAGCCACGCGCCCGCGTCATCGCCGAGCGCGCGCACGGCGGCGCGCGTGATCACGAGGTGGCGCAACACGCGGGCCTCGTGCTCGTATGCGCTGCCGAACGCCTGCTCGATCGTGAGCAGGTCGTTCCGCGCCATCGCGTGCTCCGGCGCGCCCGGCGTGTGCGCCGGCGCGAGCCGTCCCTCGATCGCGCCGAGCAGCTTGCGCGTCCTGTCGACCAGCGCGTCGCGCTCGGCCGGCGTGCGCGCGCGGCGGTCGAACAACTCGTGCTGCAGGTCGCGGATCTCCTCGGTCAACTCGCCGAGCGTCCACTCGCGTATGGGTCGGTGGTCGGTCATCCGCGCATGGTAGCGCCGTCATGACCGGCCAGTTCGAAGCCTTCATGAGCGCCGTACGTTCGGGCTCGCGCTTGTCGCCGATCGCCCTGCGCCTTTTCCTCGACATGGACGTAGTTCGATTCGCCGAACTCGCCGGCGTCCATCGAAACACGCTCTCGCAGCCGGCGTCGCCCAAGCTCCAACGCGGGTTGCGTGACATCGTGGCTGCGTTATCTGCGCTATCGCGCATCGAACCGGACCTCGACCGCGCTGTGTTCCTGTTCTTCTGCATGCCGTTGCGCCCCTTGGGTCACTACACGGCGGCGGGCGCGATCCGAGAAGGCAAGGCAGCGCAGCTGATGGAATTCCTGCGCTCGCCCGCCGCGTCAGTGCTCGCGCGCAAATGCTGCCGCGTCTGCGGCTGCACCGACACGCGGGCGTGCCAGGGCGGTTGCAGCTGGGTCGAGCATGACCTGTGCAGCGCGTGCAAGAAGGTGCCGTCATGACCGCGAAGCGCCGACTCCTCGACCCGCGCGTGCGCGACCTCGCGCTGATCCACGTCGCCGCGAAGCAACTGCGCATGGATCGCGAGGCGTACGTCGCGATGCTCCAGCGCGTGGCCGGCGTCGGGAGCGCGGCCGACCTCGACCGTGCGGGCCGCGCGCGCGTGATCGCCGAGCTGGAGCGCCTCGGGTTCGCGCAGGCGAAGCCGCGGCCGAGCCCGAAGAACCGCGGCCGGCCGAAGAACCTCGACCGCGAACCGATGATCGCGAAGATCGGCGCGCTGCTCGCCGAGATCCAGGCGCCCTGGAGCTACGCCGACTCGATCGCGCGCCAGATGTACCGCATCGAAAAGGTCGCCTGGCTGCGCCAGGCATCGCAACTCCGCGCCGTCATCGCCGCGCTCGACGCGCGGCGGCGGAAGCTGGAACAACTCGAAGGGAGAACGTCATGATGCCTGAGGCAAAAGAACTCGCCGAACGCCTGCTCCGCCGGGCGCCCGTTCCGCCGCTCACGCTACCCGCCGACGACCCGCTGCGGTTGCTCGCGGAACTGTGCGAAGAGCAGCACCCGGTGGATTGCGATTGCCTGGAGTGCTGGGATCGTCGAGATGATAGCGAGCGGCACGGCGCGATCATCGCCTCGTTGGAGCGCGATATCGAGGATCTGCACGAATGGATCTGTTCCGTAGCGCGCGGCCTGGGCCTCGAATGCGGCAACACGATGGACGCGACCCGCCGCGCGATCGACGAGCGGATCCGGCAACTGCGCGGCGGATGAACGCACGGCTCGACCAGCGCGACATGGACCTCGGCGAGATCGCGACGGCCGAAGCGATCGCGGAGCTCGATGTCGCGGATGATCCGGCGAAGTGGGGCTCCCGGCTCGCGCACCTCGTCGACGCGCTCGATGCGCACTTCCGGCGCCGGGGAATGGCCGCGGAGGATGCGCTCGCGGAGGCGCGTGCGGTCGTCGCGCTGATCGCGATCGACCAGGGCGGCCGGCCGCTGTACCTCCCACGCGGCGATCGCCTGCAACGCGCGCTGCGCGATCGCACCATCTTCCGCCTGCACAACGGCCGCAACACCAGCGAGCTGGCGCGCCAGCACGGCATCACCGACCGCTCCGTGCAGCGCATCTGCCGCGAGCAGTACGCGCTGCGGCAGACACGTCTGAACTTCACCGACGAGGGCTAGCAGGATGGAAATCAGAACGCGAATTTTGCAGCTGCAGCGCGAACACGGCGGCCTACGCGCAGCCGCGCGAGCCGTTGGAACGTCGCCCAGCTACATGATCCGGCTGCGCGACGGAATGAAGATGGAGCCGAGTGCGCGAGTGCTTCGGAAGCTGGGGCTGGCGAAGAAGGTCACATATGCCCGAATCACGTGAACGGAGAGACGACATGTTGAAGGTTTACGCGTGCGACGACAGCGACCTTTATGCGGCAGAGAGCGCCGAGCAGGCGAGGCTGCTTTACCTCGGCCAGACCGGCGAAGAGCCGGAGGACGGTTACCCGCGCGAACTGACCGACGAGGAATTGGATGCACCGCAGCCGGAGTTCGACGAGAACGAAGCCCGCACGGGCGGCACGACGAGCGTGCGGCAGATGCTGGCCGAGCACGGCGACGAACCCGGCTGGCTTGCTGGCAGCGAGTGGTGATGACTACCGGAATGCTCGACCAATCGAAGGTGATCCAGTTCGGCGAGGCGCGGTTGCGGATGCGGGGGCGCCTTGGCTGGAAAGACGAGCGGTGCAAACACCTGCAGCTGACGTACGACGACAATGGTGAGATCGTTACGTGCGACGACTGCAACATGCAGATCGCGCCGTTTTGGGCAATGAAGATGCTCGCGTCGCATTACGAAAAAGCACTGGCGGTGGTCAATCAGCGTCGTCAACGCCTCGCGGAGGAGACCTCGCGCAGCCTGCACCTGATTGCGGCCCGCAAGGTTGAATCCGCATGGAAAAAGCGCGGCACGGTGCCGTGCTGCCCTCACTGCGGCTTAGGGATCCTGCCGCAGGACGGATTTGGCGAAACGCAGATCAACCGCAAGATCGAGATGGCGCGACGCCGCGCCGCTCCATTGCACCGCCCGACCTGATGCCGTAACGTTCCCCGCGTCGATCTCCCCCTGTGATCGGCGCCGCGGTGCCGGCCCGTCGTGAGCCGCGCCGGCATCGCACCCTCGCCAGCGACGCGCGTCGCATCCGTCCGCAGCACCGCTCTCCGTAGTCTCGACGCATTGCCACCAGGCACCGTCGAGGCGCGCGCATGAAGTCCCTGGCCAACCTGTATTCCCGCGTCGCGGATGCGATCGATCGGCTCGGCCGGATCGGATTGTGGGCGCTCGTGTCGCTGGTGCTGCTCGCGGTGATCGCGACGTGGCTCAATCCCGCCAAGTTCGGATCGTACCTGTGGGTCGTCAGCAAGCTGTCGCTCGCGGCGGTGCTCGGCTACGGCTTCGACCGCGCGGCCGCGCGCGACGATGCGCCGGAGGATCGCCAGGGCATCGAGCGCGCGATGGCGCAGACGCGCCGCGCGACGCTGATGGCGGCCGCGATCATCGCCGCGGGACTCATGCCATGAAGCCGGCGCTCGCCACCGCCTGCGCGCTGATCGTGTGCGCCGTCGCTGCGGTCGTCGCGCCGTGCACGCCGGAGGCGCATGCGATCCCGCACGTGCTACCGCTGGTCGAGGCCGCGAGCGCGACCGCAGTCGCGCCGCCGCCGCAGCCGGCGCTCGTGCCGGAGGCGTCCGCGCGCTATCGACACGCGGTCGAACAGGCCGTCGCGGAGGTGTGGGGCATTACCGGATCGCCCGCGCGCCTCGCCGCACAGATGCACGCGGAATCGAACTGGCGCATCGGCGCGCGATCGCCGGTCGGCGCCCAGGGCATGGCGCAGTTCATGCCGGCGACGGCGCGCTGGATCGCGCGCGAGTTCCCGGCTCGGCTCGGCACGTTCGACCCGTGGGACCCGGCGCAGGCCGTGCTCGCCGCGGCGATCTACGATCACTATCTGCTACAGCGCAATCCCGGCGCCACGCCGTGCGATAGCTGGAGCTTCGCGCTCAGCGCGTACAACGGCGGCGAGCGCGCCTTGCGCGCCGAGCAGCGACTCGCGCAGGCGAACGATCGCGCACGCACGCGCTGGCAGGGCGATGTCGAGAAGCAGCGCGCGCGCTCGATGAGCGCGTGGCGCGAAAACCGCGGCTACGTGCACCGCATCCTGTACGTGCTGGAACCGCTCTACCTTCGCGCCGGCTGGTCCGGCGAGGCGGTGTGCGCGTGAAGCTCGTGTACGCCGCGATCGCCGCCCTGGCGCTGCTCGCCCTCGCGTTCGGCGGCGGCTACGCGGTGCGCGATCGCGCGGCCGCGACCAGCCTCGCCGCCGCCAATGCCGCGGCCAAGACGTGTTCGGACAACGCGGCCGACGCCGAGGCGCGCATCGATTACCTCTACGGGCGTTTGAGCGACCTGCAAACGCGCCATGAAGCCGCGCTGCGCGAAGCCACCGCCGCGCTCGATGCGCGCGACGCCGACATCGCGCGCCTCACCGCCGACGCGGCCCGCCGCGCCGACGCCATCCGGGAGACCGTCCATGCCACGCCTGATTGCGCCGACCTTGCCCGCGTGCCTGTGTGCGCTGCTGTCGCTGACCGGCTGTGGCCTCCTGCCGCAGCGGCCGCCGCCGCCGCCGCGCACGATAACGGTTGAGGTGCCGGTGATCGCTTACCGCCCGCTCGATCGCGCGTTGACCGACCCGCTGGAGTCGCCCGCGCGCCCGCCCGCACGCTGCGACGGGAAGATCTGCGCGGACGATGCACTCGCGACGATCCCCGCGTACCAGGCGGTGATTGCGACCTGCAACGCGGATCGCGCACGCGCCGCCCTGGCCGGAGCGACCGATGGCCAGCGGTGACCCGAAGACGCCCGCGCAGCTCGTCTCGCACTGGGATCGCGAGGCGAACGCGCTGGATCGCCAGGCCGAGGACCGCCAGCACTCGCAGATCGAGCGCCGCCTGCTCGCGATGCATGCGCGCGTGAAGCGCGCCTGCGCGGCCGAACTGCGGAGGATCGTCGGTGGCTGAACCCGTATCCACGCTCATGTTCGTGTCGATCGTACTCGGCGTCCTCAACCTGGTCGGGCTCGCGTGCCTGTGGCTGCACATGGATCGGCGCGCGGCGGCGTCGCACCGCCAGGGCGAGCGCATCGGCGAACTCGACGGCCGCATGGGTCGACTCGAGGAGCGGGTCAATTACCTGCCCACGCATCGCGAGCTCGCGGAGATCCGCACCGCGCTCGGCATCGTCAGTGGCGAGCTGTCCGCGATCCGCGAGCGATCGCAGGTGACCTGCGAAATGGTGCGGACGATCCAGGAACACCTGCTCGAAGAGGACGATTGACATGAAACCCTTCGCGGAAAAATTGCGCGAGGATCGCCGCCTGGTGCTGCTGCGCCTGCTGTCCGAACAGAACGGCTACCGCTGCAACTCGTCGGTGCTGCACGCCGGACTGATGCACCTCGGCGTCGCGGCCTCGCGTGACGACGTGGTCACGGATCTCGCGTGGCTGCGCGACCAGCATCTGCTGACGCTCGACGAGGCCGTGCCCGGCCTCTACGTCGCGACGCTCGCCGCTCGCGGCGGCGATGTCGCCGCGGGCCTCGCCGTCGTTCCGGGCGTGAGCCGACCGGGGCCGCAGCGGTGAAGACGTTCGTTGTGGTGTCCGAGCTCGTGCGCTGCACGATCGCGTTCCCGCTGATGATCGTGTGGCTGGTGATCCATGCCGGCAACACGGTTCTCGGCGCGGCCATCGACGCGATCTTGCCGGAGGGCTGCGAGTGATGCGCGTCGCGCGCGCCATCCGCGGGTTCCTCGCCGCGCCGTTCGGCGCCGTCGGCTGCATGGCCATCACGCTGGCCGTGCTGGCGTCGTGCCTGGCCTGCGCCGCGCTCGCGATCGCCAGCCGCATCGAGGGCAAGCGATGACGAAGCGCGCGAGCAAGAGTCGGATCTCGCGACTGCCGAAGGAGCAGCGCGCCTACGTAGAGAAGCTGCTGCGGGCGGATCGACTGACGCTCGACGAGATGATCGCGGACCTGCGCAAGCGGTTCCCCGGCGAGCCTGCGGCCGAGGTCACGCGCTCCGGCCTGCACCGCTACGCGCAGCCGATTCGCGAGATGACCGAGCGCATGCGCGAGATCGACACCGCCGCGCGCGCCGTCGTCGAGGAGCTCGGCGAGAACCCGGACGATCGCGCCGGCGCGCTGCTGTGCCAGTCGATCACGACGCTCGCGAACCACGCCGCGCTCGTCGCGCAGACCCGCAACGACGTGTCGATCGACGACGTGCGCAAGCTCGCGCGCGCGGCCAAGGACACGATCGCCGCGCGCACGTCGAGCCTGAAGGAACGCCAGGCGATCCGGCAGGAGGCGCGCGAGGAACTGGTGCGCGAGCAGCGCGAGAAGCTGACGGCGCTCGGCAAGAGCGGTGTCATCGACATGGCCACGCTCAGCGCCGTGATGAAGGCGGCCTACGATCTGTGAACGGCCCGGCGCTCCAGTTGTATCCCTATCAGCGGCGGTGGCTGCAGGACGAGGCGCGATTCAAGATCGCTATGTTCGCGCGGCAATGCGGCAAGACGTTCACCAGCACGCTGGAGATCGTGCTGGACTGCGTGCGCGCGGAAGCCGAAGGCCGGCGCGCGCGCTGGGTCATCCTGTCGCGCGGAGAGCGCCAAGCGCGCGAGGCGATGAACGAGGGCGTGAAGCTGCATCTGCGCGCCCTTCAGGCGGGGTTCGAGGAGTTCGAGCAGCCGTTCGATGCTGACGTGCGATCGCTGGAAGTGGCGCTGCCGGGCGGTAGCCGCATCACGGCGCTGCCCGCCAACCCGGACACGGCCCGCGGTTTCAGCGCAAACGTGTTGCTGGATGAGTTCGCGTTCCATCGCGACAGCCGCGCCATCTGGCGCGCGCTGTTTCCCGTCGTCTCCAAGCCGGGCCTCAAGCTGCGCGTGATCTCGACGCCGAACGGCAAGGGCAACAAGTTTTACGAGCTGATGAGCGGCCAGGGCGATACCTGGCAACGCTACAGCACGGACATCTACGAGGCCGTCGCGGACGGCCTGCCGCGGGACATCGAGGAGCTGCGCGCCGGTGCCGGCGACGAGGATCTGTGGGCGCAGGAATACGAGCTGAAGTGGCTGGATGAGGCCAGCGCGTGGCTGCCGTTCGAGTTGATCACCGCGTGCGAGCACGAACACGCCGGCGACCCCGCGCATTACCAGGGCGGGCCGTGCTACGTCGGCGTCGATATCGCCGCGCGCAATGACCTGTATGTGATCTGGGTGCTGGAGGAAGTGGGCGACGTGCTGTGGACGCGTGAGGTCATCGCGCGGCGGCGCATCAGTTTCGCCGAACAGGAAGTGCTGTTCGACGACGTGATGCACCGGTACCGGGTCATCCGGGCCTGCAAGGATCAGACGGGCATGGGCGAGAAGCCCGTGCAGGATGCGCAACTCAAATACGGCAGCTCGCGTGTCGAGGGCGTGTTGTTCACGGGCCCGAACAAGATCGTGATGGCCACGCGTGGCAAGGAGGCGTTCGAGGACCGCACCATCCGCATTCCCGAAGGCGACAACGCCTTGCGCGCGGATCTGCACAAGTTGAAGAAGGTGACCGGCCCGACCGGCACGCCGCGCTTCGTCGCCGACAGCGACACTGCCGGACACGCCGACCGTACGTGGGCGTGCTTTCTCGCGCTGAATGCCGCCGGCGACGGCGCGGCTCCGATCGAGTTCACGCCCGCGCCATCCCACCCGCGCGGGTTCGACAACGCCCGCGACACCGGCGACCACCGACTGCGCATGCGTGCGGATGACGTCGCCGACGACATCGCGCTACCGGAGCAAGAGGCATGGTGACCAGCAGGATTCTCGGCCCGGACGGCGAGCCGATCCGCATGGCGGATCTCGCCGAGCCGCAAACCTCGCAGCTGCAGGCGCTGCAACACGAGTGGCAGGGCCACCCGACCCGCGGCCTCACGCCGAGCAAGCTCGCCGCGATCCTCGACGCCGCCGAGCAGGGCGACATCGTCGCGCAGTCCGACCTCTACGAGGACATGGAGGAAAAGGACGCGCACGTTGCCGCCGAGATGGGCAAGCGCCGTCGCGCGGTCTCGATGCTCGATTGGGAGATCGTGCCGCCGCCGTCGCCGTACGCGCGCGAGAAGCGCGACGCGAAGCAGCTGCGCGAGTGGATCAGCGAGATCCCGGATCTCGACGTGATGCTCTACGACGTGACCGACGCGATCGGCAAGGGATTCTGCTGCCTCGAAATCGAGTGGCACCGCATCGAGGGCGTGTGGCTGCCGAAGACGGTCACGCACCGGCCGCAGTCGTGGTTCCGCCTCGTGCGGTGCTATCGCGAGGAGATCCGCCTGCGCACCGGCGGCAGCGAGGGCGAGCCGTTGCAGCCGTTCGGCTGGATCACGCACACGCACGGCGCAAAGAGCGGCTGGCTGTCGCGCGCCGCGCTGTTCCGCGTCCTCGCCTGGCCGTACCTCTTCAAGAACTATTCGGTCGCGGACCTCGCGGAGTTCCTGGAGATCTACGGCCTGCCGCTGCGCGTGGGCAAGTACCCGCCCGGCGCCGGCGAGAAGGAAAAGGTCACGCTGCTGCGCGCGCTCACCGGCCTCGGGCACAAGGCGGCCGGCATCATTCCCGAGGGGATGATGATCGAGTTCGAGCGGGCGACCGACGGCAAGCCCGATGCGTACCAGTGCATGATCGACTGGTGCGAGCGCTCGCAGTCCAAGGCGATCCTCGGCGGCACGCTGACGAGCCAGGCGGACGGCAAGACCAGCACCAACGCGCTCGGCGAAATCCACGAGGAGGTGCGCAAGGATCTGCGCGACGCCGACGCAAAGCAGGTCGCCTCGACGCTCTCGCGCGATCTCGTCTACGCGATCGCCGCGCTCAACGGCCTCGCGCCGAACGGCGTGCGCCGCGCGCCGCGCTGGCATTTCCCGACGGAGGAAACCGAGGATCTCGAAACGTACGCCACCGCGCTGCCGCCGCTGGTCAACATGGGCCTGCGCATCCCGCGCAAGTGGGCGCAGGAGCGGCTCGGCATCCCGGAGCCGGAATCGGACGACGACGACCTGCTCGGCTCGCCGCAGGCGGCCACGCTGGAGGAAGCCGCCGACGGTCCGCGCACAGCGAACACCGCGCTGCGTCGCGAGATCCGCGCCGTGCTCGCGGCCGAGCGCGGCGGCCCCGAGCACGATCCCGACCCGCCCGATCGCCAGGCCGGCCGACTCGATACCGAGATCGCGCCCGCTACGGATGCATGGATCGACGAGATCCGCGCGCTGGTCGATCGCGCGGAATCGCTGGAGCAGATCCGCGACGCCCTGGTCGAGCTGATGCCGGACATGAGCCTCGACGAGTACACGCGCGCGATGCGCCAGGCGCTTGCGGCCGCCGCGCTCGCCGGGCGCTACGAGGTGCTGCGCGAGGCGGGCTCGGTGTGAGCCGCCGGCATCGCGACATCCTCGATCGCCTCGCGCGCTTCGGACACAAGCGCAAGCCGCATCGGCAGTTGTCGCCGGCAACCCTTTCGCGCAGGAAGTACGCCAGGGAGTACGCGCGCAGCCGCCGCGGCCGCGCGATGGCGAAGTTGCAGGATGTCGCGTGCGCCGCGTTCGTCGTGGCTCTCGTACTCGCAATCCTTACCTTGCTGGGCGCCATCGATGGCTGATCTACGCACCCGTCACGACACCGCGTACGCGGTCTGGCGCGCGTGTCGCAGCAAGGTGCGCCACCGCACGCGCGCCAAGGCGCTGCGCGCCGCATCGAAGGCGGCCGCGGCGCGGCACATGCACTTGCACGTGTATCAATGCCAGTGGTGCAATGGCTGGCACCTGACTAGCCAGGAGCGGCGGCATGGCTGATGTCGCCTACGGCTCGCTGCCGTTCCGCGAGCAGATCGAGTTCTTCCGGCGCAAGGTCAACGTCAACACCGAGCGCTGGACGGATGTGTGGGAAGCCGCGCACGATCACGCGTTCATGGTCGCGGGCGCGAACCGGGCCGACCTCGTCGCGGACTTTCGCGCGGCCGTCGAACGCGCGATCGCGGAGGGCGCGACGCTCGAGGACTTCCGCAAGGATTTCGATCGCATCGTCGCGAAGTACGGCTGGAGCTACAACGGCGGCCGCAACTGGCGCAGCCGCGTGATCTACGAGACCAACCTGCGCACGAGCTACGCGGCCGGCCGCTGGGCGCAGCTGCAAGAGGAACGGAAGTGGCGCCCGTATTGGCAGTACGTGCACAGCGACGCGGTCGAGCATCCGCGCCCGCTGCACGTCGCGTGGGATGGCCTGATCCTCGCCGCCGATGATCCGTGGTGGCTGACGCACTTCCCGCCGAACGGCTGGGGCTGCCAGTGCAGCGTGCAGTCGCTGGCCGCGCGCGACCTCAAGCGCATGGGCAAGACCGGCCCGGACCAGGCGCCCGATGACGGCACGCACGTCGTGACCGTCGGCAAGCGCGGTCCCGCGCCGTTCGATGTCGAGACGCCGGTCGGCGTGGATCCGGGCTTCGGCTACGCGCCCGGCCGCGCCGCGTTCGAGCGGCTCGTGCAGGAGTCGCTCGGCAAGCACGCGGCGCTGCCCGTGACGGCCGCGGCCGCGAGCACCGAGGAGCTGCTCGCAGGACACGGCGTGGTCGAGGCCCTGGTCGGCGCGTTCCGCGCATGGCTTGCCGATACCGCCGCCGACGCGGCCGACGCGATCGGATCGCTGTGGATCGGTGCGATCGAGTCGCGCATCGTCGCGCGCCTGGCCGGCGCCGGCCGCGTACCGGCGACCGCGCTGATCGGCGTGGACGAGGCGACCGCGCTCGCACTGCGCGGCCGGCCGATCGCCGGCCTCGATGCGTTGCCGCGGCTGCTGCGCTCGCCGATCGAGGTGTACTGGGACGCCTCGCGCGACGCGCTGGTGTATCTCGTGCGCGCATCGAGCGACGGCGACACGCTGCGACTCGTCTGGATCCGCGACGGCAGGATCATCGACGTGCGCGCGATCGATGCCGCCGAAATCCCCGGCGCGACCCGCGGACTGGACGTCATCTGATGGCCGGCGTAACGATCACGGTCGACGACGCCGACGTGCGCGGCCTGCTCGACCGCATCGCCGAGTTCGGCGAGCGCGGGCTGCGCGAGGCGCTGGTCGACATCGGCGCGCACCTGTGGCGAGCGACGCGCGATCGCGCCGTTGCGGAGGTCGCGCCCGACGGCACGCCGTGGCACGCACTCTCGCCAGGGTACGCGGCGCGCAAGGCGAAGCGGCGCGCGGGCGTCGGCATGCTGACCTGGGACTGGCACATGCTCGGCGACCGGCTGACCTACCAGGTCGAGGATGATGCGATGGAGCTGGGCACCTCCGCGAAGTACGGCGCGATCCACCAGTTCGGCGGCAAGCCGGACATGGCGCCCGGTCCGGCCGCGATCCCGGCGCGCCCCTGGCTGGGCCTGTCCGACCAGGACGAACGCGAGGTGATCGAGATCCTCCGCGAGCACCTCGACGCCGCCATCGGCGGCTGATCGGGCGGATTTTCGTCCGGCCGCCTGTGCGGCCCTGTACCGCGCACCTGGGCGCGGGGCGCGGTCATCGCCCCTCCACGGGGCCGCGCGCGCGGCTTAAATGCGGTTTGAAGGCGTTAAATGCCGGGTTCGAGGGGCCGCGACGGCGTAGGAACATTCCTACACGCGATCGCGGCGATCTGCGGCAGACGGCCCGGTGCGGCCGGCCGATACTGGCCGCACCTCAACAGGAGACCGCCATGAGCCCCGCCGTCGCCGCACAGATTCGTCGCCTACGCTGGATTTCCGAGACCGAGCACTACCTCGCGCGCGCCCGCGCCCACGTCGATCAATGCCCCGACGACGCCGAGGCGATCGCGGTCATGCGCATGGTCGACGGTGCGCTGGCCAAGGCGCGCATCGAGGCCGGGGTTGCGGCATCGGTGCCCGCGCACTAGGGTGCGCGTGTCAATTCTGACGGACGAAGGGGGATGTCATGATTGTTCGATGCGTCTTTGCGGCTGTCGTGGCCGCGATCGCGATGCCGGCCCTCGCCGGCGTGCCGCTGAACCAGGAACCTGTTGTGTTCAAAAGCGGCAACTGGAGCGTCCATCGCTCCACCGACCAGATGACCGACAAGGTGCGATGCACCGGCGTATATAAGGACAACTACCGGATCCAGCTGGCGCACGATCAGCTGTTCATCAGGCTGAAAGGCACACCGACATCGTACTGGCTGCGCTACGACGACGGCCCGTCGAGCGACACCCTGCTGCCGACGGATATCGACAAGCAGATTCGAATAATCTCCCTGAAGGGCGACGCTTTCAACTCGTTGTTCAGCGCGCATCGGTTGCGCTGGTCCGTGCTTACGGTCCTGTCGGAGATGGACGACGGCGATATCGACCTGACCGGCATCGCCGAGGCGCACGCCAACATCCTCAACGGTTGCCCGGATAATGGGACGGTTGCGCCCGCGCCAGCGGCGCCGGCTTCCGCCTGCTCGGCCGAGGTCAAGCGGCGGCTCCAGGCCAAGGGCATGAGCGCGGCCGACATCGAGGAGGTTTGCGCGGCCGGCTGAGCCGCGCGCGTGGACTTTTGCGGCGCGCCTGCGTCGCAGGATCCGAGACGGCGGCTTGCAAAACTACAAGGGGAAGGGGAATGAAGAGCACCAAGCGGACCCGTTGGATCAAATTTCTTACGCTGCGCCTTTCGTCAAAACCAGATAGTGAGTTCGGGGCGCTACTGTCCCTCGACGACATACTGGGTGACGCGCAAAGGCGACTTAGAAATAACGAGCTGCTGCAGAGGCGGCCGCCGGCCAATGCGCGCCAGCACGTCCGGGTCGTGGACGTTTGGTTCGATGCGGATCATGCGTATGCGGCCGTGCTGTTTCGGATGATCGATCGAGATGGGCAGGACGCGGTTTACGAGGACTTCGACAGCGGAGACATTGAGCCTCACCACAAGCGGCCCACGCAGGGAAATCGCGTCACAGCGCACCTGATAATCAACCTGCGGGGCACGCCCAGCGGGAACGATCTCTCGTTCCGTGCGGCGTTGGAGTGCGTTAGCGGCATACCCGTCACGACCGTCGAGCAGCGTCTTTGTTCGATCGGTCGCCTTTGCGGTCGCCGGACGGGTTCGCTGGACGGCGGCAAAACCGATGTTGAGTACCATGCGGCATTCAGTGCGCATCCATACGTTGAGAGAACAATCCGGCAGGAACTGCAAGAGGGTGTGCTCGACAACTTCGAACTGGTGCACAGGGTGACGCGGCAGGAAGCGCACGACGAGCAGATGGTGGTGAAGGAGTTGCGCCGTAAATTGGACTTGGATGTCACTGCTGCGCATCCGGCCGCTGTGCTCGATGACATCATGCGCGTCGTCCAAGCCAGGGCGCAGGAAGGTGGTTACGAACTAATCCGTGCGCGGTACATCGCGAGTGGTGGGCGCCACGCGACCGCAGAAGTGCCGAATAGAGACGACGCCTTGGAGGCGTTGCTGGCTAAATTCATGAAGATTGATCTAGACGAGGACGTCCATCCAGATCAGACCACGGTCAGCGAAGGCATCGCCTCGCGGATGATCGATCTTTTGAAATAATGCACAGGAGGGTTACGCCATGAAGGTTGCGACTCAACTGTTGACGCCGCTGCGATACCTCCGGATCGGTGGCGGCGCAAAGTGGAAGGTAGACGTCCTGGTGCCAGCGTTGCTCGCTGTCTTTACGACCGTGCTTCTCGTTGCTGTCCGTGCGTCGGTGCTCTCGCCGGTCGGACTTGTGAATCTGGTCAACGAATTGCTTCAGGTCCTTGTTGGCTTCTACGTAGCTTCACTCGCCGCCGTTTCGACCTTTACAAACGTCAGCCTGGACCAACCCGTGCTAGGGAGCTGTCTCGATGAATCGGAGATCACTCGGCGTAGATTCCTGTCGTACCTTTTTGGCTATCTCGCCGTGTTGAGCTTGTTGTTGTATGGCGGCGGGGTGCTTGCGATTCTCGCATCGACCGAACTTCGCGCGCTTTGCAGCCAGGTGAGTTTCGTTCGGCCTGCGCTCCTCTTTGTGTACGTATTTCTTTGCTGGAACCTGGTGTGTGTCACGCTGCTGGGGCTGCACTACTTGGTCGATCGCATCTACCGGGCTGATCCGATCGTGTATCCGAAGCCAGACGGGCGCTCTACGAGCGGCACCCGCTAGAATCCCGCCCATGCCGCATCCTCGCGGCGTGGGTTCTCGCTGCTAACCGAGCCGCCACCCACCAGCGACACGCGTCGCATCCCCTCGTTGAGCGCATTGCCCGATCCTCGCGGCAATGCGCAAGCACCGCCTCACCGCCGCTCTTTCCGCCGCCATCGCGACCGATGTCGCGCTGGCGCCGTGCGCGTTCGCGTTGCCGAAGCTCACCGACGCGGCCTCGATCGAAATCCAGCTGACGCCGGCCGGCACGTTCGGCCCGGCCGATGGGCGCGAGCTGCCCGTCGATGCCTGGCGCATCGATACGGCCCTGGCGTCGCAGGTGATCGATCGGTTCCGCGCGCGCGGCAATCCCCTGGTGCTGGATTACGAGCACCAGACCCTGCTGGCCGAGACCAACGGGCAGCCGGCGCCGGCCGCGGGCTGGATCGTGGATCTCGTCTGGCACGAGGGTCGCGGCCTCTACGCCGTCGTCGAGCTGACCCAGCGCGCGCGTGACCTGATCGGCGCCGGCGAGTACCGCTACGTGTCGCCGGTGCTCTCGTTCGACATCGAGTCCGGCGAGATCCTCGAAATCCACATGGCGGCGATCACGAACAACCCGGCCCTGCAGGGCATGGAGCCGCTCGCGTTGCGCGCCGCTGCGACGTTCCGCACCAGTCCACCCACGGAGACACCGATGAACAAGCTCCTTCTCGCTGTTTGTGCCGCGCTCGCTCTCGGCGACGCGACGACCGAAGACCAGGCCATCGCGGCGCTGACCGCCGCAAAGACCAAGCTGGACGGCTACGACGGCCTCCTGAAAGCCGCGGGCATTCCCGCCGACGCGAAGCCGGAGGCCGCGATCGCCGCGTGCACCGTGCTGCTTGAGCGTTGGCACGAGGTCGACGAGACGACCCGCGTTGTCGAAGGCAATCCCGACCCCGCGAAGTTCGTCGACATCGCAGTCGTCGAGTCGCTGAAGGGCGAGATCGCCGCGCTGACCGGCAAGGTCCAGGGGCGCGAGGTCGACGAGGCCGTGCAGGCGGGCCTCGCCGATGGTCGCCTGCTGCCCGCCCAGGAAAAGTGGGCGCGCGAGCTGGGCGCGAAGGATCTCGCGGCGCTGACCGCGTACCTGGAGACCGCGACGCCGATCGCGGCGCTCAATGGCACGCAGACCCAGGGCAAGCCTCCGGAGAAAGACAAGGACGGCAACCTGGTGCTGACCAGCGAGGAACTCGCGGTGTGCAGCGCCACCGGCATCGCGCCCAAGGATTTCGCCGCCGCCAAGGCCGCGCAGCTCGCCGCCTGATCGCGGCGAGTCACCCCCGACACCACACGAGGATCGATCCATGACCGCCGCCACCGCAGGCCGCAACACCAAACGCCGTGAGCTCACGCACATCGAGCGCCCCGTCAACAACGCCGCCACCGTCTACGCCGGCTGCATGGTCACCCTTCTGACCGCGTCCGGCGCGGCCGTCGCGGCGGGCACCGCATCCGCCGGCAACTGCGTCGGCGTCGCCGAGAACACGGTGACCGGCGACGGCACCGAGACCGTGCGCATCCGCACCGGTTGCTTCCACTTCGGCAATTCCGCATCGACGGATGAGATCGGGCCCGAGGACATCGGATCGATCGCCTACATCGCGGACGACCAGACCGTTGCGCTCACCGACAGTTCGGGCACTCGCAAGATCGCCGGCGCGATCGCGGATGTCGACGACGACGGCGTGTGGGTGCTGATCGGTCCCGGCGCGGTCGGTCCGCAGGGCCCGCAGGGCGAAGCCGGCGGCGCCTGATCCGTCGCGACGAACTGCACGCATCCCCTTACACCAGGAGTTCACATGATCATCAACGGCGGCAACCTCAAGAGCCTCTACGTCGCGTTCCTCGCCGCATTCAACAGCGGCCTGGGCCAGGCGCAGTCGCTGTACCAGGAGATCGCGACCACCGTGCCGTCGACCACGTCGACGAACGAGTACGGCTGGCTCGGCAAGTTCCCGAAGATGCGCGAGTGGATCGGCGATCGCGTCATCAACGGCATGGCCACGCACGGCTACAGCATCAAGAACAAGCCGTTCGAGCTGACCATTGGCGTCGATCGCGACGACATCGAGGACGACAACATCGGCATCTACTCGCCGATGTTCCAGGAAATGGGCCAGAGCGCTGCGGAGAACCCCGACGAGCTTGTGTTCGGCCTGCTCGCGAAGGGCCACTCGACCGTGTGCTACGACGGCCAATACTTCTTCGACACCGACCACCCGGTGCTCGACGAGGACGGCGTGACGGTCAGCTCGCAGTCCAACGTCGACGAGAACAGCAGCAGCGGCACGCCCTGGTACCTGCTCGATACGTCGCGCGCGTTGAAGCCGTTGATCTTCCAGAACCGCAAGAGCCCGCAATTCGTCGCGAAGGATGCGCCGACCGACGACAACGTGTTCGAGCGCAAGGAGTTCGTGTACGGCGTGGACAGCCGTTGCAACGTCGGCTTCGGTTTCTGGCAACAGGCGTTCCGCAGCCGCAAGACGCTCGACGAGACGAACCTGCTCGCCGCATGGAAAACCATGTGCGAGCGCAAGGGCGACCACGGCCGGCGCCTCGGCATCAAGCCGAACCTGCTGCTCGTGCCGCCGTCGCTCGCGATCACGGCGATGAAGCTCGTCAGCGCGAGCACGATGGCGAACGGCGCGGACAACGTGATGAAGGGCCTCGTGAAGGTCGTGTCGTCGCCCTGGGTCGAGTAGCCCGGCGCAGCGAATGAATGCCGCCACAGTGCGGCAACTCGCGACCGGCGGCCTTGACCGCCGCCGGTCGCACCCTCTACCGGAGAGCAGCATGGCCAAGGTACTCATCCGTTCCGCGCGCGAATCGTTCCGCCGCTGCGGCATCACGTTCACGCGAGCTGGCGTCGTCGTCGACACCGATGACCTGACGAAAGAGCAGATCGAGACGCTCACCGCCGAGCCGCAGCTCAGCATCGGGCCGGTGCCCGAGGAAGCCGGCGATGACGGCGACGGCGGCGACAAGGCCGGCGCGAAGAAGGCCGGCGCGAAGAAGGCGGCGAAGTAACGCGCATGTACGTCACGCTCGCCCAACTCGCCGAACGCCCCGGTGCGCAGGAGCTGGCCCAGGTAGCCAGCACCTCGCACGAGACGCTCGTCGATTACGAGCTGATGGACCTGACCCTGCGCGGCAGCGATCGCAGCGAGTACAGCGCGGAGGAAATCGCGGCCGCCGACGAGGCCGCCGCGCGCATCACGGATGCGGCGACCGAGGCCGGCGGCGTCATCGATGGATTCCTGGCGCGGCGCTATTCGCTCCCGCTCGCGTCCGTGCCCGGTCTGGTCGTCGCCTGGGCGCGCGCGATCACGCGCTACCTGTTGCACAAGGATCGCATCACGGACGAGCGCAGCGATCCGATCGCGCGGGACTACCGCGATGCGCTGAAGCTGCTCGGCCTGGTCGCCGACGGCAAGTTTTCCCTGGGCGCCGAGGATCCGGGCGTCACGTCGCCGACCAGCGACGTGCGCTTCGAGTCCGATGCACCCGTGTTCGGGCGCGGCGAAATGCGCGCGTTCCGCTGATGGAGGCCACGATGATTTCCGCCATCGTCTTCGCGGCCCTGTTCGTCGCTGCCGGCGTGCTGCTGGCGCGCAACTGGCCGCGCATACGTGCCTGGCTCGATGCACGCCTGCCGTGACGCTCGGGCCGTTTCCGGCGGCGGATGCGATCACGCGTTTGCGCGCGCAGGTCACGAGCCTGCGCGACGTGAGTGGAGCTGCCGACCTGCGTGCCGCGGTCGAGAACCCGGCCGCCGCGGTGCCGGCAGCGTACGTCGTGATCGGCGAAAAGGCGCGACCGCCACGCGGCGCGACCGGCGGCGAGTTGATCCAGCACGTCGAGGCGCTGGTGCAGGTCGTGTTGATGACGCGCAACTACGCGCGCGCCGGCAGCGGCGCCGCGGCGCGCGAGGAAATGGACCAGCTGATCGCAGCGACCCGCGAGGCGCTGATCAACTGGTCTCCGGGCGCGGCCTACCAGCCGCTCTCGATGCAGGCGAGTCGCGATGAGATCTATCGCGGCGGCCTGCTGGTGACAACGCAGGTATTCGCGAGCGAGTACCGCATCCGCGCACAGGAGCAGTCATGACATCGCACACCAAACGCAGCAACCCCGTCGTCGGTGGCAGCTATCGCCGCCACGCGGACGGCAAGCTCGAGCAGGTCGCGCCGAGTACGGCGGCGGCGATCGGCTGGAGCCAGGACCACGAAGCGCAACAGGCCGAGTACGAGCGTCGCGTCGCCGCCAAGCACGCCAAGCGCGCGCGCCGGCCGGCCGAGCTCAAGGTCGTATCGAGCACGCCGCGCAAGCCCGACGCGAAGCCGGCGAAGTAAGCCGCCACAAGACCCGCCGACCAGGAGTCCGCAATGGCAAATCCCAGCATCGAGTTCTTCACGCGCCGCGGCCTCGCGATCAAGGCCGAAACGACCGAGGGTACGGATTCGAGCCCGAGCAGCTCGACGAATTCGTTCCAGATCATGGACGGCCGCAGCGGCATCGTCGGCGATCCGAAGGAGCGCCCGCTCGACCGCCCGCACCTGGGCCACGATCCGTTCCTGCTGACCAACGTGCGCGGCTTCATCGAGGGCTCGATCGAGCTGGTGCCGCCGGAGACGCCCGGCACGGATGCGGCCGCGGTCGCGCCGCTGCTGCTGCCGTGCGGCATGGCGCAGACGCTCGTTACAGCCGCGGCCGGCCCGCCGGTCGTGGACGCGGCGACGAAATACGATCCGATCAGCTCGTCGATCCCGACCGTCAGCGCGTATTTCTGGCACGCGGGCACGCTCAAGAAGCTGCTCGGCGCGCGCGGCAACATCACCGGCCTGTCGATGTCGGTCAACGATTTCTTCCGCGCGCAGTTCCGGCTCGAGGGGTCGTGCAACGACATCACCGAGACCGCGCTGCCGAGCGACTTCGATTTCAGCGACTTCGCGACGCCGGTCGTCGCGACCACCGCGAACATGGAGCTCAAGATCAACAGCTTCGCGGTGCAGGGGCTATCGCTCGCGCTCGACTTCGGCAACGAGATGGGCCAGCGCGTGCACACCGAGGCGACGACGAACCGCATCAAGCGCCGCCGCCCGACCTGGACGTGCCGATTCTTCCGCACCTTGAAGTCGGACCTCAACGTCCACTCGCTGTGGAAGGCCGGCACGATCGTGCCGCTCGTCGCGACGCTCAACGAGAGCGACCTGCGCTACTCGCGCTTTGCGATCCGCGGACAGATCGAGTCGATCGACGAGGTCGATGACGACGGCGATTACTGCTGGGAGATCAAGGGTCGCGCGATCGCGAGCGACACCGGCGGCGACGAGTTCGGCGTCGCGTTCGGCGAGGTTGCCGAGACCTGATCGTTGTCCGCGGAACCATCCATCACCGAGCGCCCGCCGCAACCGGCGGACGCTCCCCACCACGAAGAAGGAGACCATCGCATGTCGAACAAGATCAGCGTCGTGCAGGAGTTCGCCGCTAAGTGGCGCAGCCACCTGCCGGCCGCCGACAAGCCGGGCGTGTTCCGTCCGCTGGAGTTCACCGCGCAGTTCCGCCTGTTCCCGCAGACCGAGAGCATGCAAACGCAGCTGCGCCGGATCCAGGACGACCGCGGCAACCACGGCTTTCTCGATCACGTCATGACGCGCGTCGTGGACATGCCGGCCGGCTTCGAGTTCGAGGACGCGGACAGCAATCCGATGAGCGCCGAGGACGGCGTGAAGCAGCACCTCATCATCGGCGCAGATGCCGTGTTGGCGTTCTGGGATGTCGTCAACAAGGGCGTCGAGGAAAAAAACTTAAAAGCGTCGCGCGCGCGCTAGCCGGCGAGCGCGTGACGCAGGTGTCGGCGCGACGCGACGCGCCGACGCCGAGGGAAGGACAAAGCCTCGCCGACCACTTGCGGGATCTCGACGAGGTGCGTGATGACGATGGCGGCAACGCAGCGCCCCAGGTCATCGAAGTGCTGGAGCCGAACTGGCCCGCCGTGCGCGTGTACATGGCGTGCACGTGGACGGTGGTGCCGCTCTCGACAATGGAGCGTGTGCGCCTGGTGCATCACGGGATCACGGCCAGCGAGACGCGCGCAGCGTGCGAGCTGCTGCGCATCCCGCGCGCATCGTGGGAGGACATCCGCCAACGCGTGCAGATCATGGCGCGCGCGGCCGGCAAGGTGCTGAACCGATCGAGGTAGCGATGGCCGACGAGAAAACCGTCAAGCTGCGAGTCGAGGGCAATGCGGACAGCGCCGTCCGCAGCGTCCGCGAGACCGGCAAGTCGCTCGACGAGCTGGAGGGCAAGGCCCGCCGCGCAGGCGCCGCGATCGGCGACACGACCTCGCGCGCCGAACGCCTCGGGAGCGCTGCGGATCGTCTCTCGCGCGAGCAGCTGGCCGGCGCGAACCGTGCGATGGAGGAAGGCAGCGCATCAGCGTCGCGCTACGGCGCCGGCCTGGGCGCGCTGTTCCGCATCGCGGCGACGGGCGGCGTGGTTGCGGTGTCCACGCTCGCGGCACTCAGCCTGCGCGCGATCGGCGCGGCGGCCGACATGAAGACCCTGTCCGATCGCCTCGGCATCACCACCGAGGAGTTGTCTGCGCTGGGCGCCGCGGCGAAACGCAACGATGCCGACCTGGGCACGATGGTCGGCGGATTGAACGCACTCGAGACCGCCGCCGCGCGCGCGGCGACCGGCGTCGGCAACGGCGCGCGACAGGTCGGCGCGGCGTTCGCCGCGCTCGACGTCCAGGTGCTGGATGCGCGCGGCAACATCCGCCCCACCGTGGATCTGCTCAGCGATGTCGCGGTCGCGCTCGAACGCCTGCCGCCCGGCGCGCTCAAGGCGCAGCTCGCGCAGCAACTGCTCAGCGCGAGCGGTCGCGAGCTGCAAGCGACGCTCGACGAGCTCGCGCACCGCGGCTTGCAGGGCGTGATCGACAAGGCGGCCGAAACCGGGCAGGTCATCGACTCGCAAACCGCCGCGGCCGCGAAGCGCCTCAAGGACGATTTGGAGGCGCTTCAAACGGTCATCGAAGGCTACGCAAATCGCGTCGCGGCCGACGTGCTGCCCAACCTGTTGCGCTTTGCCGAGGGCCTGCGCGATGTGAGCGAACGCGAGGGCGAGGTCGGCGATTCGACGACACTCGTCGGCGACGCGCTGCGCGGCGTGATCAGCTGGTTCATCGAGGCGCATGGCTGGGCGCAACGGCTCGGCGTGGCGTTCGGCGATTTCGTCGCGCGTGCGGAGCTCGGCTACGAAAAGCTCAAGGTCAAGTTCACCGATACGGGCTGGCTCAAGACGTTCGCTGCGGCGCTGACCGGGCAGGCCGGGGCGATCAATGCGCTGCATGCAATGAACGCGAAGATCGACGCGGACTTCGAGCAGCGACGCGCCGCGATCGTCGCGAACACCGACGCGAGTTTCGCAGCGATCGACGCGAGCGTGTCGCAGCACCTTGCGAACATCAACGGCCACCTGGCCGACTTCAGCAACGTCGTGGGCGGCACCGGGCCCGTCCTCGATGCGGCGGCCACCGCTGCCGAAGCCGAGCGCGAGGCGCTGGAGCGCCAGCGGGCCGCACTCGAGGGCGCGGCGGCCGGCCACGGCAAGCTCGCCACGGAAGCGGCAAAGGCGACGAAGCCGCTGCTCGACAACGAACGCGCGGCCGAGCGGCTCACGCGGGAAATCGCGCGCCTGCAACAGGGCAATGCAGCGCTGATCGACGACCTCGCGCGCGGTCGCGACATCCTCCAGGGACTGACGCCCGCGCAGGTCGAATACAACGCGGCGTTGCGCGCGACCAACGAGGAGATCGCGCACTACCTCGAACTCGGCCCGCCGACGATCCAGCAGATGGAGGCCGTCGAGGCCCTGCTCGATCGCCAGGTGCTGGCCCAGCAGCGCCTGGCGCAGGACCGATCGATCGACGCGTACCAGGAACAGATGCGCGCGGCGCAACAGCAGGCCGAGGAATCGCGCCGCACCTGGCTCAATCTATACGAGGGCCTCGCCGACGCGACCGTCGCGTTCTTCACCGGGCAGATCCGCAGCTGGAAGGATTTTGGCCGTGCGCTGGTCAGCGTCGTGCAGCAGTTCGTCGCGGAGGTCATCAAGCGCTGGCTGATGATGAAACTCGTCGGCGGTGGTGGCGGCGGCGGTTGGCTCGGCGCGCTCGGCCTCGCCGCGTCCGGGTCCGCGAGCGCGGGCGGTCTCGGCTCGCTGTTCGGCGGCGGCGGTGGTGGCGGCGGCGGCTTCGACATCTTCAGCGGTGCGTCGTGGATCAACGCCGGCAAGAACATCTGGAGCGGATTCCAGCAGGGCTATGCGGCAGTGTTCGACTCGCCGAGCGCGACCAGCGCGTCGACGATCTTCGGCTCCTACACCGGCGCGCAGGGCGGGCTGATGTACGCGCCGGGCGCGGGCGGATCGCAGCTCGGCCTCGTGCCGAATTACGCGGCCGGCGCGCCGGGATCCATCGGCGTCGCACCGGGCAGTTACAGCTACACGCCGTCCACGCTCGGCTACGCCGCGGCGGGCGCGGCCGGCCTGTATGCCGGCTACCAACGCTGGCAGGGATCCGGGCAGGACGTGGGCGGCGCGTTGGGCGCGGCTGCCTACGGCGTCGGCACGTACAGCGCGACGATTGCCGCGGGCGCCGCGCTGTCGGGCGGCATGGCGGCGGGGCTGGCCGCCATCCCTGTCGTCGGCTGGATCGCACTGGCCGCGATGGCCGTGGACATGCTCTCCGGCGGCAAGCTGTTCGGCACCAAGGGCAAGCTGCATCACACGAACCTGTCGCTCGATGTCGGCGCGGAGGGCGTGTCGCTCGCGCAAAGCTACACGCTCAAGGGTCAGAAGGCGTTCTTCGGTGGCACGCGCTGGACGACCAAGGACGTGACGCCCAGCGACGAAGCGGTGCAGGCTGCGCAGGAGTTCTACGACGCGCTCACACGCGGCCGCGAGCAGTTCGCGCAGGCGTTCAACGCCGAGGTCGGCTCGCTCGTCGGTGGAACGTTCAACGCCGAGTACGACAAGAAGGGCAACCTCACGTCGAGTTCCTCGACCGTGCGCGGCGTGACGTACGAGGGCGAGACGCAGGAGCAGTTCGCGCAGCGCCTCACGGCGGAGAACATGATCGACGTGCTGTCGCAATTCGACTCGTCGATCAGCGAGCTGGTCAACTCGTACCGCGCCAACGTCGATGACCTGATGTCCGCCGCGAACGCGTTCGCGATCGCGCAGCAGGCGTACCAGTCCGGCGTCGAGTTTCTCGCGCTCGGTTCCGACCAGACGCTGAGTGCCGTGTTCCGCCTCGCCGAAGGCATGCAGGCGGCGGGCGAGACGATCGACCAGACGATGCAGCGCCTCGTGCAGGCACAGGCGCAATACGATCAGTTCGTGGGGCAGTTCGAGCCGCCGCGCGAGTTCGGCTCGCAGTTCCAGGCCGACGTGCACGCGGTGTACGTGGCGTGGCGCCAGAACGAAGCCCAGGCGAACGCGCTGGCGCGCGCGGCCGGCGCGCAAGGCGCGGCCGAACGCGACCTCGCGAACATCCGCCAGTACGCACAGGCGCAGATCGAGGTGCTGATCGGGCGACTGCGCGGCTCGTTGCAGGCCGGGCTGGAACAGCTCGGATACGTGCCGTCGACGAACCTCGATTACATCAACCAGCGCATCGCCGAGCTCGAGGCGCGCGCGGGCCAGGCCGGCGCGGGTATCGGCGCCGCGGCGGATGCGATGGCCGACGCGACCAGCCGCATCCGCGATCAAATCTCGCTGCTGCTCGGCGACCTGTCGCCGCTCAACGACCAGGAAAAGCTCCAGACCGCGCTGGAAGCGCTGCGCGCCGGCAACGCCTCGCGCGAGGACGTGCTGCGCATCGGCCGGCGACTCTACGCGAGCGGCAGCGATTACGACGCGCTGTTCGCGCAGGTCATGGCGATCCGCGTGCCGGGCTCGACGCCGGCGTCGGCATCCGGTGGCCGCGGCCTCTCCGCGAGCGAGCAGGCCGAGCTGCAACGGCTGCGCCAGCAGCGCGACGCGGCCGAGGCGACCCAGCGCGTCGCGCAGGCGCAGAACGTGGCGCAGATGATCGCGGATCTGCACAACGCGACCGGGCAATCGTACGCGGACATCGCGGAAGAGTTCGGCTTCCAGCTCTCCCGGCTCGCGCAGGATCTGCACCTGGACAACGACGCGCTCACTGCGTACCTCGATTCGCTCGCCGCGCAGGATCCGACGCAGTCGTTCGCGGACGGCGCGGCCACGATCACCGACGCGATCCTGCAGATCGGCAACCGCATCGTCAGCGCGATCCTCGACGGCGTCGACTCCGGGCCGTTGATCGTCGACGAGGACGGCAACATCGTCGGCAGCGGCCGCTCCGCGCGCGGCGTCGGCGGCGGTCGGCGCGGTGGACCGCTCCCGCGCGGCGGCCGCGGCACCGGCGAGTACGGCACGCGCGGCGACGGGGCCGGCAGTCCGACCTACATTCCGTCGCCGCCGCCCGCGAACGGGCCGGCCGGCGCGGATCCGAAGGTCGCGGAGATGCAGATCGACATCCGCCAGGTGCGCGCGCTGCTCGAGCGCCTGTTGCCCGAGCTGACGCGCAGCAGCGGCCGCTCGGCCGCCGCGACCGAGGAGATGGTCGGCATCGGCGAGGATCAGCGCGAGGAACTGGTGCGCATCAACCGCGGCGGCCGCGGCAACGGCCCGGCCGGCGGACAGGGGCGCGTGCGGTGATCCTGATCGAGATCCTCGACGGCATCAGCATCGAAGGGCCGGTCGGCAACGGCGTGCTCGACGTGCCGTACTCGGCCACGCTGACCGCGCGCAACGGCACGCTGCCGGTCGTGTGGGAGGTCGACGGATTGCCCGAGGACTTCGACTGGACGGACAACGAGGACGGCACGGTCACGATCAGCAGCGACGCGGAAACGGTCGAGGTGATCGAGGCGACGGTCACCGCAACGGATGCAGACGGTGTGTACACGACGCGCGACCTGAACTTCCGCATCATCGCGTTGCCGCTGATCGTGACCGGCACGTTGGCGGATGCAACGTCGGGCGCGGCGTACACGGCGACGCTGGCGATCTCCGGCGGCTACCAACCGTACGCGAGCGCGCAAGTCATCGAAGGCCCGACCGGCATGACCGCCGCGATCGACGGCGAGACTGTCGCGGTCGGCGGGCCGATCAGCGAGGTGGGCGACGACCAGGCGGTGCGAATCCGCGTGACCGACGACGAGAGCAACACGGCCGATTTCGTCGGCACCATCGATGTCGCGTACGCCACCGCCGCGATCGTCGGCGACTTCGCCGACGGCGCGGTCGGCGAGGCGTACGAGAGCGACCTGCAACTCACCGGCGGCGACGGTACGTGGTCCCTGACCGATGGCGACGGCGTCGCATCCGGCGAGCTGCCTGCCGGCACCGCGCTGTCGATCGTGGAAGTTTCTGGTACGCACTACCTGCGGCTGAGCGGTATGCCGATCGCGGCGTTCGACGACTCGTTCAAGGTGAGCGTGGATTCCGGCGACGGGCAGACGGCGACGAGTGAGCAATCGATAGAGGTGTCGCTACCCTCCTACGATGACGTGATGGCGGCGCTGTCGCCGTGGGGGTATTGGAAGCTCGACGAGTCTCCTATCACAGGCGGCACGACGGAGGCGGTGGATGCGTCCGGCAACGATCGCCACGGTACGTATCGGACCGGCACGTGGACCACTGGCGACGGCGTTTTCGCGGGCAGCGCCAGTTGCCCGATCTTCGACGGCGCGACCAACGGCGTAGTTCTGCCGGAAGTCACGCTCGGCACACTCCAGAAATTCAGCATCGTTGCATTCCTTAGCACGACAAGCATCGCCTCGGCGAAGATGATCCTGGGCGGCGATCAGAGTGCTCCGCATCGACTGTTCCAGTTCCGCCTCGGGTCTGGCAAGTTGCAATTCGTGACGATTACACCGTCATTGACACAAACCCAGAGCACGGTCGACATCAACGACGGCGAAGACCATCAGGTCGGCGTGGTGATCGATCCGACGCTGGATGCGTCCGAGGGACGAGTAAAGCTGTACATCGACGGATCGCTGAACACGAAAAGCACGACTGCGATCACGATCAGCGCCGGGAGCGTGGTTCCGGCCATCGGACTGCGCAATGGTTACGGCTTAGCGCAGGAGCCGTGGGATGGCCCGCTCGACGACGTCGCGCTGATCCTCGACGCGCTGACCGCGGACGACTTCGCGACATTGTGGGCGACGCGGAACACGCCATGACCCGCGCCCTCGCCACCTTCGATCCGCTGCACCTCGGCGCAGGCCTCGAGCTGGAGCGCAGCAACACCGTGCTCACGCACGACGCGGATTCGCAGGACGCGGCGCGAACCGTGCTCGGAACCGTGGGCAAATCCTCGGGCGTCAGCTACGTCGAGTGGCTGGTGTGGGGCGACGGCGATATCGACGACGTGGTGTCGCTCGGCGTCGCGACGGCGGACGCGTCGCTTACGACGATCCTCGGCGGCGACGCGCACGGCTACGGCTACCGGCCGGCCGAGGGCGAGCTGCACAACTCCGGCGCGGACATCACCAGCGGAGCGATTGCGACGGCGACGAAGGGGCAGATCGTTTCGCTGCTGCTCGATTGCACGGGCGCGGCGCCGCGCGCGACGTGGAGCCTCGAAGGCGAGCCGATCTGGGCGCAGGACCTCGCGGCGGGCACCTGGTACCCGGCCGTTTCGTTGGGCGGCGCGGAAGCGTACGACCTGCGCGTGCTCCAGAACGCCGGCCAGCGCGGTCTGGAATATGCGCCCGGCAATGTCACCGGCTGGCTCGGCTTGCGCGAGTCGATCGGCATGTTCCGCATTGCGGACGCGCCGTGGCTGACTGCGCCCGATGATGATCCGCCGAACACGCGCTACCGCGGCGACCTGCTGCCGCAGACACGCACGTCGCTGCGCCGGTCGCTGCACTTCGCGCTGTGGGGCGACGCCGAGGCCGGCTCGACGCAGGTGTCCAGCGGCGACCTGCTGATCGCGGACGAGGACGGCTGGCTCGATGTGCTGCTCGAACGCGACGCGCGCGGCGCCCAGGTGCGCGTGCTGCACGTGCCCGACGGCGGCGACTATGGCGACGCGACTGTGCTCGCGGACCTGTCGCTCGACGACGTGGCCGTGCCGCGCGACAGCGAGGTGCAGGTCAGCGTGGACGACCCGATCGCCGAGCTGATCGCCGCGCCATTGCAGACACGATTGATCCGGCCGGACGCCGCCGAGGCGAGCGCCGACACGCTGTGGCCGATCAGCTACGGCGCGGTGCGCAGCATCGAGCCGCCGCTCATCGACGGCCCAAACCGCACATATGCGCTGCATGACGGCCTCGTGCTCGGCCTGGCTGCGATCCGCACCAGCGGCGACGCGCTCGACCCGACGGCCGTGCCGCCGGACTACACGCTCGACGAACGCGGCATGCTGGTGCTCGATACCGATCCGGTCGGACGCCTGACCGCGGACGTGTCGAGCGTCGGCGGTCAACTGCCGGGCACGCTTGAGGATCTGCTCGAGGGCACGGGCGACTTCAGCGACCCGGATGACTGGGTCATCGCGGCGGGCGACGAGGCGAGCAGCGTGACGGGCGGCAAGCTGCAGCTCCGCCGCGATTCGCAGCTCGGCGTGGTCGCGGCGCGTCATGCGACGTGGACGCCGACCGCAGGCAAGACGTACCGCATCCGCGTGACCCTCGACGCCGTCGGCGCGACCGGCATACCCGGTACGTCGCTCGTCTGGTTCTACGTCAAGCACGGCGACAAGAACGGCTCGACGCAGGTGCCCAACGAGTACGGGTACCCAAACACGCAAGCCGGCGCGATGATCCGCACGAACCAGCCGGGCACCTATGATTGCCTGTACACGCAGTGGACCGCGGACGACACGACATTCTGGTTGCAGCTGCCCGTCGCTTACAGCGGCAGCGGAACGCTCGGCACCGCGTTCGCGACGGTGTCGAAAGTGGAAGTGTTCGAGGTGAATCTCGATCCGGTCGACGACGAGTCGCTGGTGCCGATCAAGCTGGAGGATCTGCTGCGCGAGATCTTCGAGGGTCGGCGGCGCCTGTTGCCGTCCGCCTGGTCGAGCAGCGACGCGGCGCTGATCGACACGCTGTCCGGGTACGCCGGCGTAGGATTGCACGCGCGCACAGCGACCACAATGGGCGCTGCATTGCGAGCGGTGCTAGACAGCTACCACGCGTGCCTGTGGCGCGACGCGTCCCGCAAGATCCGCGTCTCACGCCTGCGTCCACCGGAGGATGAGTCGACGGCGAACTACGCCGGCACGCTCACCCATGACGACCTGCTCGCAGACCTGCGCGTCGAGACCGACCGCGCGCCGGGCCTGTCGACGCAGGCGGTCGGGCGCAAGAACTGGACCGTGCTGAAGGATGACGAGATCGTCAGCGACACGGACCCGGTGACCGGCGTGCCGCTCGCGTTCCGCGCGATGCTGACTCGGGATTACCGGATCAGCGCGAACTACGCGGGCACGCTCTCCGCGCGCTATGCGCCGGCGATCTACGCGAAGCCGATGGAGACGCTGCTCGACAAGCGCGTGGACGTGCAGGCGCATGTTGATTACGCGGGCTACATGTACCGCTCGCTGCGGCGATTCACCACCTGGCGCGTCGCGTGGGACCCGGCCGATCCGACGTACGAGCTCGACCAGGTGTGGCTGCTGAAGCATCCGCGCTACGGCTTCGCCGACGGCGTGCCCGGATTGCTGGTCGGCCTCGATCCCGACCCGATCGCCCTCGAGGCGACGCTGATGTTTTGGAGTTGACATGCTGATCGCCTACGACATCCCGATCGACTGGACCTACAGCGTGAGCGGCGGCACGCTGGTGACCGATGGCGACGCGATGTGCGATCACTCGCCCGCGTCCTACTCGCGCATCACCTGGCCGACTGGCGACCAGACGACCGGCACGACGTGCGTGATCAGCGCGGCGCGGTCGACGGCGTTCGTGCCGCGCGTCGGCTACCTGCTCGGCCTGCGCGGCGTCGGCGCGGGGCAAAAGGTCGAGATCAAGGGCAAGCGTGCCGAGGACAGCGGCTACACGTACGCGCTCGGCGGCAACGCGCTGACGCAAAAGACGGTCGAGTTCGCGGACGGCTCGATCGGCTGCTGGTGGGTATTCGATGCGGATCTCGACGAGATCGTCGGCTGGGCCGTGACGGCCTACAACGATTTCGGCGGATCGGTGCTGCTCGCGGCCGAGGATGCGATCGACGTGGGCGAGTGCAATGTCGCGCCGGCGGCAGAGATCGATCATTACCGCAACTGGACCATTCGTCGCAATGACCCGTCGGTGCGCAAGCGCACGCTGCGCAACCAGGCGCGGCGCGTGAAGCGCACCGCGAACCGCGTGCTCACGATCGTTCCGGACATGGCGGAATCGTCGACGTACGGCGCGGCCGCAACCGACACCGTGACGCTCGATCGGCTGTGCGCGTCGCTGGCCGCCGAGCCGTTCGGCGCGGTCGTCATCGATCCCGACGATCAGCACACGGCGATCTTCGGCGAGCTGACCATCGGCGAGGTCGAGAAGCTCGACGGCGCCGCGTACCAGCTCGGTCGGATCGAGGTCGAGGAGATCCCGGCGTAATGCACGGCGCCGAGGATCTGCATTGGCTGGTGTTTGCAGCGCACTGGGCGCCGCGCGTGCTCGCCTGCCTGCTGGTCGGCGGTGCGGGCTGGCTGCTCTGGAGGTGGATCGGGCCGAAATAAGAGGAGCGGTCGACCGGCGGTAGGACGCCGGCCGACCCTCGAACTCACGGAAATGGAGAGCACCGTGAGCCCAAGCAAGGCTCCCCGCCACGTCGACGCGGCAACGGGAGCCTACAACGAAAGGAGGCATGATGGCTCGCCCGATCATCCCGTGGCCCGGCGGAAAGCGCCGGCTGCTGAAACACCTGCTCTCTGACATCCCCAACCACACGGCGTACGTCGAAGTATTCGCCGGCGGTCTCGCCCTGCTGTTGGCCAAGGAGCCCTCGAAGGCCGAGGTGGTGAACGACCTCGACGCCGAACTGGTGCGGCTCTATCGCTGCGTGCAGCACCACCTGGATGAACTGGTGCGCCAGTTCCGCTGGGCGCTGGTCTCGCGCACGATGTTCGAGTGGACGACGATGCAGCGGCCGGAGACGTTGACTGACATTCAACGCGCGGCGCGGTTCTATTACCGCCAGCGCACGTGCTTCGGCGGCAAGGCACGAGGTCGTTCCTTTGGCGTGAGCCCGTCCGCGCCGCCGCGGCTCAACCTGCTTCGGATGGAGGAGGACTTGAGCCAGGCGCACCTCAGGCTGGCGCGCGTGACGATCGAGTGCCTGCCCTGGGCGGATTGCGTGGCTCGCTACGACCGACCCGAGACGCTGTTCTTCTTCGATCCGCCGTACTGGCAGACCGAGGGTTACGGAGTGGCGTTCGGCAGGGAGGAATACGACCGGCTCGCCGAGGTGATGCGCACGATGCGCGGTCGCGCGATCCTGACGATCAACGACCATCCGACGATGCGCAAGGTGTTCGGGGAGTTCCGGTGCCAGCGCGTCTCGATCGACTACACGATCTGCGGATCACAGCGGGCGAAGCGGGCCGGTGAGTTAATCTATCGCACCTGGTGAATCTCGGCGGCGCGGTCGAACCCGACCCACCGCCCGGAGGCATCGACGCCGCGAGCCGCCAGCTCTTCGCGTGCCATCGCCGGCACGTCGATCGAGCCGGCGGCGAGGGCCGCCAGCAGCTGCCAAGGTACGGTCTGGAGGAAGAGCGCCTCGTCGGCGCTCAAGCCCGCTCCGCGGGCGCTCGCGGCCGCCGCCGCGGTGGCTGAAGGAAGGGTCGTCATGGCACCATTGACGCTCGATCCCGGCCCGGCAGCAAGCGGTGCAGGCCCGTCGCCGACAGATCGGCCCTTCAACGTCCCCTGAAATGGCCCCTCAACGCCCCGAAAACGGCCGATTTGGACTTTGCAAAGCACCTGTCCCGACTTTGCAAAGCACCTGTCCCGCTACACTCGTCTCTCGTCTCCCGTCCCCCGTCCCCGCTCCCAAAGGACCCTGCCATGCT
>CAYWZC010000028.1:0-5061 GCA_964462745.1 uncultured Rhodanobacteraceae bacterium
GACGGCACCTGGTCCGGGATCGGCCACAGGTTCGATGCGGGCATCGCGATGTACTCGGCGAATGCGCCGTTGCGGTTGACGCCGATGCCGACCGTGTACGGGCACAGGTGCTGCTTGCCTGCGCGACAGTTGCGGCAATGGCCGCACACGATGTGGCCCTCGGCCGATACGCGTTGGCCGATGGTGTAGCCCTGCACGCCGGCGCCGATCTCGACGATGCGGCCGACGAATTCATGGCCGATGACCAGGCCCGGCCGGATCACGCGCTGCGCCCAGTCGTTCCACTCGTAGATATGCAGGTCGGTGCCGCAGATCGCGGTCTTCTCGAGCCGGATCAGGACCTCGTTCGGACCGATCCGGGGCATCGGCACCTGTTCCATCCAGATGCCCTTGGCGGCATCGCGTTTGACCAGGGCCTTCATCGTTTGCGTCATCGGGGCTTCTCCGCGGTGGGATGCGATTATAAGGGCTGAGGGCCGGCCGCCGTGTTCCCCGGGTTCGCTACACTGGGCCGATGTCGCCAGCCGACCAGCGCCCGCCCGCGATCTTCCTGATGGGCCCGACCGCGTCGGGCAAGACCGAGCTTGCCTGCGCGCTGGCCGAGCGCTTTCCGCTGGATCTGGTCAGCGTCGATTCCGCGCTCGTGTATCGCGGACTCGACATCGGCACGGCCAAGCCCGATGCCGCGACCCTGGCGCGCTTTCCGCATCGACTCATCGACATCCGCGAGCCGGACCAGCCGTATTCGGCTGCGCAGTTCCGCGCCGATGCGCTCGCGGCAATGCAGGACATCAGCGCGCGCGGCCGCGTGGCGCTGCTGGTCGGCGGAACGAGCCTGTATTTTCGTGCACTGGAACGCGGACTTTCGGCGCTGCCGGAGGCCGATCCCGGCATTCGCGACCGGATTGCCGGCGAGGCGCGACGCGCCGGTTGGCCGCACCTGCACGCAAGACTGGCCGAACTCGATCCGGTTGCCGCGGCGCGCATCCGGCCGACGGATGCGCAGCGCATCCAGCGCGCACTGGAAGTCATCGAACTCAGCGGCCGGCCGCTGTCGGTGCAACAGGGCGGGTTGCGGGAACGGCTGCCGTGGCGAATCCTCAAGCTGTGCCTGTTTCCAGCCGATCGCGCAACCTTGCATGCGCGCATCGCGCGGCGTTTCGAGGCGATGCTCGAAACGGGGTTCCTCGACGAGGTTCGCCGCTTGCGCGACCGATATCCGGCGAGCGCCGCGGATCGCGATCTGCCGGCATGGCGCACGGTCGGCTATCGGCAGGCGCTCGAGCACCTGGATGGTCGTTTCGATGCCGCGGAACTCCGCGACCGGGCGGTCTTCGCGACCCGCCAGCTCGCCAAGCGCCAGATCACCTGGCTGCGATCGGAACCGGACGCGCGGCGGCTCGACCCGGACGGCGCCGATGTCGTCTCCCTCGCCCGGGAAGCACTCGCGGTGTTCCTCGCGCGCCATTGAATCGGCTTCCGCGCGCCTCCATGTCATTCGCCGGGCCGTCGGGCTAGAATGCCCGCAATTGGAACCGAAGGCGCGGAATGCGCTTTTTTTGTCGGTTCGTGGAAACCGGGATGGGAGGACAAGGCCATGTCGAAAGGGCAGTCGTTGCAGGATCCGTTTCTGAATGCGTTGCGCAGGGATCGCGTGCCGGTTTCCGTGTATCTGGTCAACGGAATCAAGTTGCAGGGCACGATCGAATCGTTCGACCAGTTTGTCGTCCTGTTGCGCAATACGGTCAGCCAGATGGTCTACAAGCACGCCATCTCCACGGTCGTGCCGACACGCAACGTGAAACTCGGTCCCGACCCCGGCACCGCGGGCGCGGCATCCGAATCCGCCGAAGCTGAGTAACCGCACTGTTCGATCGTTCCGAAAAAGGCGAGCGCGCGCTGCTGCTGGACGTGCAGGCGCCCGGTCGTTCCGATCCGGCTGCGCTGGAGGAATTCGCCGAACTCGCGCGTTCGGCGGGCGCCGGCGTGGTCGGAACCCTGACTTCCAGCGTCGGCCGGCCGAATCCGCGCTATTTCGTCGGCACCGGCAAGGCCGAGGAACTGAAGGCGCTCAAGCAGTCGCTGGATGCCGACCTGATCCTCGTCAACCATGCGCTGAGCCCGGTCCAGGAACGCAACCTCGAGCGCCTGATCGAATGCCGCGTCATCGACCGTACCGGGTTGATCCTCGACATCTTCGCCCAGCGCGCGCGTTCGCACGAGGGCAAGTTGCAGGTCGAACTCGCGCAACTGAAACATCTTTCCACGCGGCTCGTTCGCGGCTGGACCCATCTGGAACGCCAGCGCGGTGGCAGCATCGGCCTGCGCGGACCGGGTGAAACCCAGCTCGAGACCGATCGCCGCCTGCTCGCGGAAAAGGTCAAGATGCTCGGCCGACGCCTCGACCGGGTCGAGGCACAGCGCAACCAGGCGCGGCGCGCGCGGCAGCGCGCGGAATTGCCCGTCGTCGCGCTGATCGGGTACACGAACGCGGGCAAGTCGACGTTGTTCAATGCATTGACCGGCGCGCATGCCTATGCCGCGGACCAGTTGTTCGCGACCCTCGATCCGACCCTGCGTCGCCTCGACGGCCTTGCATGCGGACCGGTCCTGCTCGCGGACACGGTCGGCTTCGTGCGCAACCTGCCACACGACCTGGTAGCCGCGTTCCGCGCGACCCTGGCCGAGGCGCGCGAGGCGGATCTCCTGTTGCACGTGGTCGATGTGGCCGACCCGGAACGCGAACGCCGACGCGCCGACGTCGATGCGGTGCTTGCCGAGATCGGCGCGGGCGACCTGCCGCAATTGCTCGTGTTCAACAAGATCGACCGCATCGAGGGTGGCGTACCGCGCAGCGACGGCATGCAGGGCGAGACGCCGCGGGTCGCCGTGTCGGCACGGACCGGCGCCGGCATCGACCTGTTGCGCGACGCGATCGGCGAACGCCTGTCGGCGACGCGCGTGAACGCGGTGCTGCACGTACCGGCCGCGCACGGCCGCCTGCGCGCGCGCCTGCACGAGCAGGGACTGGTCGCCGGCGAAAAGCCCGATGAATCGGGCTGGCGCGTGGAAATCGATGCGCCGCGTGAGCGCATCGAGCCGCTGTTCGGCCTGCCGCACGGCGATGGCGCATGGTTGCGCGGCGCCTTGCTTGCCGCCACTTGCCCTGCTACCTACAATCGGGATTCGAGCGAATACGGGGCGATCGCGCCTTGACCCTTCCGACCACCACGCAGTGGCCGACGACTCTCCGACTCATCGAACCGGACGCCCGGGCGTCCGTTGCGAGGACCTGACCGATGGCATGGAATGAACCGGGCGGCGGCAAGCCGCGCGATCCCTGGCACGACAATGGCGACAAGCCATCGCCGGACCTCGACGCGCTGGCCCGGCGTGTGCGGGATTTCTTCAACCGGCTGTTCGGCGGTGGAAGCAATGGCACGGGTGGCGCCGGTGGCGCGGGCGGTCGCGGCAACGGCATCGTCATCGCGATCGTCGGCATCCTCATCGCGTGGTGCGTGATCGACTCGTGGGCCGTGGTCGACGCGCAGCAACAGGGCGTGGTACTGCGCTTCGGCAAGTTCTCGCGCGTCATGGCACCGGGCTTCAACCTGAAGTGGCCGCGGCCGGTGGAGAGCGTGCTCAAGGTCGACGCGACGCAGATTCGCGCGACCACCGACCAGGTGCGCATGCTGACCCGCGACGAGAACATCGTGCTGGTCGATTTCAACGTGCAATACCAGGTCGCCGACGCGACCCGCTTCCTGTTCAGCGTGCGCGATCCCGACGCAACCCTGAAGCAGGCGGCCGAAAGCGCGGTGCGCGAGGTCATCGGCGCGAACGGTCTCGATTCGATCATGCCCGACCAGCTCGTCGAGGTCGAAGGCGATACCGACCCGGCGGCGAATCCGAGTGCGGCGCTTGCGGTCCAGGCGAAGTCGGTCCTGCAGGCGACCCTCGAACGCTACAACACCGGCTTGCTGGTCACCGAACTCAACTTCCAGAACGTGCGTCCGCCGCAGGAAGTCAAGGAAGCCTTCGACGATGCAATCAGCGCGCGCGAGGATCGCCAGCGGCGCAGCAACGAGGCCGACGCCTACGCCAATCGCGTGGTGCCGGAAGCGCGTGGCGCGGCCGCCGCGATCCGTGCCGAGGCGGAGGGTTACAAGGCCGAGCGCGTTGCGCGCGCACAGGGCGACGCGCAGCGCTTCACCCTGATCGAGGCCGAGTACCGTGCGGCACCGGAAGTCACGCGCGAGCGACTGTACCTGGAAACCCTGCAACAGGTGGTCGCGGAAACTCCGAATGTGATCGACCTGTCGGCCGGCAAGAATCTCCTGTACCTGCCGGTATCGCCTGCGGCGAAAGCCGCGCCGACGGTCGCCGATCCGGTGGTGCCGGCACAGGCGGCCGCCGGGTTCGAGAAGGGGGGCAACTGATGCGCATTCTCCCAACCCTGCTCGCCGCCGCGGCGCTCCTCGTCGCGACGAGTGTCGCGTTCGTGGTGCACGAGGGCCAGGTCGCGATCCTGCTCCAGTTCGGCCGCATCTCGCAGACCGAATTCAAGCCGGGCCTGCATTTCAAGTTGCCGCTGGTCCAGCAGGTGCTGCGCTTCGACCGCCGCATCCTGACCCTCGACTCCACTCCGGAGCGCTACCTCACGTCGGAGAAGAAGGACGTGAGCGTCGACTTCTTCGTGAAGTGGCGCATCGCGGATCCGGCGAAGTTCTACACCGCCGTCGGCGGTGACGAGACGCGTGCCCAGCAACGCCTGGGTCCGATCGTGCGCGAAGGCCTGCGTACCGCGATCAACTCGCGGACGTTGCAGGAAGTCGTGTCGAGCGCGCGCTCCGAACTCACCGATGCGCTGGTCACCGCGGCGAATCGTGCCGCGCAGAACCTCGGCATCCAGATCGTCGACGTGCGCATCAAGCGCATCGATCTGCCCGAGGAAAGTTCGGTGCTGCGCTCGGTCTACGAACGCATGCGTTCGGAACGCAAGCAGGTCGCCGACTCGCTGCGTGCGCAAGGCAACGAGGCGGCGGCGCGCATTCGCGCCGA
>CAYWZC010000028.1:5161-7436 GCA_964462745.1 uncultured Rhodanobacteraceae bacterium
TCGCCGACTCGCTGCGTGCGCAAGGCAACGAGGCGGCGGCGCGCATTCGCGCCGAAGCCGATCGCCAGGTCCAGGTGCTCAAGGCCGAGGCCTATCGTGACGCGCAGAAGCTGCGCGGCGAGGGTGACGCGCAGGCGGCCGACATCTACGCGGCCGCATACGGTGCGGATCCGGAGTTCTATTCGTTCTATCGCAGTCTCGAGGCTTATCGGGATTCACTCGGCAAGTCCGGCAACGGCGTGCTGGTGCTCGATCCGACGTCCGAATTCCTGCACTACCTGAAAGACAGCAAGTGACCCATGCCGAAGGATCTGGCCGCGGCGCTGTGCCTCGTCCTGGTCATCGAGGGCTTGTTCCTGTTCGCTTCGCCCGGGCTCTGGAAGCGCATGGCGGAGCAACTGCAGCGTGTCGATGAACGCTCGCTGCGTTTCGTCGGAGCCGCGATGATCGTGGTCGGGTTGATTGCCTTGAAGGTGGTTTATTGATTCGGGATTCGGGATTCGGGAGTCGGGAATTGCGAGGTACGTCCGATGTAGGAACCGGCTTCAGCCGTGATGCCGTTCGCGTCGCGCTACATCGGAACCAGAAGCATCACGGCTGAAGCCGGTTCCTACGAGAGGGAAGGCGAATCCGAGGCCGGGTGGCGAGGCGTCACCGACGTCGCCCCACGACGGGGCATGGCAACGAAAGCGAGAATCAACATGGGCAGTTCGGTAGTCATCCTCGGCGCGCAGTGGGGGCGAGCCGGGACTTGATGGAATGCCTTGAATGGCATTCCATCCCGGCGAGCGCCGCAGGCAGGATGCCGGAGGCCGGGTGACGAGGCGAGCCAGGATGGCGAGTCCGTCACCGACGTCGCCCCACGACGGGGCATGGCAACGAAAGCGAGAATCATCATGGGCAGTTCGGTAGTCATCCTCGGCGCGCAGTGGGGCGACGAAGGCAAGGGCAAGATCGTCGATCTCCTCACCGAGCGCGTCGCGGCGGTGGCGCGTTTCCAGGGCGGGCACAACGCAGGGCACACGCTGGTCATCGGCGGCAAGAAGACCGTGTTGCACCTGATTCCGTCGGGCATCCTGCGCGACAACGTGCAGTGCCTGATCGGCAACGGCGTGGTGCTGTCGCCGGAAGCGCTGCAGCACGAGGTCGGGGAACTCGAGGCGCAGGGTGTCGAGGTGCGATCGCGCCTCAAGATCAGCCCGGCGACGCCCCTGATCATGCCGTACCACATCGCGGTCGACAAAGGCCGCGAGGCGGCCTCGGGCGACAAGGCGATCGGCACGACCGGGCGCGGCATCGGCCCCGCCTACGAGGACAAGGTCGCGCGTCGTTCGATCCGCGTCGCGGATCTCATGTATCCGCACGAACTGCCGGACAAGGTGCGCGTCGCGGTCGATTACCACAACTTCCTGCTGACCGAATGGCTGAAAGCCGAAGCGGTCGATTACCAGCGCGTACTCGACGATGCGCTCGCGTGGGGCGAATACATCCGTCCGATGGTCGACGACGTCGCCACGGTGCTGCACGACCTGCGCCGCGACGGCGCGCATATCCTCTATGAAGGCGCGCAGGGCGCACTGCTCGACATCGACCACGGCACCTATCCGTACGTGACTTCGAGCAACACCACGATTGGCGGCGCGCTCGCCGGCACCGGTATCGGCGCCTGCGACATCGACTACGTGCTCGGCATCTGCAAGGCCTATGCGACGCGCGTCGGCGGCGGTCCGTTCCCGACCGAACTCGACGACGACATGGGCGAGCTGCTGCGCAGGAACGGCAACGAGTTCGGCGCCAGCACCGGGCGCCCGCGCCGCTGCGGCTGGATCGACCTCGTCGCGCTCAAGCGTGCGGTGCAGATCAATGCGATTTCCGGGCTCGCGATCACCAAGCTCGACGTGCTCGACGGGCTGCCGAGCATCAAGGTCTGCATTGCCTACGAATATCGCGGCAAGCGCCGTGAACTCGCGCCACTCGATGCGGACGGCTGGGCCGAATGCAAACCCGTCTACCTGGAATTCCCGGGCTGGGAGGAACCAACGAGCGGAGTGCGCGAGTGGAACAAGCTGCCACCGGCTGCACGCGCCTACCTGCGCGCGATCGAAGAATTGTCCGGTTGTCCGCTCGCGATCGTCGCGACCGGCGCCGACCGCGACGACACGATCGTGCTGCACGATCCGTTTGCGTGAGAGACGGGATTCGGGAGTCGGGAGTCGGGAGTCGGGGTGTGGCCGGCAGGTCCACTTGGTAGGAACCGGCTTCAGCCGTGATGCTT
>CAYWZC010000028.1:7536-15517 GCA_964462745.1 uncultured Rhodanobacteraceae bacterium
CGATTCCGCGTTTGGCTCCCAGCCAGCATGAGTCCGTACCATGCAGTGAGCGGATTACGCATCAGTGCAGGAGCCTGCCATGGCCGAGGACAGCAAGACCGCCGCCGACCACGTGACCGACACGCTCGCGCAGCTCAAGGAGATGCGCCACTATTCCAAGAACAACGTGGAAGCCCTGACCGCCGCCTGGCTGCTGTTCGATGGCGAGTTGTCGAAACTCGGCCAGACCGAAAAGATCGACGGCCTGATGACCCGCCAGGCCGAGTTGCACGCGGCATTCGAAGACGTGATCGCGGATTTCGAGAAGCTGCTCGTCGAATTGCAACCACCGCCGGAGGAGTAGCGGCCAGCGCGCGCCGAACACGATCCGGCCCGCTCCGCCGAGCGGTCGTGAATCGTCTATCATCGGTCGCCAGGGTGCCGAATCGGGCGTCGATCGGATAGCCGGTGCCGGCCCGGCGTGCGTGCGCCGCGCCCTGCGAAATGGCCCGGCCCACGAGCAATGAGTCGATCCGTCTATCGTTTCTCCACGTTTCTCCTCGATGTCGCCGCGCGCGAGCTGCGCTCCGACGGAACCCTGCTGACCGTCTCGCCGAAGGTGTTCGATTGCCTGGTCTGGTTGATCGAACATCGCGAGCGAGCGGTCAGCCGCGACGAGCTGATTGCCGCGATCTGGGGGCGGGTCGATGTCACCGACGCCCAGCTCGGCCAGTTGATACGCAAGCCGCGACGTGTGCTCGATGATGCGGGTGCCGGCGAGTCGATGGTGCGCACGGTGCCGCGCTTCGGCTATCGCTGGGTGGAGGATACGCAGGTCGTCGATCCGGGTGGGGATGGTCCGATCGAAGTGTCGGCGCCTCCCGCATCGCGGGTATCTGGTGGCAGGGCGCGTCGACGTGTCGTCGTTGCTGTCGCCGCCGGTATCGTCGTGATTGCGCTCGCGCTCGTTGCCTGGGCCTGGCACGCGCGCCTTGCGGCAGGTTCCGCGAGGGAAACCGTGGCCGTCCTGCCGGTCGCGATCGAGCCCGCGGGCGACGCGACATCTGCGTGGCTGAGGCTGGGCCTGATGGACCAGATCGCCGAGCGCCTGCGCGAGTCCGGCCTGCGCGTCGTTCCCAGCGACAACATCGCCGCGACCGCGCGCAATGACGGCACGCCGCTGCTCAGCGAACGGCGCGTGGGCGCGGCGACCGGAGCGGGTCGTTACGTTGTTGCTTCGGCACGGCACGTCGCCACCGGCTGGGTCAGCCGGATCGAATGGCGCGATGCGAGCGGGCGCGTCCTGCGCGAAGTCGAGGCGAACGCGGACTCCGCCGTCGCCTCCGCCCGTCGGGCCAGCGACCAGTTGCTGCTCGCGCTCGACCGATCGTTGCCTGCCGGCACCGAACACGGCGACGCGCCCGCCGAACAATGGCTGCAGCGCATCGATGCCGCCATGCTCGGCGCCGACCATGCGACCGCACGTCGGCTGCTCGATACGGCCCCGGCCGACCTGCAGGGCACCGACGCGTGGCTGTTGCGTCGCGCCGACGTCGATCTCGCCACCGGCAGGATGAGCGCGGCGAGAAAGGAATACCTCGAACTGCTCGCCAGGCTGCCCGCGCTCGATGCGAAGACACATGCTCGCGCGCTGATCGGCCTTTCCGGTCCGGTGGCGCAGGAAGGCAACCTGGATGTCGCCTTGCAGAAGCTCGGCGAAGCCATCGGCATCCTGCGCGGATCGAATTCGCCGCGACTGCTCGGCGAGGCGTTGTACGGCCGCGGGTTGTTCCGCATGGTGCAAGGCGATCTCGACGACGCGGATGCGGATTTCTCGCAAGCGCGCATCGCATTCGAACTCGCCGGCGACAGTTTGCAGATGGCGCGTTTGCAGGGCCAGCAGGCGACCTTGCTCGCCTTGCGCAATCGCCATGCGGAGGCGCTGGCGATGTGGAGCGCCGCGGCCGACCGCTTCGAACGGTTCGGCGATGCGGAAAAATTCATCGATGCGCTCGGCAACTGCGCGACGGAGCAGCTGTCCCTGCTGCAACCGCAGGCCGCACTGGCGACGATACGGCGGGCCGAACCGTGGTTGCCACGGCTCGACCACCCGCTCGGCGAGGTCCTGTTCGAGTTCACGCAGGCGCGCGTGCTGGCCCTCAATGGCCATCTGCGTGCGGCTCGTGCGAAGTTCGATACCCTGCTCCAGGACAAGGCGACGGCCGAGATCGCCGGCATGCGTGCCGCGGTGCAGGTGGAACTCGCGCGGCTCGATTTCGACCGCGGCGAGGTTGCGACCGCGGCCAGGTTCGCGGAAGCGGCCATGACGAGGCTTTCGGATCCCGCATTGGCATCGACCGTCTATGCGCGCATCCGCAACAGTGGCTGGCTGGTGCGGGTCCGCGCCCTGCGCGCAGTCGGCGACGAGACCGGGGCCGATGCGGAAATCCGGCGCGCCACGCAGTCAGCGAACGAGATCGGCGTGAGCCCGGCCTACCGGCAACTGGCCATCGCGGAGGCTCGATGGCCGCTCGATCCGGCCGCGGGGACGCGGGCCTACGAGGCGAGCCTTGCCGCCGCGACGACCAGCGGGGCACCGGCCGATATCGCCGAGGTCGTGGTCTCGTACGGGACCGCGTTGATCCGCTCCGCGGCGATGTCCAGGGCGACCGCGGTGGTCGGTCGAGTCGCCGAGTGGGCGGATCGGGATTTTGCCTGCGCGGTGCTGCAAGCGCGCCTGTACCTCGCACTGCGCCAGCCGGAGGCCTTCGCCCGCGCCATGGGCCGTGTTCGTGCGCTGGCGGGCGAGCGCGCCCTTCCGGATGATCTGGTCACGGCCGCAACGCAGTTGCACTGACGACGCCGGCACCCCGAACCGTACCCGCCTCGGCACATGAATCCTCAAAGTTTTCATGGGGTTGCCGGATTCGGCAACGAATCGGTCATGCATCGGCCGGGCGCGCGGGTGAATCTTCCGATGTAGTCGGCGCAAACCGACCGCAAGAATCGCGGACACCCTGTCACCCAGCTCGAGGAAATCGCATGTCCAGACCCACCCACGCATTCCTGTCCGCTTTCGTCACGCCGATCCTGGCCGGCGCGTTCCTCGTCGGTGGCGTCGCACAGGCCGGGGAGCGGGGGCACTTCCAACCGGCGGCTTCGACACCGGCACAATCGGCCGGCGCGGACGGCTCGACGTTTGCGCAGCCGACCCCGATGACGATCACGCAGATGCTTGGCGGGGTGCCGGCGTACGCGATGGAAATGACGCTGTCGTTCGCGCGCCAGTATTCCTCCTTTGACCTCTCATCGCCCGCGAACTCGACGATGATCGGTGCGCAGCCGAGCGACCCGGCGTTGTGGACCGCCACGTTCATCGGCAACGACTTCAGCAAGCAGTACCTGGTCGGCGATGCGAACGTGTTGCGCACGATCGACACGGTCGATGCATCGGTCACCGACATCGGCCCGGCGGTTCCCCCGGTGGACGGCGAATACTGGGTCGGCATGAAGTGGGATCCGGTCACCGACGCCGTGTTCGCGGTCGCCTGCAACCATACCGTCGGCGTCGGCTGTAACCTGTACACGATCGACCCGGCCACGGCGGCCGTCGCGCCGGTTGCGCCGCTCGCGGGCGGATCGGGCGATTACCGTCCGGTCGACATTGCGATCAACTCGGCCGGCGAGATGTACGCCGTGACCATCATCGATCCGTACGACAACTTCCTGATCCGCATCGACAAGACCAACGGCGACGTGCAGGTGATCGGCCCGACCGAGGTGAACGCGGCGTACGCGCAAGGCATGGACTTCGACAAGGCGACCGATACGCTGTACTGGGCCGCATTCGGCCCGCTCGGCACGGACGGTGCGTTTCAGGGCCAGGTTTACACGGTCGACGTATCCACCGGCGCGGTCAGCCTGGTCGGCCCCACGCCGAATGGCGGCAGCGAGATCTGGGCGCTGTCGATCGCGACCTCCGCACCGGCGAACGACGGCGTGTTCTGCAGCGGCTTCGAATCCGCCGAGGCCGGAGCGTGCGAGCCGTAGCGACGCGCGCAATGCGGGAGGCATCGCCCCCCCGACATGCCGACACAAAAAACCCCGCACTCAGCGGGGTTTTTTACTTCCTGGGACGACTTCGGATGTCGTCGGAAAGTGCATGTGGTGCCCAGGAGAGGACTCGAACCTCCACGGGTCGCCCCGCTAGCACCTGAAGCTAGTGCGTCTACCAATTCCGCCACCTGGGCAAGGCCCCGGTTCGGCTGGTGGAAAGCTGCCGTTCGGGGGCCGCGAACGATACTGTTGCCATTGCGGGTTGTCAATCGCAGGTTGCATTGGCGCCGGGCGTCGTTCACGCTGCGCGCCTTCGAAGGAGACGATGTTGGCCACCAGGAAGAAGACCGGGCGCAGCGCCGGCAAGCATGCGCCGGCGGACAAGCGCCGCAAATCCGCACCGGGTGCGCGCGACAGCGTCGCGAAGCCGGCGCGCAAGTCTCGTGCGGCATCGGCGAAAACCGCCTCGGCCGCGACGAAGCGCAAACCGAAAGCCGCGTCCCGAGCGGGCCGGAAACCACCGTGGATGCCGGACCTGCCGCCGCCGGTCGCGAAGACGGATCGTCAACGTCGACCGACGACGACCGAACCGCCGAAGACACCGCGCCGCGACGATCCCCAGGCAGCGCGCGAAGCGCGGCGTTACGAGCGACCGATCCCGAGTCGCGAAGCGATCCTCGCCCTGCTCGAGGACAGCGGCCAGCTGCTGACCACGGAGAAGATCGCGGTGGCGCTCGGTCTCGATGAAGCGCGCGACATCGAGGCCCTGACCCGGCGCCTCGCCGCGATGGTCCGCGACGCACAATTGTTCCAGAACCGCCGCGGCGGCTACGCGCTGGCGCGCAAGCTCGACCTCCTGTCGGGCACCGTGCTCGCGAACGCGGACGGCTACGGCTTCCTGCGTCCGGACGAGGGCGGCGAGGACCTGTACCTGTCGCCCGCGCAGATGCGCACCGTGCTGCACGGCGATCGGGTGCTCGCGAGCGTCGTCGGCATCGATCACCGCGGCCGGCGCAAGGGCGCGATCGTCGAAGTGCTGGAGCGACGTTCGCCGCGCCTGGTCGGCAACGTCGTCGTGGACCGCGGCGTGACCCTCGTCGCACCCGACGACAACCGCCTGCAGCACGACATCCTGATTCCGCCGGGCCAGGATCTCGGTGCGCACGCCGGCCAGATCGTGATCGCGGAAATCACCGACCAGCCGACCATGCAGCGCGGCCCGATCGGGCGCATCGTCAGCATCCTCGGCGACCGCCTGCAACCGTCGCTCGTGGTCGAAATGGCGATTGCGCACCATGACCTGCCGCACGCATGGCCGCAGGCGGTCACGCGCGAAGTCGAGGCGATGCCGATCGAGGTTTCCGAAGCCGAATGCGCCGCGCGCACGGACCTGCGCCGTCTGCCCCTCGTCACGATCGACGGCGCCGATTCGCGCGATTTCGACGACGCGGTGTGGGCGGAGACGCGCAAGGGCGGTGGATTCCGCCTGATCGTCGCGATCGCCGACGTGTCGCACTACGTGCAGCCCGGCAGCGCGATCGACGTCGAGGCCTACGAGCGTGGCACGTCGACGTATTTCCCGGGTTTCGTCGTGCCGATGCTGCCGGAACCCTTGTCGAATGGACTGTGCTCGCTGAATCCCGGCGTCGACCGCCTGTGCATGGCCTGCGACATGCAGATCGATGCCGACGGCGAAGTCGTGCGTTCGCGTTTCCATCCCGCGGTCATGCGCTCGCATGCGCGCCTGACCTACAACGAGGTATGGAAGATCGTCGGCGAGAACGATCGCGCGACGCGGGCCCGGCATGCGCAGCGCGTCGCGGATCTCGAAACCCTGTACGCGTTGTACAAGACCCTCGACAAGGCGCGCAGGCGTCGCGGCACGATCGAGTTCGATACGGTCGAGGCCAAGTTCGCGCTCGGCGCGTCCGGCGAGGTCGTGTCGATGGGCGCCGAGCCGCGCAACGATGCGCACAAGCTCATCGAGGTGTGCATGATCGCGGCCAACGTCGAAGCCGCGAAGTTCCTTTCGCGCAGGAAGATCCCGGCGCTGTACCGCGTGCATGCGCCGCCGCGCGAGGAAAAGTACGAGGACCTCCAGGAATTCCTGCGCCAGTACAAGTTGAAATTGCCGCCGCACGACGAGGTCACTCCGGCCGACTACACGCGCCTGCTCGACAAGGTCCGCGAGCGTCCCGAGTTCAACCTGATCCAGTCGCTGCTGCTGCGCTCGCAGAGCATGGCCGTCTACGTGCCGGAGAACGAGGGCCACTTCGGCCTTGCACTCGACGCGTATGCGCACTTCACTTCGCCGATCCGGCGCTACCCCGACCTGCTCGTGCATCGCGCGATCCGCTACGCGCTCGGCAAGGGGCGGCCCGCGAACTACACCTACAACGAAACCGCAATGGCCTCGATGGGCGTACAGTGTTCGCAGCGCGAGCGCCGTGCGGAAGAGGCCGAGCGCGACGTCGACGAGCGCTTCAAGTGCGCATGGATGGAAAAATACGTCGGCAGCACGTTCGACGGCATCGTGTCCGGGGTCACGTCGTTCGGCTTGTTCGTGGAACTCGTCGAGTCACGCGTCAGCGGCCTGGTTCACATCACCCAGTTGCCGAACGACTACTATCACTTCGATTCGGCCAACCACCTGCTGGCCGGCGAGCGACGTGGACTCCGGTTCCGGCTCGGTGACCGGGTGCGCGTGCAGGTCCTGCGCGCGAGCATGGAGGAACGCAAGATCGACTTCCGCCTCGTCGCGAGCGAATCGGAGGCGAGCCGCGAACCAGCGTCGAAAGGCAAGCGCAGCAGGCATCGTTCATGAGCGCGGACCTGTTGATCGGCATCCACTCGGTCGAGGCGGCGCTCAAGTACGACGCCGACAACCTGGTCGAGATCTACGTCGAAACCGGCGCGCACAACCCGCGGGTCAGGGAACTCGTCGATCGCGCGAAGGAATTGGGCGTCCGGCTGCACGCGCGCGATCGCGAGGCACTCGAACGCATGACCGGCGGTGGGCGTCACCAGGGAGTCGTCGCGCGTTATCGCGCACCGGCGGCGTTGGGTGAATCCGATCTGCCCGCGCTGATCGATGCGGCGGGCAACGATGCGCTGCTCCTGGTGCTCGACGGGATCACCGATCCGCACAATCTCGGCGCGTGCCTGCGCAGTGCCGAGGCAGCGGGGGCGACGGCCGTGATCGTGCCGAAGGATCGTGCGGCCGGCATCACCCCGACGGTGCGCCGCGCGTCGGCGGGCGCGGCCGACCGGGTGCCGTTCGTCGTCGCCGCCAATCTCGCGCGCACGCTGAAATCGGTGAAGGACGCCGGCGTCTGGCTGGTGGGACTGGCCGGCGACGCGCCGGAGCCGTTGTACCGTATCGCGCTGAAGGGACCGATCGCGATCGTCGTCGGCAGCGAGGCCGAAGGCATGCGCCGCCTGACCCGCGAACATTGCGATTTCCTCGCCCGCATCCCGATGCGCGGCGAGGTCGACAGCCTCAACGTATCGGTCGCGACCGGCATTGCGCTGTTCGAGGTGCTGCGTCAGCGCGCGTGATGCCTCTTGCGCGGTTCTTGTAGAGCCGAGCTTGCTCGGCTTCCGCCACCCGCGGCGCAGCGCATTCGAGCGCAGCAAGCTACGCTCTACGAAGCAGCCCGCATTGCGGACTTCAATCCCCGCTGATCGTGTCCGGTCCCTTGCCGACGGTTTTCTCGTACTGGCCCTTGCCGATGCGCCGGTACTGGGTGAAGCCGTGCTTGCCGATGTGCGATTCCTTCAGGCGCTGCGACTGGCCGGACACGACGCCGGGTGCCGTGAGCGCGCGTTGCAGCGCAGCGCCGCAATCGGGGCACGCATGCAACGGCGGGTCCGACAGGCGTTGCAGCCGTTCGATGCCGTCGCGGCAAGTCGGGCAGGGCGCTGCGGTCGGTACGTAGACGTAGAT
>CAYWZC010000028.1:15617-19504 GCA_964462745.1 uncultured Rhodanobacteraceae bacterium
TCGGCCGGGGTGGTCGTGGTGTCGGTCACGACCACGGTGGTGGTGACCTCGCGGGTTTGCAATGGCTGCGCCGCGGCGGCGAGTTCCTCGAGGTGCTTCCAGCGATTGACGATGCGGCAAAAAAGTTCCGCGGTCTGTTCGGCGTCGTAGACGGCCGAATGCGCCTCGCGGCTATCCCAGGACATGCCAGCCGCCTCGATCAGCCGGCTGAGCACGGTCTGGCCGTAGGCGAGTGCGCCGAGGCTGACGGTGTCGAAGCAACTGAATGCATGGAACGGGCTGCGCTTGTGGCCGGTACGCCGGATCGCGGCGTTCAGGAACGAAAGATCGAACGCGGCGTTGTGGCCCACGAGGATCGCGCGCTGGCAGCCCGCCGCACGTACCGCCTGGCGGACCGGGCGGAAGACGTGGTCGAGCGCCTCGCGCTCGGCGAGCGCGCCGCGAAACGGATGATCGACATCGATCCCGGTGATCTCCAGCGAACGCGGCTCGATGTTCGCACCCGGAAACGGCTCGACATGGGTCGATACCACGGCTTGCGGATGCAGGAACCCGGCGGAGTCCATGCCGATCGGAATCGCGGCGATCTCGAGCAGCGCATCGCGCGCGCAGTCGAAACCGCCGGTCTCGACGTCGACGACGACCGGAAGGAACCCGCGAAAGCGCGAGGCGAAGTTCAGGGACGGCTGCATGCCGCGAGCATAGCAAGCGCGCGCGACGCTGCGCGATGCCGGATCTCGTGTTCAGCACGCGTCCAGTTCCGGAATGGCATTAGCAGGTGGCTGGAAGTTTCTTTCCGCAGCCAAATTGGAGGCCGCAGGAATCGCATCCTGTACGTCGCGGTGATTCCGCGCAACCGGAGGACGAGCGATGATTCGCAAACTCCCGACGGACGTGTATCGTCGATATTCCGGCGAGAAGGACGCGAAAACCCGCAATTGGCGCAATCTCGACACCTCCGGGACCTGCGCCGCGGCGGCAAGGCATGAACGCGAAGTGCAATACTTCAAACACCACGGGTGAGGAGACACGCATGGCAACCGCAAAGACGGCTCGCAAGACCCATCGCGGCACCGCAGGCAAGGGCAACGCGCGTGCAAGGGCAAAAAGTGCCTCGACGACCACTGGCAAGAAGGCAGTCGCGCGCAAGACTGCCAAGGCAACCGGCGCAGGCAAGCCGGCGGTGAAGAAATCCGCAAAAAAAACCGTGGCGAAGAAGGTGGCGTCGAAGAAGGTCCCGGCGAGGAAGGCTGCATCCAAGAAGGTGGTGTCGAAGAACGCTGTCTCGAAGAAGGTCGCGCCGAAGAAGACGGTGTCGAAGGCGAAAGCCGCTGCGAAGAAGGCGCCGACCCGCAAGGTCGAGGCGAAGAAGGCACCGGTGAGGCGGACCGCCGCGAAACCCGCTTCCCCGAAGCGAACGGCAACGAAGTCCGCGGCGCCGAAACGCCCGGCAACGAAGTCCGGCGTCACCCGCGCGACACCGGCAAAGCGCACCGCAACCGCGAGTGGCACGAGCCGGAGGGCAGACAAACCCACCACCACGAAGCGCGCGACGACGACCCGGCCCGCATCGAAACGTGCAACCGTGACGCCCCCGCGGTTGCCGGACTCGTTCGGCACCGAACCCGCGGCCACCGACTCCGATCGGCGCTGGCCTGCCACCGTCGGACGAGCGGCGCCGGACAAGACCACGGCATCGGCGCCGCGCAAGACGGACGCCCCGAAGCCGAATGCATCCGGGACGGATCGCGCATTGCAAGACCGTGCGCGTCCGGAGAGTGGACCGGCCGACGCAGCCACGCGGCCGCCTGCGGCTCCGCTCACACCGGAACAATCGGCTGCGCAATTGCGCCAGCTGCTGGAAGCCAAACGCAAGCGCGTGCGCCAGGGTCCGACGTGGCCGGCCGCGAATGCGCACACCGGCATTCCCGGATCAGGGACGAACGGCATGAGCGACGTGGAAGCACCGGGCAACGCGACGCAGACATTCTCGCCCGAAGCGAACCGCGGCATCGTCGGCATGCACGGTCGCGGCAACCAGGGCAAACGCGGGCAGAAGTGACCCGCGTGGTCGCAGAGCCGAGCTTGCTCGGCTCAGGCTACGCCGAATGCACGACGTGCTCGATAGCGGAGCAAGCTCCGCTCTACGGGTTGCGAGACTCGTACCGGGTCACCCCATCCGGTGCATTTCCGCGGGTTCACTCGTCCCAGGGATATTCCGAATCGGTCACTTCCAGCGCCACGCCCATGTCGCGGGCGGCGGCTTCGGCGACTTCGAGTGCTCGGTCGACTGCCTCGCGTTCGCCGATCACCTTGATTGCATGGGAGCCGGGGCCGGCGTTGTCGGACAGGCCGGCCGAGCTCGAATCGGGATCGTCCATGTGCGGCATGAGGTCGGCGATTTCCTCGGCTGATTCGATGCCTTCGAGCGAGGACAAGCCATCGATCAGCCGGTACGTGTCGTCTTCGCTCGCGGTCAATCGCAGTCGCAGGATCGGCATGCTCGTCTCCGTTCGTGGCAGGTGCCTGCATTGGAACCCACGTTCGCGGAATCGCGGCATAACGGGTGATGCCGTTCCTTGTTCGTCATCCCGGCGGAAGCCGGAGGCGCTTCACAGCAGCCGAAGGCTGGTCATCCAGCGTGGTCCTGTCGCGTCCCAACCCCGGCCCCGAATCGGAGGCCGGGGTGACGTTCTTTCGCCGGGATGGCGGGAAACTGGGTTTTCGCAATGGCAGTGGCCTGGCGATCGATCATCCGTCCACTCAGCGAATCGGTTCGTCGAACATGAGCTCGCGCACGTAGCGGACCGGCGGCGAGCCGAACGACAACACCGTGTCGTTGTAGTGCTTGAGGTCGAAGTTCGCGCCGGCGCGCCGTTCGGCCTCGCGGCGCAGGTCCATGTGTTCCTGGTAGCCGACGAAATAGGTCGGCAACTGCGCCGAAGTCAGTTGCGCGCGCACCCACTTGCCGGCTGCCTCGCGTTCCTCCTGGAAGGTCTGCCGCGTCATCAGCTCCATCGCCTGCTCGCGCGTCATGCCGTCGACGTGGATCGCCTGGTCGATCAGCGCATTGCCGATCACGCGCAGGTCCCACTTGAGGTTGATGAGCCTGTACAGCGGATCGCCGCCGAGATAACCGGCGTTCGCCATCATCTTCTCCGCATACACCGCCCAGCCTTCCACGAACGGGCCGGAATACAGCACCGCGCGCAGCGTGGATGGATACCGGTTCGCGTGCGCGAGCTGCAGGTAGTGGCCCGGCATCGCTTCGTGGATGGTCAGCTCGTGGATCGAGCGGGTGTTGTATTCGCGCAGGAACGAGGTGACCTGGGTGTCGGTCCAGTCTTCCGGAATCGGCGACACCGCGTAGAACGTCGGCATGTCCTTGTCCAGCGGTCCCGGCGGATCGCAGTACGCGAGCGCGACGCCGCGTTGGAACTCGGGCATCGCGATGATGCGCACCGGGGTGTCCGGCATCGTCACGAGATCCTTCTCGCGCACGAACGCGCTGGCCTGGGCAAGCGCCTGTTCGGCCGTGCCCATGACCTGCTCGCGCGCCGGACGCTCCGCGTAGGCGCGTTCCAGCGCCGCTTCGATCGCGGCCTGCTGCACATCCGCATCGGGCCCGGCCGGCAACGCGCGGCCGTCCAGTTCACCGCCGAGCACGTCGCGCGAAATCGCATACATCTGCGCACGCACGCGCACCAGTTCGGCCTCGGCGCGGCGCCGGATCTCGGTCCGGTCCAGCGGCGAGTTGAGCGCGAACGCGAGCTTGGCGTCGTAGAGTTCCGCGCCGATGCGGAAATTGCCTTTCGCGTTGGGCACCAGGGTGTCGTCGAGCCAGGTCTGCTGCTGGTCGACCGCCGCGCGCAGGCCGGCGATCGCCG
>CAYWZC010000028.1:19604-21140 GCA_964462745.1 uncultured Rhodanobacteraceae bacterium
TCGTCGAGCCAGGTCTGCTGCTGGTCGACCGCCGCGCGCAGGCCGGCGATCGCCGCGTCGAGCCGGGCCCGATCGGTTCCGGACAACGCGTCCGCATGCGGCACGATCAGGCCGTCGACCAGGCTCAATAGCCCCTTGTTCTGCTTCGCGACCGTCTCGGCGTGGATCTTCGGCACGCGCGCGGGATCGAGGTTTTCGCGCGCCTGCGCGAACAACGCGGGCAGCTTCTCCATGCGCGCGGTCGCCGATCGAAGGCGATCGGGCAGCGGCGCGAACTCGCGCGCCATCAGGGTGTACAGGGCGCCGCCCGCAAGTTGCGAATAGACCTGCGGATCCCAGGCCCAGCTCTGCATGGTTTCGAGGTCCCAGAGGTCGTAGCGCAACTGGTTGCGCAACATCGCCGCATCGACCTGGTTCGCGCGCGACAGTCGGTTCGCGTCGATGTCGTCCAGTTCGGCCAGCATGTCCTTCGAGAATTTCCCGCGTGCGTCGCGCCCCGCCGCGGACAGGTCGTCGAGTTCGGCGTCGAAACGGTGGTCGCCGATCTGGGTCGCGCTGACCGGACTGAGGCGCATCGCACCGTCGAGCCAGCGGCGCGACAGGTCCGCGAAGCGCGCATCGGCATTTGCATCGACTGGCGCTGCGGTCGCGGATTCCGGTGCGGCACTCCCGCGCGTCGGCGCGGTGGACTGGCACGCGGCCAGGACGAGGGTCAGCGAACACGCGGTCAGCAGGCAACGGAACATGGTGGCCTCGTTCATGGAAGGTGGGAGCGCGGAGCATAACGTAGCGCGGCGGGGCGGGCACGTTGGTCGGGGCCGGGAGCCGGGAATCGGGGAGCGGTAAGCGGTAAGCGGTAAGCGGTAAGCGGAAAGCAGAGAGTGGGGAGCGGGGAGCAGGGAGCGGAGAGCAATGAGCGGAGGGCGGAGAGCGGCGGGGGTGGCGTAATGCATCGTTCACTGCGGTGCGGGCATGATGCAGGGTGGACATTGGCGCCGTGGTGGCGCGCAACTTTCACTCGATCAGGAGACGGCATCATGAAAAGCAAGGGTTCGGCGGTATGGAACGGTGGTTTCAAGGACGGCCACGGCGCGATCTCGACCGCGAGCGGCGTACTGTCGTCGGCCGGTTACTCGGTCGGCTCGCGCTTCGAGGGCGACTCCGGAACCAATCCCGAGGAACTCATCGCGGCCGCGCATGCCGCGTGCTTCTCGATGGCGCTGTCGGCGCAGCTCGGCGGCGCGAGCCTGACCCCGGACACGATCCGAACCGCCGCGACCGTGACCCTCGAGAAATCGGACGACGGCTACACGATCACGGCCGTGCACCTCGATGTGAACGCCAAGATCCCCGGCGCCGATGCGGCAACGTTCCAGGATATCGCGAACAAGGCCAAGACCGGCTGCCCGGTATCGAAGGTGCTGAACGCGACCATCACGATGGACGCGAAGCTCGAAAGCTGAGTGGCGGCCGCACTGGGTTTCCTTCTCCCCGCTGCGCATGGCGAAGGAACCGCACGGGATTCCCTTCTCCCCG
>CAYWZC010000028.1:21240-26260 GCA_964462745.1 uncultured Rhodanobacteraceae bacterium
TTCCTTCTCCCCGCTGCGCATGGCGAAGGAACCGCACGGGATTCCCTTCTCCCCGTGGCAACGGGGAGAAGGTGGCGCGAAGCGCCGGATGAGGGGCAACGAGCCTCGCCGTGTACGAGGAAAATCTCATTGAATCCCTGCGAGCGCCGAACATCAAAAGCGCCCCTCATCCGCCCTCCGGGCACCTTCTCCCCGCTGCGCGGGGCGAAGGAACAGCGCCGGGTTTCCTTCTCCCCGCTGCGCATGGCGAAGGAACCGCACCGGATTACCTTCTCCCCGCTGCGCGGGGCGAAGGAACAGCATGACATTCCGTGCGCTCAGCGCAGCGCTTCCAGCGTTTCCCAGCGCTCGTACGCGGCATCCAGTTCCGCCTGCGCCGCGGCGAGTTCCTCGTTGGCCGCGCCGATCGCGGCCGGTTCCTGGCGATAGAACGCGGGATCCTGCATACGTTCGCCGATCTCGGCGATGCGGGCCTCGAGGCTCTCGATGCGTTGCGGCAATGCCTCCAGTTCCCGCTTCTCGTTGAAACCGAGCCGGGCCTTGGCTACCGAAGCGGTTGCCCCCTTGCGCGGCGCAGCGGTCCTGGTCGGTCGTGCATCCGGTGCGACGTCCGGCGAGCGTGATGACGATCGTTGGCGCAGCCAGTCGCTGTAGCCGCCGACGTACTCGCCGATCCGACCCTCGCCTTCCAGCACCAGGGTGCTGGTCACGACATTGTCGAGGAACTCGCGGTCGTGCGACACGAGCAGCAGCGTACCGCGATAGGCGGCCAGCAGCTCCTCCAGCAATTCCAGCGTTTCGACGTCGAGGTCATTGGTCGGTTCGTCCATGACCAGCAGGTTGGACGGCTTCGCGAACAGTTTCGCGAGCAGCAGGCGGTTGCGCTCGCCGCCGGACAACGCGGTGATCGGTGCGCGCGCGCGTTCCGGCGAGAACAGGAAGTCCTGCAGGTAACCGAGCGCATGCTTGCGCGCCCCGTCGATCTCGATGTATTCGGCGCCTTCGGCGACGTTGTCCAGGGCGCTGAGATCCTCGCGCAAACGGCTGCGATGCTGGTCGAAGTACGCGATTTCGAGTTTCGTACCGATGCGGATCTCACCCGACCGGGGTACCAGATCGCCGAGCAGCAGGCGCAGCAGGGTGGTCTTGCCCGAACCGTTCGGGCCGATCAGGCCGACCCGGTCGCCGCGCTGGATCCGGGTCGAGAAGTCGCGCACGATCACGCGTCCGCCGAATGCGAAATCCACGCCATCGGCCTCGATCACACGTCGGCCGGAGCGCGCGGCCGTGGCCTCGTGCAGACGCACCGTGCCGCCGCGTTCACGACGTTCGGCACGCTCGCGGCGCATCGCTTCCAGCGCGCGCACGCGGCCCTCGTTGCGTGTGCGCCGCGCCTTGATGCCCTGACGGATCCAGACTTCCTCTTCGGCGAGCTTGCGATCGAACAGCGCGTCGGCCTGTGCCTCCGCATGCGCCCGTTCCTCGCGGCGGCGCAGGTAGTTCGCGTAATCGCCGGGCCAACTCGTCACCGCGCCGCGGTCGATCTCGACGATGCGCGTCGCGAGCGCGCGCAGGAATCGTCGGTCGTGGGTCACGAACACGAGGCTGCCGGCGTAGTCGAGCAGGAGTTTCTCGAGCCAGTCGATCGCTTCGATGTCCAGGTGGTTGGTCGGTTCGTCGAGCAGCAGGATGTCGGGCTCGGTGACCAGTGCGCGCGCGAGCAGCACGCGGCGCTTCATGCCACCGGAAAGCGCGGCGAACGCAGTGTCTTCCGGCAGTTCGAGGCGGGTCAGGGTGCGTTCGACGCGCTGGTCGAGGTTCCAGCCGTTCGCGCCGTCGATGCGCGCCTGCACGTTTGCGAGGACGGTCGTGTTGCCGGGCACGTCGAGCGCATGCGAAAGACGATGGTATTCCGCGAGCCATGCGCCGAGTTCACCGAGGCCGCTCGCGACGACGTCGAACACACTGCCCTCCAGGTCGCGCGGCACCTCTTGCGCGAGGCGCGCGATGCGCACGCCGGATTCGATGCGCACCTCGCCGTCGTCCGGCCGCAACTGGCCATCGATGAGGCGCAACAGCGTGGACTTGCCCGCACCGTTGCGCCCGACCACGCACACGCGCTCGCCGCGCTCGATCGCGAAATCGACGCCGTCGAGCAACAACGGGCCGCCAATCGAATAGTCGACGTCGAGGAAGTTGACCAGGGACATTGGGGCAGGGATGCGGGTGGACCGGGTATTGTGCCTGTTGGGAGACGAGAGACGAGAGACGAGAGACTGGTGTGGTTTCTTCCTTCTCCTGTCGGGAGAGGGTGCCTCGAAGGGGCGGGTGAGGGTTCGGGATTGGAGCAAGCTCCGCTCTACGGGGCGTTGCTTGGTGGTGAGCGGAGCAAGCTCCGCTCTACGGGTTGCGGGTTGCCGTGGAACCGAGCTTGCTCGGCTCGGCGCCGAGCAGTTCCGGTTGCGGCGTGGACGACGGGCCACCCAGCAGCGGCTGCGCGAATACCGCGGCGATGATGATCGCGACGCCGACGTAGAAGCCCGGGTCGAGCTGGCGCTGCTCGCCGAGCAGGGGGATCGCGAGCACGACCGCGTAGACCGGTTCGAGGTTGATCGCGATCAGGGTCGCGAACGTGCTGAGTTCGCGCAGCGCGACCAGCGACAACGCGAACGGTAGCAGCGTGCAACCGAACGCGAGCACCACGAGCAGGATCGCGTCGTGCCAGCCGGGCAGCGGAAACACCGCACCGGCATGCGGCACGAACGGCGCAACGAGGGTCAGCAGGATACTGCCCGCGGCCAGTTCGATCGCGGTGACTGCGAGCGGATCGCCGTGCAGGACGAGACGCTTGTTGCACGCACTGAACAGTGCGGCGAGCAACGCCGACAACACGCCGACCGCGATGCCGATGCGCATCGCGTCGGGTATTCCGCCCACGACGAGCGCGACACCCGGCACCACCGCGATGCCGAGCAGCAGTTCGCGCCGGTCGAAGCGGCGCCGGCCGATCCACGGTTCGACGAACGCGAGGAACACCGGCGCGAGCGCGATGCAGGTCGCCGCGACCGACGCATTCGCGAGCTTGACCGCGCCATAGAACGTCAACCAGTGCAATGCGACGAGTACGCCGATTCCCGCATATGCCGCGATCAGGCGCGCCGGCATCGCACGCAATCCGCGCCACACGCGCGGCACCAGCGCCAGTCCCGCGGTGACCAGCAGCATGCGCCACCACACCAGCGCGAGTGCAGGCAATGCGATGAGCTTGCCGAGGATCGCGGTGAATCCCCACAGCACGACGCAGGCATGGATTTGCAACTGGGCCTTGGTGGTGGGGGACATGGGAGGGTGGGCAGGGAGCGCGAGACGGGAGACGGGAGACGGCATACCTGTCGTCATCCGCGGCGGAAGCGGAATCCATTCCTCTTCCATGCGAGCGAGGCAGGGCGGCGCATGGTACCGCGTGGTGGTTCAGATGATGCGTCGCGGGTGACTGTACACGGTCATGCGCGCGTCGCGCGCGAACCCGACCAGGGTGATGCCCGCCTCCTCGGCGAGCCGGATCGCGAGCGCGCTCGGCGCCGAGATTGCGGCAACCAGTTCGACTCCGGCCGCCGCCGCCTTGTGCACGATCTCGTAGGAGGCGCGCGAGGTAATCAGCACGAAGCCCGGGCCGCGCCCGCTGCCGAGCATCGCGCCGACGAGCTTGTCGAGCGCGTTGTGCCGGCCGATGTCCTCGCGCACGAGCAGGCCCGAAGCATCGACCAGCGCGGCTGCGTGCACGGCGCCGGTCGCGCCGTTGAGCGCCTGCTGTCGCGGGAGGATCGCGAGCGCTTCGGCAATCGTCGCCGGTTCGAAGCGCAGTTCATCCTTCACCGTCCGAATCGGCCGAATCGCGGCTTGCAGCGACTCCGCGCCGCACAGCCCGCAACCGCTGCGACCGGCCAGATTGCGCGTGCGTTCGCGCAAGGCGGCATGTCGCGCTTCCGGAATCAGGCAGTGCACCGCAATGCCCGCGTCGCGCTCGAGCAGATCGACGAGTTCAAACTCGCTGGCATTTCCGATGATGCCTTCGGTCACGGAAAACCCGAGCGCGAAATCACCGAGGTCCCGCGGCGAGGCCATCATCACCGCATGCGGCGTCCCGTTGTAGACCAGCGCAACCGCGACCTCCTCGGCGACGCATTCGTCGGCGCGCACGCGCTCTTCGCCATCGATGCGCCACGCGGAAATCCGGCGGTGGTCGGTACGGTCCATCCGTTCGTCGCAGGCGGCGGGCCAGTGTACAAGAGCCGAGCCCGGGACGAACCGGCGCAGGAACCATGCAGAAGCCGGGTAGGAACCGGCTTCAGCCGTGATGCTCTTCTTCTCACAATCGCCCGCCAACTCCCCCGCCATCGCGACCCGCCGCACCACGTTCCACAGGCCCGCCGGACCGTTCATCCGCGATTTCCTGCCGCCCATGCCGCACCCGCTTGCTCGCGCGAACCCCTTCGACCTACCGTGCGTCCCGATCCATGGGGCACCGCGGGGAGACGAGATGGCGCCAGCGAAGCTTGCCGGGTCCGTGCGGGGGTATATGCGACTGCCAATTCGCGGGTTCGGGTTGCTGGAACTGATGATCACGGTCGCGTTGCTCGCGATCCTTGCTGGTATCGCGTTGCCGAGTTTCCAGACCACGATCCGCAGCAATCGCGTCACCACCGCAACCAACAACCTGCTCGCCGCGATCAATCAGGCGCGCGGCGAAGCGGTTACCCGCGCGCGACCGGTGACCGTTTGCGCGGCGTCGAGCGACCGTTCCACATGCAGCGCCAGCGCTGCCGGCTGGGACACCAATGGCTGGCTCATCGTATGCACGAATGCGGCCGGAACCACTGCGGAATCCTGCACGACCGGTGACGAGGACGAGGCGCTCCTGCGCGTGTTCGAACCGGGAACGCAGGTGGAGATCACTACCACGGTCACACACCTGACCTTCGATCGGCGCGGCGCCGTTCCGGCTCAGGTGGATTTCGCG
>CAYWZC010000028.1:26360-27928 GCA_964462745.1 uncultured Rhodanobacteraceae bacterium
CTTGCGGCCCTCCAGGCATTCTCGGTCAAGACCAACCAGAGTGCGAACTTCCGATCCCAAGCGGTGATGCTGTCGAGCATGATCCTCGACGACATGCGCGCGAACCGCAATGACGTCCTCGCTGGTGAATACTATGCGGAATACGCTGACTCGCCCGGGACCTGCGACGACGACGAAACCGAGCCGACCGGTACCGGTGCCAGTCACGACATCGCGGTATGGCGCTGGCGCATCGCGTGCATGCTGCCGTCCGGCCAGGGACAGATCGCGTTTCCGGGCAACAACGTTGTCGTCGTTTCCATAAAATGGGGCGACGCGCGCTGGCTGGAAGGCGATGCGGGCAACTCCGAATTCTCCATCGCGAGTCGGCTGTGAACATGCATTCGCGCAAATCGTTGCAGTACCCCGCGAGCCAATCCGGCCTGTCGCTTATCGAGCTCATGGTCGCGCTGACCATTGGTCTGCTGCTGTCCATTGGCATCATCCAGATTTTCAATGCGTCGAAAGTCTCCTACCAGTTGCAGGAAGGGCTTTCGCGTATCCAGGAGAATGGCCGGTTCGTTTCGCAGTATCTGCAGAACAAATTGCGCATGGCCGGCTACATGGGTTGCGGAAACGATGTGGCGCGCGCCGAAAACGGCGGCTTCATTAACCATCTCGCCTACTTCGGTGCCGATCCGCCGGAACCCGAACTGCGCTTCCAGCGGCCGATCGAGGGATTCAGCTTCAGCGGCTCGCTGCCCGCGGATGGCACGCCGACGCTCGGCGAAGCGGGCGATTGGACTCCTGAACTTCCCGACGCGCTCGATGGGAAGGTCGTCAAGGGCAGCGACGTATTGGTACTGCGTATTTTCAGCGAAGAGGCAACGCCGGTACGGACTTGGCAACGCGATCCGAACCGGTTCACCGTGCGCGACGCGGATTTCGTCCAGCAGGGTGGCCTCTATGCAGTCGAAAATTGCGGTTCCGCGAATCTCTTCGTCGCGACGACGGCTAGCGGGACGAACGTGGAAGCACCTGGCGACGGGGTCAACGTCTATCGCGATCCAAGCGCGGGCGGCGCGGCCTGGGGTGTCGATGCGACCACCGTCAATTATCTGATGCCTGCCGGCAACGTGCTGAATGCGGCAGTGCACGAGGCCGAGTACCTGGCCATCTACGTGGGTTTGCGCGATGACGGTGGCGGAGCAACCAGCCCCGCCCTGTACGTGCAGCATTTCGCGAGTGGCTCGACAACCCTGACAACTGACGAGCTCGCCGACGGCATCGAGAACCTGCAAGTCCGCTTCGGACGCGACACCGACAACGACGGCACGGTCGACGAGTTCACGACCGCATCGGCAATCGTCAATGGCGCCGGCGGCAGCAATGACCTCGATGCGCGCTGGCGGCGAGTGCTCAGCGTACGCATCGGGCTGCTGATCCGCGGCGAGCCGCGCGCCGGCGTCACTACCTCGCGCCCGTACCGGGTCACCGACAGGCAGGTCACACCGCCCGCCGATCGGCGCATGCGCGACGTCTACGAAACGACGATCGCGTTGCGCAACCGAATCTTCAATTCCTGAGCG
>CAYWZC010000028.1:28028-31278 GCA_964462745.1 uncultured Rhodanobacteraceae bacterium
GCGCCGGTCGGTCTTGCATCGAGTGCGGATGGTGCACTCGTGCTCCCGTGGGAAAAATGGCTGGAGGGCAGGCCGGCTTCGCTGAGCGACAATCCGCAGACCCGGGTCCGCTATTGCGTGGCGTGCCCCGGCACGAAGGGTGCGGTATGGGGCGAGGATCCGGCGCGCAAGCCGCGCTACTACATCGTGTCAGGGGTCGGTTTCGATTCCAACCCCGATGCGGACCCGGCCGGTTCCGCGAACCCGGATATCGGTTCGAGCCAAGACGCCATCGCGGTCCTGCAATCCGTGTACGTATTCTGAGAGCCGGGCGGAGACGATCATGACATCGAGACATTTCACGCTGACTGCATTCTTCGCGGGGCTTTCCTTCGTTGCAGGCATCGGTCCGGCAAGGGCCGATACGCAGATCGACATTTCGCAGCAGCCATTGATCGCGGTCAGCAGCCAGCCGCCGCTGAACATGCTGGTCATGGGCAAGGACCACAAGATTTATTACGAAGCGTACAACGACGCCTCGGACCTCGATGGTGACGGTGCGCTGGACGTGGGCTACAAACCGGCGGCGATCGACTACTACGGCTATTTCAATTCCCACGTCTGCTACACCTACGAATCAGGCAACGGCGGCCGTTTCGTGCCGTCCTCCACGACTTCCGACAAGACGTGCTCGGGCAGTTGGAGCGGCGACTTCCTCAATTACCTGACCACCTCGCGCATGGACGCCCTGCGCCGCGTGCTGTACGGCGGCTGGCGCCAGGTCGACGACACCGACGACACCACCCTGCAGGGTGCGTTCTTTCCGCAGGATGCGCACAGCTGGGGCAAGGAGTACGAGAGTACCGCGCGCGACGGTTACGACATCAGCTTGTACTCACCGCTCGGCCAGCCGGGCGTCGGCAAGTACCATTTGTTCGCGGTCACCACGGTCACCGGCAACGACGCGGCGTACCCGAATTACACGGCGCCGTTGTTCCGGGTCATGGCGAACTCGACCTTCCGCGTTTGGAACTGGTTGTCGATCGAGGGGCCGGTCGCGGGCAACAAATGCTTCAACGCATCCAACAGCCGCGTCGACTGTGTCAGCGGCGGGACGCCATCGTCGTGGGAAATCGTGCCGGAGCTCATGTTCGATGGCCTGACCATAACGACATGGAAGCGGTCGAGTGGCTCCGGCAGCCCGGGCGATCTGGCGGCAATGAATACCTTGTTCGCCAACAATGCGACGGCTGGAAACCTGTGCGGCTCCGGCGCGGTCGGCAATATCAACCAGGTGGGATCCAGCATCAATCCGTTCGCGGGCAACAATGGCTGCGGCCATGACAACTACCTGACCGCGATTTCCGGAACAATCGAGGTTCCCGAAGATGGCGACTACACGTTCGGCATCGACGGCGACGACGCGATCGACCTGTACATCGACGGCACCCGCGTCGCATGGTGGTACGGCGGCCATGGCCACAACCACTCCGACGCCAACCTGGACTCGCATTCCGGGACGGTCACTCTCGCGGCAGGCGATCACACGATCACGTTCCGGCACCAGGAGGCAGGAGGTGGCGAAGCGTGGGAGCTGTTCTGGAAGCCACCCGTTTCCAGCGCCAACAGCCTCACCGATTACAACGTGCGCGTGCAGGTGTGCCCGGACGATACCGACCTGCAGGATGCGACGTGCAAGAAGTACGGCGACCACTGGAAGCCGACCGGCATCCTGCACGATTACGGTGAAAGCCAGAAGATGTACTTCGGCCTCATCACCGGCTCGCAGTTCGACAACCTCGAAGGCGGCGTGTTGCGTCGGAACATCAGCGACTTCGCCGACGAGATCGACCCGGCGACCGGCCAGTTCCTCGACGGCGACGGCATCGCGAACGCGCTGAGCAAGCTGCGCATGATCGGCGGAGGCTACAACGGCGATTCGCCGTACAAGAACAACCTCGATGGCGACACCAACTGGAACTGGGCGAACGGCAACGGCAATTGCCCGTCGGTCGGCGATCGCGCGATCGACAACGGCGAATGCCGCATGTGGGGCAATCCGATCGCCGAGATGATGTTCGAGGGCATGCGCTACTTCGCGGGCGCGGGCGCCGCGACCCCTCGTTTCGCGACCGGCGGCGCGGAAATCGGCGCCACGGAGGAAGCAACCATGGGCCTGTCCCAGGCCACATGGCAGGACCCGTATGCGGCCGACGGCGGTGGGTACGCGGTCTGTTCGCGCCCGTTCCAGACCGTGATCAGCGACATCAATCCGAGTTACGACGGTGACCTGCCGGGCAGTGCGTTCGCGACCATTGCGGCGGATGCCTCGGTGTCGGGATTCAACGCGGCGAGCGAAGGCGACACGATCTGGAATCACGAGTTCGGCGGGCCGCGCACCGTGTTCATCGGCGAGGTCGACGGCGTCACCGACGGTGCGCCGACCGCGAAGACGGCATCGAGCTTCGGCAACATCCGCGGCCTCGCGCCGGAAGAGCCGACCAAGGGTGGCACGTACTATTCGGCAAGCGTCGCGCGCTATGGCGCGGTCAACGACATCAATGATGCGGAAGGTACGCAGCGGATGAGCGTCTATTCGATCGCGCTCGCCTCGCCGTTGCCGCGCATCGAGTTTCCGGTCAATGGCAAGACCGTCACCCTGCTGCCCTTCGCGAAAACCGAGAGCGGCACGTTCGGCGGCGGTACGCGCAAGCCGACCAACACGATCGTGGACTTCTACGTCGAGAAGATCGTCAACCTGCCCGGCCAGCCGTCCGACGCGACCGTCAACGAAGGGCGCGCGTCGGCGATCTTCCGCATCAACTACGAGGATGTGGAGCAGGGCAACGACCACGACATGGACTCGATCGTCCGCTACCTCGTCGAGGACAACGGCGACGGTACCGTGACCGTGACGCTGGAGTCGGAGTACGCGGCCGGCAGTGCGAACCAGGATGTCGGCTACGTGATTTCCGGCACGACCCAGGACGGGGTCTATCTCGATGTCCGCGACAGCGATTCGAATCATGATGCGTTCTACGCGCTGAAGACGCCGAACCGGACGGATCTCGATCCGGAAGTCGTCGTGTACCCGGGTGGCTGTGCGGTGGCTAGCCCTCCCAGTGTCTGTTCGCAGCGGTTGCCGCTCGAATCCACCCGCACGTTCACGGTTTCCGCGACCGCACCGGACACCACCGAATTGCAGAACCCGCTCTGGTTTGCCGCGAAGTACGGCGGTTTCAATGATTCCAATGCGAATGGCTTGCCGGAC
>CAYWZC010000029.1:0-2840 GCA_964462745.1 uncultured Rhodanobacteraceae bacterium
GGTCGCGGCGCCCGGCGTCACCGTAGTCGATGACGGCACCCTGGCCGGCCGGCGCGGCTCGCTCAGCATCGACGACGAAGGCACGCCGACGAACTGCACGACCCTGATCGAGGACGGCGTACTCAAGGGCTTCATGCAGGACAAGCTCAATGCGCGCCTCATGGGCATGGCGCCGACCGGCAATGGTCGCCGCGAGTCGTTCGCGCACCTGCCGATGCCGCGCATGACCAATACCTACATGCTCGCCGGCAAGCACGATCCCGCCGAGATCCTCGCTTCGGTGAAGCGCGGCCTGTACGCGGTCAATTTCGGCGGTGGCCAGGTCGACATCACCAATGGCAAGTTCGTGTTCTCGGCCAGCGAGGCGTACCTGATCGAGGATGGCAAGGTGGGCCGGCCGGTCAAGGGCGCGACCCTGATCGGTTCCGGTCCCGAAGTGCTGACCCGCGTGTCGATGATCGGCAACGACCTCGCGCTCGACGAAGGTGTCGGCGTGTGCGGCAAGGACGGCCAGAGCGTGCCGGTCGGAGTCGGCCAGCCGACCTTGCGCATCGATGCGATGACGGTCGGCGGCACCGCGGCCTGATGTGCGCGGGTCGGCGGACTCAGTCGATCGCCGTGTCGCCGAGCAGCGTGCGCAGTTCGCGGAACAGCTCGCGGGCTGCGCGCGGCGGCTTGCGCGAGTTCGATTCGGCATGCGCCTGGCGCGCCAGGCGACGCAGGCCGCGCGCATCGGCCGACGGATGGGCGGCGAGGAACTCATCGAGTGCCGCGTCGCCTTCGGCCACGAGCCGGTCGCGCCATGCCTCGATCCGGTGCTGGCCCGCGGCGGCACGACGCGCGCGCAACCGTTCGGCATCGACCAGGGTGCGGATCGCGGCGACCGTTTCGTCGTCGTTGCGCAATTGCTTCGCGAGGTACTGGATCTGGCGCTTGCGCGCGCCATGCGCGGTGAACGCGCGCGCGCGGTCGACTTCCGCGAGCAGGTCCGCGTCGAGTGCGAGCGGCGCGCGTTCGGCATCGGTCATGCGGGCGAGCGCTTCGGCGACGCGCAGCACCTCGAGCGCGTCGCGGCGCTGCTGGCTGCGGCTGGGCGGCGCGGCGGGATCGATCGACGTTCGTGCGGATTTCGGCATGGGCGCCCTGGAAAGACGTATGCAAGTTTGCCGAGAGGATAGAGCGTGAACGAACTTGTCACCAGCGATCGTGCCGAACTCGACGGCCTCGCCGAACGGGCCGAGGACATCGTGCGGCGTTGTCGCGCGCTCGGTGCGGACGAGGCCGATGTCGTGGCCAGCATCGATACGGGACTTTCCGTCACCGTGCGGCTCGGCGAAGTCGAGACGATCGAGCGCACCCGCGACCGCGGTGTCGCGGTCAGCGTGCTGTTCGGCAAGCGCAAGGGTTCGGCGAGCACGGCGGATCTCGATCCGGCCTCGATCGAACGCACCATCGAACATGCCTGCGCGATCGCGCGACATACCGAGGAAGACGCGGCGAACGGTTTGCCGGATGCGGACCTGCTCGCGCGCGATCCGCCCGACCTCGACCTGTGGCATCCGTGGGACATCTCACCCGACGACGCAATCCGCCTCGGCCTTGCGATCGAGGATGCCGGGCGCGGCCACGATGCGCGGATTGGGAATTCGGAAGGCGCGACGGTGCAGGTCGGTGCATCGCTGACCGCGCATGCGAACTCGCTGGGGTTCTGCGGTCGCGAGCGCGGCACGCATCATTCGCTGTCCTGCGCATTGATCGCCGCGGATGCGGACGGCATGCAGCGCGACTACTGGTACGACACGCAGCGCTCGGCGAAGGACTTCGGCGATCCCGCGGCGATCGGCCGGCGCGCCGCCGAGCGCACGCTGGCCCGGCTCGGCGCCCGGACGCTCGGCACCTGCGAATGCGCGGTGCTGTTCGCCCCGCCGGTTGCGCGCGGTCTGATCGGCCACTTCCTGTCGGCAGTCAGCGGCGGCGCGCTGTACCGGCGCGCGAGTTTCCTGCTCGATCATGCGGGCAAGCCGGTGTTTCCGGAATCCGTCACGATCGTCGAGAGACCGCACATCCCGCGCGGCCACGGCTCGACGGCGTTCGACTCGGAAGGCGTCGCGACGCGCGATTCGGACCTGGTTCGCGGCGGCGTGCTCGAACGCTACATCCTCGGCAGCTATTCCGCGCGCCGGCTCGGTCTCGCGACCACCGGCAACGCGGGCGGCGTGCACAACATCGTCGTCGAGCCGACGCTCGAGGCGGATTTCGACGCGATGCTCCGGCGCATGGGGCGTGGCCTCGTGGTCACCGAGGTCATGGGGCAGGGCGTGTCGCTGGTCACCGGCGATTATTCGCGCGGCGCGGCGGGCTTCTGGGTCGAGAACGGCGAGATCGCGTATCCGGTAGAGGAAATCACGATTGCGGCGAACCTGCGCGACATGTATGCGGGCATCGAGGCAATCGGCAGCGACGTCGATCCGCGTTCGCACATCCTGACCGGATCGATCCTCGTCGACCGCATGACCGTGGCTGGCGAATGAATGCAAGCTGTCCGGTTTGTCCGTCGTTCGCCACCCTGACTTCCCGCAGTTGACAGCACATGGGTACTCGTCAAGAGTGGAACCGCAACCCCAGCGGAGCAGGAACATGAACGAAGAGGAAGGCGCGACACCCGTATCCCCGGAACCGGCACCGGCCGGCGACGCGACGCCGATCAGCAGCGACGAGCGCATGTGGGCGATGTTCGGCCACCTTGCGGCGCTGCTCGCATTCGTGATCACCTGCATCGGCGGCGTGATCGGCCCGCTCATCGTGTGGCTGGTCAAGCGCGACACGATGCCGTTCGCGGC
>CAYWZC010000029.1:2940-4387 GCA_964462745.1 uncultured Rhodanobacteraceae bacterium
GTCCACGACGGACTTTCTTCTGCAATAAGTAACGGGCGCGTAGCTCAGCGGTAGAGCACTACCTTGACATGGTAGGGGTCACAGGTTCGATCCCTGTCGCGCCCACCAACGAGTGCCGGATCGGGCAGGAAGTCCGCCGGGACTCCATGCAGGCGTCGAATTCCGTCCACGACCGGGCGCGACTCCGGCGCGAACTTCCGGATGAGGTGGTTCGCGGGTAACCGCGAATCGAGTGTGCGACATGTCAACGCGAACCCGCCCCTGCTGACTCCGCGCCCGTCGCATCACGGCGGCCACGCGCATCGCGCCCGCCAGCGCCGGGCCGTTCGTCCTCATCCGACACGCGCCCGAGCACGGGCGCCGGGGCATCCATCATGATCCAGATCACGCTGCCCGACGGCAGCATCAAGTCATTCGACAGCGCACCGAGCGTGCAGGAAGTGGCCGCGTCGATCGGCCCGGGACTCGCGAAGGCGACGATCGCGGGCAAGGTCGATGGTCGGCTCGTCGATGCCTGCGATCGCATCGACCACGACGCATCGCTCAGCATCGTCACGTCGAAGGATCCGGAAGGCGTCGAGATCATTCGCCATTCGACCGCGCACCTCGTCGGTCACGCGGTCAAGCAGTTGTTCCCGGATGCGAAGATGGTGATCGGACCGGTCATCGAGGACGGGTTCTATTACGACATCTGGTACGAACGCCCGTTCACGCCGGACGATCTCGCCGCGATCGAGCAGCGCATGCGCGAACTGATCGACAAGGAATACGACGTCGTCAAGAAGATGACGCCGCGCGCCGAGGTCATCGAGGTGTTCCGCTCGCGTGGCGAGGACTACAAGCTTCGCCTCATCGACGACATGCCCGACGAGCAGCAGATGGGCCTGTACCACCACGAAGAATACGTCGACATGTGCCGCGGCCCGCACGTGCCGAACACGCGTTTCCTGAAGGCGTTCAAGCTGACGCGCATTTCCGGCGCGTACTGGCGCGGCAACGCGGAAAACGAACAGTTGCAGCGCATCTACGGCACTGCCTGGGCGGATCCCAAGCAACTCGACGCGTACATCCGGCGCATCGAGGAGGCCGAGAAGCGCGATCACCGCAAGATCGGCAAGGCGCTCGACCTGTTCCACCAGCAGGAGGAAGCGCCGGGCATGGTGTTCTGGCATCCGCGCGGCTGGGCGATCTGGCAGGCGGTCGAGCGCTACATGCGCGAGGTGTATCGCGAATCGGGTTATAGGGAGGTGCGCTGCCCGACGATCCTCGACGTCGAGCTGTGGAAGAAATCCGGCCACTGGGACAACTACAAGGAGAACATGTTCTTCACCGAGTCGGAGAAGCGCGACTACGCGGTGAAGCCGATGAACTGCCCGGGCCACGTGCTGATCTACAACCATGGCCTGCACAGTTATCGGGACCTGCCGATCCGCATCGCCGAATTCGG
>CAYWZC010000029.1:4487-30946 GCA_964462745.1 uncultured Rhodanobacteraceae bacterium
GCCGGCCGCATTCGTGGAACGCGTGACCTCCGAATCGGTCCGGTCCTGACGCCGGAGGATTTGGCCAAGAATGGGCGCTGAGATGCCTTTCTGCAGGCTGCTGAAGCGGTGCATGGATGCACCGCCCGCGAATCGATCACGTAAGTGATTGATTCGCCGGAGTCGGGTCCGGGCGCGTACCGGACTCGACGAGCTGGAAAAGTTCACGATGAACTTTTTCAGCATCCTGCGAATCCGTTTTGCTGGGAGGGTGATCGTATCGCCACCGAAAACAAGGGAAATCGCCGCAACAACGAAATCCGCGCCCCGCAGGTGCGGGTGATCGATGCCGAAGGGGAGCAAGCGGGCATCCTGAGCCGCGATGAAGCACTCGCGCTGGCCCAGGACGCGGGCATGGATCTGGTCGAGATCCAGCCGAACGCCGAACCGCCGGTTTGCCGGATCATGGATTTCGGCAAGTTCAAGTTCGATCAGCAGAAGAAGGCGCACGCGGCGAGGAAGAAGACCAAGCAGGTCGAGATCAAGGAACTCAAGTTCCGGCCGACCACCGATGTCGGCGACTACCAGATCAAGATGCGCAACCTGCGGCGGTTTCTCGCGGAGGGCGACAAGGTCAAGATCACGATCCGCTTTCGCGGCCGCGAAATGGCTCATCAGGAACTCGGTCGCGCCATGGTCGACAAGATTTCCGCGGAAATCGCCGAGGAGGCGGTCATCGAGCAGTATCCGCGCATGGAAGGTCGCCTCATGGTCATGATGATCGCCCCCAAGAAGAAGACTTGAGGGAGCGGTAGTCGCGCAGGGCCAGCGCGGACTTGTCGAGTTCGTCTCCAGCTCGGCACTACGCTTTCCCCTCTCCCCCAACACCTTTTCGTTGGAGGAAAGGGCAAAGGGTGAGGGGCAGGCGCCTCGCGATACCGGGCATTCCGGTTTGCGTGGAACGCTTCCATTCACCGCCAACTCTCCCCGGAGGAGAGGGGACAAGGGATGTCTCTCCCTGGAGCGGAGACGGCGTCTCGTTGTGATACAAACGCCGGTCCGAGCAGGATGGAAAGCGTGGCGATGAGCCACCGCTCGGCCAGTAACCGAAAACCTGAAAGGAGTGGGTCATGCCCAAGATGAAATCCAACCGGGCCGCTGCGAAGCGGTTCCGCAAGACGGCGTCCGGCAAGTTCAAGTGCGGACACGCGTTTCGCAGTCACATCCTCACCAAGAAGTCGACCAAGCTCAAGCGCGGTCTGCGGGCCACCAACCACGTGCGCAGTGAAGACGCCGGTCGCGTCGCGCGCATGCTGCCGTATCTTTGAGGAGGACTGAGCCATGGCACGAGTCAAGCGTGGCGTCACCGCCCGTCGTCGGCACAAGAAGATCCTCGGCAGGGCCAAGGGTTATTACAACGCGCGCCGCAAGGTATTCCGCGTAGCCAAGCAGGCCGTAACCAAGTCGCTGCAGTACGCCTACATCGGCCGCAAGCAGAAGAAGCGCCAGTTCCGCGCCTTGTGGATCGTGCGCATCAATGCGGGTGCGCGCCAGTTCGGCCTTTCCTACAGCCGACTCATGAATGGCCTCCGGAAAGCCGACATCACGGTCGACCGCAAGGTCCTCGCCGACATCGCCGTGCACGACATCAAGGCGTTCGGCGCACTGGCCGAGAAGGCCAAGGCGGCGCTGGCGGCCTGATTCCGACCGGCATCGCGCACGCGGTGCCGGGTCCGGAGTGCGGGGCGGATCGTCCGCTCCGCTTCATTGGTATTGGCGGACGGCGGCGATGGATGACCTGACGGAACGCGTCGGCCAGGCCCTGGCCGCGATTGCAGGCACGACGACACTCGACGCGCTGGATGCCGAGCGCGTCGCGTTGCTCGGCAAGTCCGGGCTCGTGACCGCTGCATTGAAGCAGCTCGGAAGCCTGCCGGCCGCGGAGCGCAAGCAGGCCGGCGAACGCATCAATGCGTTCAAGCAGCAGTTGCTGGACGCGATTTCCGCGCGCAGGCAGGTCCTCGAAGAGCAGGCCGTTGCCGCGCGCATGGCCAGCGAAGGGATCGACGTCAGCCTGCCGGGACGCCGCGCCGAGCGTGGAACCCTGCATCCGGTCACGCGCGCAATGGAACGCATCTGCGCGATTTTTTCCCGCCTCGGTTACGAACTCGCCGACGGGCCGGAGATCGAGGACGACTGGCACAACTTCGAGGCGCTCAACTTCGCGCCCGATCATCCCGCGCGCACGATGCACGACACGTTCTGGTTCCCGGACGGTCGCCTGCTGCGCACGCATACCTCGCCGGTGCAGATTCGCGAGATGGCCGGGCGCCAGCCACCATTGCGCCTGATCGCTCCGGGCAAGGTTTATCGCAGCGATTCCGACCAGACCCATTCACCGATGTTCCACCAGGTCGAAGGCTTGCTGATCGACGAGGACGTGAGCTTCGCCGATCTCAAGGGCACCCTCGCGAGCTTCGTGCGCGCGTTCTTCGAACGCGATTTCGAGATGCGCCTGCGGCCGAGTTTCTTTCCGTTCACCGAGCCCTCCGCCGAAGTCGACATCGGCTGGAGCGACGAAGACGGCGGCGTGCGCTGGCTCGAGGTACTCGGCTGCGGCATGGTCCATCCGAACGTGCTGCGCAACTGCGACATCGACCCGGAGCGTTACACGGGCTTCGCGTTCGGCATCGGCGTGGAGCGCTTCGCGATGCTGCGTTACGGCGTGCGCGACCTGCGGGCGTTCTTCGACAACGATCTGCGCTTCCTGGGCCAGTTCGCATGAAGGCCGGGAATCGGGAATCGGACTGCGAAGGCAGGATGTCGAAGCGAACGGCGCAACCGGTCCGCAGGGTGAGTCGCGGTAGCGACGAATCAATGGGGAATCGCCTATGCGACCGTCGCATTGGTGATCCCGTGGTCGGAGCCCGGCTTTTCCGAATCCCGAATCTCGAATCACGAATCCCGGTCAACGCATGAAAGTTTCCGAGAACTGGCTGCGTGAACTCGTCGACATCCCCGCGACGCGCGCGGAACTGGTCGAACGCCTGACCCTGTCCGGGCTCGAGGTCGAGTCGGTCACCGAACTCGGTGCCGGACTCGATGGCGTGGTCGTTGCCCGCATCGTATCGACCGCCCCGCATCCGGATGCCGATCGCCTGCAGGTTTGTGAAGTGGACGCGGGCGGCGACAGGTTGCGGGTCGTGTGCGGCGCGGCAAACGCGCGCCCGGGCCTCGTGGCTCCGCTCGCGACCATCGGTACGCGGATGCCGAGCGGGACGTTGATCGCGGCCGCCCGCCTGCGCGGCGTCGAGTCACAAGGCATGCTCTGCTCCGCCCTGGAGCTCGGTCTCGACAGCGACGCTTCGGGGCTGCTCGAGCTACCAGACGAAGCGTCGCCGGGCACGCCGCTGGCGGTCGCCCTCGGCCTGCCCGATGCGGTCATCGAACTGGGCCTGACCCCGAATCGTGCGGACTGCCTCGGCATGCGCGGCATCGCGCTCGAAGTCGCCGCGGAGTTCGGCGCCGCAGTCGCGCTGCCGGCGATCGATCCGGTGCCGTCCGCCATCGCGGACGCGATCGCGGTCCGGCTCGAGGCGCCCGCGGATTGCCCGCGTTACTGCGGTCGGCTGGTGCGCGGCATCGATCCGCGAGCGCCGTCGCCGGCGTGGCTCGCCGAACGCTTGCGCCGGGCCGGGATTCGGCCGATCAGCGCGCTCGTCGACGTGACCAACTACGTGATGCTCGAGACCGGCCAGCCACTGCATGCATTCGATGCGCGGTGCATCGAGGGTGACGTCGCGGTGCGCCGTGCGCGGGCCGGCGAATCCCTGACCCTGCTCGACGAACGCGAGATTGCGCTCGATGCCGATTTTCTCGTCATTGCCGATGCACGCGGTCCGCTGGCCCTGGCGGGTGTGATGGGTGGCCATGCGTCGCGCGTCACGGACGCGACGAGCGACGTATTCCTCGAGGCCGCGCATTTCTCGCCGGCCGCGATCAACGGCCGCGCGCGCCGCCTCGGCTTGCATACCGATGCCGCGCATCGTTTCGAACGTGGCGTCGATCCCGCTTCACCGTCGCTTGCCCTGGAACGCGCGACCGCGTTGCTCGTCGGCATCGCGGGCGGTACGCCCGGCCCGGTCGTCGAAGCGGTCAGCGAGGAACACCTGCCGCAACGACGGCCCGTTCGCCTGCGCCGCGAGCGTCTCACGCGGATCCTCGGGCTCGAGGTCCCGCCCCACGAGGTCGCGCGCACCCTGATCGGACTCGGCATGGATCTCGCGACCGATGCGGAAGGCTGGCTCGCGACACCGCCCGGTGCACGCTTCGACATCGCCGCCGAGGAGGATCTGATCGAAGAGGTCGCGCGCATCCACGGTTATGGCGCGATCCCGGCGCAATCCCCACGCGGCGAGTCGTCGATGCCGGTCTTGCGCGAGGATCGGGTCGGCATCGCGGCGCTGCGCGCACAACTGGTAGCGCGGGATTTCCACGAGGCCATCAGTTATGCGTTCGTCGCCCGCGGCTTGCTGGAAACCTGGGGGCTCGAAGACGCGACGATCGCGCTCGCCAATCCCCTGTCGGCGGACCTTGCAGTCATGCGCACGAGCCTGTTGCCCGGCCTCGTCGCCGCGCTCGAAGCGAACCGCAACCGCCAGCAATCGCGGGTGCGCCTTTTCGAGGTCGGGCGCAGCTACCACGCGGGTCCCGACGGGCCGGTCGAGACCGCGCGCATCGCGGGCGTCGCTTGCGGACCGGCGGCGACCGAACAATGGGGGGAGCCGCGTCGCGACCTCGATTTCTTCGACATCAAGGGCGATGTCGAATCGCTGCTCGCGTTGACCGGTGCGGGCGCAGGTGAGTTCGCGTTCGAGGCAGGCGGGCCGGCGTGGCTGCACGCGGGACGTTGCGCCACCGTGCGCCGTGCCGGAGACGTCGTCGGCCAGGTCGGTGCGCTCGCACCGCGCCTGCAGAACGCGCTCGGCCTCGATGGCGATGTGTACGTGTTCGAACTCGACATCGATGTTCTCTCGGAACGCCGGGTGCCGGTGTCCCGCCCCTTGTCGCGATTCCCCTCGTTGCGCCGCGACATCGCGATGCTGCTGCCGGAATCCGTGGCCTGGGCCGAGGTCGAAGGCTGCGTGCGCAAGGCGGTCGGGGCGAACCTGGCACGCTTGGTCCTGTTCGATCGCTACGTGGGCCCGAATCTTGAAACGGGAACGAAAAGTCTCGCTATGGGCTTGATTTTGCAGGACCGTTCACGCACGCTTACAGACCAGGATGCGGATCGCTGCGTGGCGCTCGCGGTCGCGGCCCTGGAACGTGAATGCAAGGGCAGATTGCGAGGATAGGATGGCGCTGACCAAGGCGGAGCTGGCCGAACGGATTTTCCTGGACGTCGGCCTCAACAAGCGCGAAGCCAAGGAGTTCGTCGACGCGTTCTTCGAGGTCGCGCGCGAGGCGCTGGAGCAGGGGCGGCAGATCAAGTTGTCGGGATTCGGCAACTTCGACCTGCATTTCAAGAACCAACGACCCGGGCGGAATCCGAAGACCGGCGAGGAGATCCCGATTTCCGCACGCCGCGTGGTGACGTTCCGTCCAGGCCAGAAGCTGAAGGTCCGGGTAGAAGCCTATGCTGGATCAGGGCAGTAACGACGAACTTCCCGCGATCCCCGCGAAGCGCTATTTCACGATCGGTGAAGTCAGCGAGCTTTGCGGTGTCAAGCCGCATGTGCTGCGCTACTGGGAGCAGGAGTTCACCAACCTCAAGCCGGTCAAGCGACGCGGCAACCGGCGCTATTACCAGCGCCACGACGTGCTGACGATCCGCCAGATCCGCGCCTTGCTGTACGACGAGGGCTTCACGATCTCGGGCGCGCGCCAGCGCCTCGAAGGCCAGCAGGCGCGCCTCGAAACCAGCATCTCGCACCAGATCGCGCGCCAGGTGCGCATGGAACTCGAGGAAGTCCTGCAGATCCTCAAGCGCTGAAGGTCCGCGCATATCCTCTGTTACAATCACCGAGCCGCGAAATCGGGGCGTAGCGCAGCCTGGTAGCGCACCACAATGGGGTTGTGGGGGTCGAGAGTTCGAATCTCTCCGCCCCGACCACTCGCGGCCGTTCGACTAGTGGCGCCTACGGGCGCCACTTGCATTTTTGGATCTTCCCTTGGGCGTGCGGGAGATCGTCGACATCGATTGCATCAACAGGGTGCCCAGAAGCAAGAGCTTTCGACATCGCCTTCGGCGCTGCCGAGGAACTTTCTCTTGCGCACCCAAGAGAAAGTACCCCAAGAGAAGGGCGCCCGAAGTCCGCGTGGCGACGATGAAGCCGTCGCCATTCCCTGCGTTGCTCGGAATCCGGCGGCCGGCGCGAACTCGGCCATCCATGGCCTCAAACATGCGCGCCTTTCCCCGCCGGATTCCTGTGCTACTCGGCGCTACCACGGGATTCAAGATCAGGATCAAGAGCAAGCGGCAGTCCCGGGCAATCCATGCCACTATCGCCCACACGAATCAGCAACAAGTCGCAATTCTGGAGCACGAGACGTGAGCGAAGCACGACGCAGCCTGTATCCCGAGATCGAACCGTACGCGAGCGGCACGCTCGACGTATCGCCGTTGCACCGCATGTACTTCGAGGAGTGCGGCAATCCGGACGGCAAGCCGGTCGTGTTCCTGCATGGTGGTCCGGGCGCGGGTTGCAACGCGAAATGCCGGCGGTTCTTCGACCCGGCGCGCTATCGCATCATCCTGTTCGACCAGCGCGGTTGCGGGCGCTCGACGCCGCATGCGGAACTGACCGACAACACGACCTGGCACCTGGTCGCCGACATCGAGCGCCTGCGCGAGCATCTCGGCATCGACCGCTGGCAGGTGTTCGGCGGCTCCTGGGGTTCGACCCTGGCACTGGCCTACGCGCAAACCCATCCGGACCGGGTGACCGAACTCGTCCTGCGCGGCATCTTCATGTTGCGTCGCTGGGAACTGGAATGGTTCTACCAGCGTGGTTGCGATGCGATCTATCCGGACGCATGGGAGAAGTATCTCGATCCGATCCCGCCGGCCGAACGCGGCGACCTGCTGAGTGCCTACCACCGGCGCCTGACATCGGCGGATACGGAGGTGCGCCAGGCCGCGGCGCGCGCGTGGTCGGTCTGGGAAGGCACGACGAGTTTCCTGTACGAGGACCCGGCGCATATCGCGTCGAGTGGAGAGGACACGTTCGCGCTAGCGTTCGCGCGCATCGAATGCCACTACTTCGTGCACGGCGGGTTCTTCGAGTGCGACGACCAGTTGCTGCGTGACGCGGGTCGCTTGCGCGACATCCCGGCGGTCATCGTACAAGGTCGCTACGACGTGGTTTGCCCGTTGCGCAGCGCCTGGGACCTGCATCGCGCATGGCCCGAGGCGGACTTGCGCATCGTTGCGGACGCCGGTCATTCCGCGTTCGAGCCGGGCATCACCCACGAGCTGGTTTCGGCGACGGACCGGTTTGCCGGCGACTGATCCGCCCGACGGCCGAGCCGCGACCCGACCGCGTCGCGGCCAGGTCGTCGAATCGGTCCGGACGAGGCATCGAGCCTCGCCTCGATGCCTCATTCGGCGGCGACGCGCTCGCCCTTGAGGCAACTGCTCATGAAGCTCTTGCGCTCCGCGCCCTTGAGGGCCTGCGCCTTCGCGTCCGCGTTGCAGGTCTTCATCCGGTTCTGCTGACTCGACCCGGACTTCGCGACGGGCGTCTTCGTTGCATCCTGGCTGTCGTGCTTGCCCTTGAGGCAGTTGCTCATGAACGCGCGACGTTCATCGCCCTTCATGCCCTTCGACTGCTTGCTGCAATCGGACATGCGCTGCTGCTGCGGGGTAAGGGGCTTGCCGTCCTTCGCGTGGGTGAGGGAAATGCCCGAGCACAGGCCGAGCGCGAGAACGAGGGCGACGGACGACTTCGTGTGGATCTGCATGATGAATACTCCTGCGGTTGGGCCGGAATCGGCTGATTCCGGTGACACGCAGTTTCCTCACGGGCGGACGCACGCGGAATGGCGCGATATCGCCTGCGCCTGTAGGAAAATTCGGAAAGCGGCGTGCGGCGTCCGACGCCGTCAGCGCACCCGCAGCAGCTGCACGCGAGCGCCGGCCTCGTCCTGGCCGGCGAGCCGGTCGAGGCCGACCTGGTCGAAGCTCGCGATGTCCTGCGCGGCCGACGAAAGCATGCAGAAGTCCGCTTGCTGGACCGGGGTGCCCGCGGTCATGCGGCAATCCAGGCTGACACCCGCGCCCGCATCGAACAGGCGAAAGGTTTCCGCATCGGCCATGCTGAAATCCTGCAAGTCGAGGACGCGCGCATTCGACTCGCCATCGCGCACGAGTACCCAGCGCCCGCGCCACGCGCCGCCCGGTGGATTCGCAGCAAACGCCGAGCGGGCGAGTTCCAGTTCCCGGACCTCCACTTCGCGATCGCCTCGCTGGCGTACCAACCAGGCTTGCGCGTGGGTCGGTCCGTCGAGCGCGAGCTCGAGCCGCGGTCCGGGTTCCGCGAGCGGCCGATTTCCGCTCGGGTTGAACGGCGAATCGCCACGTACGAGTTGCACGAGCGGGATCTTCGCGACACGCCCGATCAGCGGCGCGCTGCCGAACAACCATGTCGAGTCGCCGAGTTCGTTGAAACTCAACAGGCCCGCTGCGAGCCGGTCCCCCTGCGATTCCAGGCTGACGCCGTTGCCCGCTAGGGAGGTTTCGCGGTCGCCGGACGTCGCCCACCAGAATCCGTTGTCGGGTCGCGGTGCGGTTTCCCGCGCAGTCGGGTCGAGGACGCCGAACGCGACCAGCCGCGAATCGCCGGCGCTATCGAGGTAGACCCAGGTCGGCTGCACGACCGGCGGCAGGCGTTCGCCGGTCAGGGCATCGAAGTCGATGCGTACCGCGAACGCGGCCCGTCTGGCCGCATCACAACCCGTGGTTGCCGCCGCCAGATGAATCGCAAGTCCCTTGTCGTTGCGCGCGATGCGCGTGAACTGCGGCGCGCAGTGCGCATCCGAGGTTCCCGAGACCACGATCGTGCGGCTGGCGTCGTCGAGTTGCGAGGCCGATTCCAGCGTCACGCGCCAGCCGGGGTCGGAATCGGCCGCAGCGCGTGGCGCTTCCTGCGCGAACGCGCCGATCGACGCGGACAGCAGCAGGAGGGCCGCCGCAGCGCATGCTTTCCTTGTTTCCCGTCCGGCCATTCCGGGATAATGCGCGACCCCGCACTTCCCCGCAAGCTCGTGCCCCCGCGGCGCGATCCTGCGGCGCGTCCAGCAGAGGTATTCCCGACTACATGAGCAGGAAAATTGCGGTCATCCCGGGCGACGGGATCGGCCCGGAGATCACCCAGGCGACGTTGCGCGTCCTCGATGCACTCGATATCGGCCTGGAGTACGAATTCGTCGAAGCGGGGCTGGCGGCACACGAAAAGCGCGGCGAACTCCTCCCGCAGGCGACGCTGGACGCCATCGCGCGCCACCGCATTGCGCTCAAGGGCCCGTTGACGACGCCGGTCGGCGAGGGTTTCAGTTCCCTGAACGTCGAGTTGCGCAAGCACTTCGACCTGTACGCGAACGTGCGTCCGGCCATCACCTTCCCCGGAACGCGCGCGCGCTACAGCGACATCGACATCCTGACCGTGCGCGAGAACACCGAAGGCGCATACCTCAGCGAGGGCCAGACGCTGTCCGCGGACGGCGAGGTCGCCGAGTCCCTGGTGCGCAACACGCGGCATGGTTCCGAGCGCATCGTGCGCTATGCGTTCGAAATGGCCAGGCGCCAGGCGCGGCGCAAGGTCACGGTGGTGCACAAGGCCAATATCCTTAAGACCAGTTCGGGCCTGTTCCTCGATGTCGCGCGCGAAGTCGCGGCCGGCTATCCGGAAATCGAGTGCAACGAGCTGATCGTCGACAACTGCTGCATGCAACTGGTCATGAATCCGCACCAGTTCGACGTGATCGTCACGACCAACCTGTTCGGCGACATCCTGTCCGATCTTTGCGCCGGCCTCGTCGGCGGGCTCGGCCTCGCGCCGGGCGCGAACATCGGCAGCGACGTCGCGATCTTCGAGGCGGTCCACGGTTCGGCGCCGGATATCGCGGGCAAGGGCATCGCCAATCCCGGCGCGCTGCTGCTCGGCGCGGCGCAGATGCTCGGCCACATGCATCTCGAGGACCAGGCCGAGCGCATCCGTGCCGCGTTGCGCGCTACGCTCGCTGCGGGCGACCGGACCACCCCCGATGTCGGAGGCAGCGGTACGACGGCGAGTTTCGCCGACGCGCTGGTCGAGCACCTGCCGGCGCCTGCCTGAATGCGGGCACAGGCGGCGGAGCCGTCATTCGACCGTTTCGGCGTTCTCGGGGATCGATTCCATCGTGAACGGGATGTCGTCGCGCACGAAGCGCTGGCCGTCGTCGCCCGCCTCGATATCGAAGCTCACCCGGTTGACGCCGCTCAGCGGTGAAGCCGGGGGTTCCATCGTCGGTTGCGCGAGATCGAGCGTGATGCTGCCGATCGGGCGGCTCGTGCGCGGCACCGGTGCGCAGGTCCGGCAGTAGCCCGTGAATCCGAGCAGGGGAAACGGTTCGCCGGACACGAAAGCGGCGCTTTCGCCGATCGCCCAGCGCAGCGCGCCCTGTGCGTCCGGATAGTAGACGACCGTGGTCAGGTGGGACCGCGCCGGAGACTTGTCGACGTCGAGGATCGACACGCCCCAGCCGGAGTCGCTGCTGCCTGCGTACCAGAGGCCGTTGAAGTCGGGGACCGGGTGTTGCGAGGTCGGCACGATGGGCTGCATGCACCATTGCGCGCCCACGCCATCGACGCTCCAGTCCATCACCGCCAGCTGCGGGGCGTCCGATCGGTTGCCGCTGCGGCAGGCCGGTGCACTGGCCGCCTGGTTGAAATCGATCACGATCGTGCCGCCGGTGCTCGGATCGAGTACCGATCGACGATTCACCGCGTCGTAGCGAACGTGTTGCAGCGAGTGGCCGTAATCGTCCGGGCCGCTGACGAACACGCCATCGACGAGCCGTCCGACCGACGTGAATACATCGGGTTGGCCGGTGCTGTCGTAGGTGTAGAACACCACGTAATAGACATCACCGAATTGCGGATCCGTGATGAGCCGGCGCAGGTCGATGCCGTGTCCGCTGTGGGTCGGGTCGTACCAGTTGCTCGGCATCGGTTGGGTGAAGTGCGGGATCTCGGCGGGTGCGTTGTTCCAGCCGACCGCCGCGAGCATCGGCGCGGCGAGACCCAACGAGCGCGACGTGCCGGAATAGATCGCATTCATGAGTTCGCCGGGCTGGTCGAGATGGGAAAGGGTGGAGCCCGGTTCGGTCGCGCAGGAATCGGACGGCAGCGGGCCGCGATCGCAAGGCGCGTAGAGGAACGGGAAGTTGAACGGGGCCGGCCCTGCATTCGGGTTCGAGGGCGAGTCGACCGCCGCGTCGCCGAGCCAGCGCAGGCCGGTCACCGAAACCAGCGCGTCGGCGCGGTCGGCGTCGCTGGCCTGCGGCGAAAGGAACGGCAGGTACAAGCCTTCACTCGCCGGCAGCGGCACGATCGCGACCTGCTTCGAGTACGCGTCGTCGTAGCCGGGTGGCTCGAAACCGCTCTCGCCGACGCCGGAAAACCGTGCGCCAACCGCAGCCTGGCTGTCGTCGAGGTTGACCAGGCCGAGGAAACCGAGTCCGTGGCTGATCTCGTGCATCGCGACCGACACGAAATCCGCGATGTCGCCGGAACCCGCGCCGGGGTCCAACCCCAGATAGAACCGTGCGCCGCCGAGCACACCTGGCGTGCCGATGTCGGAATTGAAGGTGGCGACGATGTCGGTGGTGCCGCAGGGGGCGGCGAGCAGGGCGCACGAACTCGTACCGCCGAGCCGCGCCGTCGCGGCAATGGTGTACCAGGTGTTGCGCAACGGCAGCCACGGCGCCGCGAACCCGATGTCGCCGCGCGTGATGTAGGTCGGTCGCGCATTCGCGAGCGTCGCGCGGTTGCTGGTCCCGCCCTGGTGTTGCCAGCACGCCTGCAAGGTGATCGGCACCGGCGAGCGGATCTGCGCGGACAGCAGTTCGGTCGCGTGCAGCAGCGCGTTGCGGCGTTGCTGGCCGAGCGTGGTGCCCGGATTGCCGCCGACCGGGGTCGCGGGTGTCGGATCATTCCACGGTGCGATGTCGCATCCGGCGTCCGCCGAACCGAAATCGACCTGGATTCCGGCATCCGTCGCCTCTTCCGACAAGTGAGCGGTCAGGGTCACCGTGGTTGCTTGCGGGCTGCCATTGACCACCGCGACGTACCAGGGCCCGCCCCGCAGGGGTTGCGCGCTTGCGCGGGTGACGTGGATGCGTTCGCTGGATGTGGGGCTCGCGCTCAGGTACTGCGAGTAGCGCAACAGGAGTTCGTAGTCGATCGCGCCGCCGGCGCCCCCGGGCAACCACGCGGTCCCGAAAGGCGTCCCGTAACGCACGAGCACGTCGACGTCGGTGTTGTCCGCTGCATCGAGTGTGATCAGCATGTCTGCGGCGTTGGTGTCCGCAACGTCGATGTAGTAGCTCGTCGTCACACTGCCGGCCGGCATGTCGAAACTCACCGGTACGCCGGGAGTCACCGCGATGCCGGTGGCGGCCGATGCGAACCGGAGCGTGCCGATCGCCGCGCTCGCGGCCAGCATGATCATCCAGCGCATCATGGCTGCTGCTCCGACCGGCGTGGATGAACCCGCGCGTCGCGCAACGGAACCTCGTGGCAACGGACCTGCACGCGACCATCGGCGTCGCGGGTCGCCACGGTTTGCGTTCCGATCGGCGGCGGGCTCGCAATCAGCGACGGCTCGGTCATCGTGCCGGATTCCGGGTTTCCGGTGGATTTCGCCAACGGCTTGGCGAGGGTCAGGAAAACCGGGCGCTGCGTGGCCGTTGGCTCCGGTGGCGGGCCGGCGGCGACACTGGCGGCGAACGAGGCGAACAGGAATCCCGCGAGGCATCGGACACGAAAGAACATGCGTTGACTTCCGTTGCAAAAATAATCAGGCGAGTGGACCGCGACTGGCGGCAAACGCGCATGCTTGCACAGCAGAGCGCGGGCGTCACCTGCTCACGGCTGCCGCGTCGCCGCAACGCCGTGATCGAGCACGCGCAGGTCGCCACGGCCGGGTCGATAGCCGTGCCGGAGCGCGCGCTGCACGTAATCGATCCCGCTCTCGACCGCCGCGTCCAGCGTTGCGCCGAGCGCGAGGCTCGCGGCGATCGCGGAGGACAGCGTGCATCCCGTGCCGTGCGCGCGCCCGCGGACCCGAGCATGCCGGAAGCGGCGCATCGTCGATCCGCCCAACAGCAGGTCCTCGACCTGCGCACCGCGCGCATGTCCGCCCTTGAGCAGCACCGCGCGTGCGCCCAGGTCGAGCAATTCGCGAGCGGTGTGCAAGCGTTCGGGCAGGTGCTGCTCCGGAAGCCCGAGCAGCGCCGCGGCTTCCGGAAGATTCGGGGTGACGAGATCGGCGCGTGCGAGCAGGTGGCGCTGGATCGCACCCACCAGGTCGTCGGTCGCGAGATGCGCGCCGGTTGTCGCGACGAGCACCGGATCGAGGACCACCGGAATGCGCGGATGGCGATGCAGGATGGCGGCGACGGTCCGCACCAGGGTCGGCGTCGCGAGCATGCCGAGCTTGATCGCGCCGACCCGGAAGTCGGAAAACACGGCGTCGAGCTGGGCTCGCAGGATGCCGGCCTCGAGCGTGCGGATCGCGGTCACGCCGCGCGTGTTCTGGGCCGTTACCGCGGTGATCGCGCACAGGCCATGGACGCCGAACGCCGCGAAAGTCGCGAGGTCGGCCTGGATGCCGGCCCCGCCGCCGGAGTCGGAACCCGCGATGGTCAATACCTGGACGGGCCCGGTGGTCTTCATGTTGTATTCCCGCAACAAGGTTGTGGCGAAGGAGCAAGTCGTCGCTTCACATTGCCTCCGCAAGGCGCTATCCAGCCAAGGGAATCGGCGCGCCGCCGATCCTTGACCGATTGTTGTTTTTTTGTCAGACTCGATTCATTAGACCACAACACTCTCACGGACCGCAGCACAAGGGCATGCAGCGGGCAACAGCAATCACAGGGAGATGGATGGGAGCGCTCGGCTTCGCGCTGGCGCTCCCTCTTTCTTTTCCGGTTCCGGCCGCGACCGCCGATGGCGTCGGCGTATCCGCGTCGGCAGCGGGTGACTACGCCCCGCAAACGACAGCGATGCCGGCGCAATGGCGCAGCTACGCGCTGGCCAGCATCACGCCTTCCTTTTCATGGGCGATTCGGCCGAATGCCGAGCGATCGGTACCGAATGTGCTCGATCGGTATGGTGCCGGCACCGACACGCGATTCCTGCTGGACCTCGGTGCGCAGCCGCAGACCCGGCTGACCGTTTCGTTCCAGTCCGGCCTCGTTTCCGACACGCCGGCGCCGCGCAGCAGCCTGCTCGACACCTCGATCGTCCAGAGCGGACCCGGCATCGAACGCAGCGTGATCGCGCCGTCGCTGAACTACCGGCTCGGCGAGGAATCCAGCGTCAGCGTCTCGGCGATTTTCGCCCAGCAACGCTTCGCGACGCTCGGCATGGGCATTGCCGACCTCGATTACCTGCCGGCGTCGGCCATTCTCCGCGGCAACGAGTCGTACGGCGCGGGTGGGCGCATCGACCTCGAAGGTTCACTGGTGGATCGCTGGCATTGGACCGCGGGTTACCAGTCGCGGGTCAACATGGATGCGTTCAACAACTATCGCGGCGTGTTTGCCGAACCCGGCAAGTTCGATATCCCGGCCAACGCGAACATCGGTTTCGGTTACGACATCAGCCCGCTGTTCGGCGTCGACCTCGGCGTCGAGCGCATCATGTACAGTGACATCACGCCGTTCACGAGCCAGGCCTTGCCGACGCGCGTGCTCGCCTTGCTCGGCGATGGCGCGAGTCCTGCATTCGAATGGCGGGACCTGACCGTCTACAGCCTGGGCGGGACCCTGCGCCATCCCGAGTTCGGTGATTTCACGCTGCGCTACACCACCCGCCAGCAGCCGGAACCGACCTCGAACCTGCTCAAGCACGCGCTTGCAACCGACGCGGCGAACTACACGGTGTCCTTCGGCTGGTCGCGCCATCTTTCCGCGAGCGCGCAGCTCGGATTCCTGGCCAGCTACGCGGCGTCGCCGTATTTCCTCGGCGTTCCGTCGTACCGCGCGCCGGAAGACGGTTATACGCAGCGACTGGAGTTCGAAGCGTACTGGCTGACCCGTTTCTGAGTCGCGCCCGTCCTTCGCGACCCGTCGTCGCCCTCGGCTTTCGGCCCTCGCCTCAGCCAGCCTCTCCGCTTCAAGCCCTCGGCCCTGGTTTTTCTACAGCATCTCCGACGCGTAATCCGCGAGCCGCGAGCGTTCGCCGCGGCGCAGGGTCACGTGCGCGGAATGCTGCCAGTTCTTGAAGCGGTCCACCGCGTAGGTCAGGCCCGACGTGGTCTCGGTCAGGTACGGCGTGTCGATCTGCTCGACATTGCCGAGGCAGATCATCTTGCTGCCGGGACCGGCGCGCGTGATCAGGGTCTTCATCTGTTTCGGCGTCAGGTTCTGCGCCTCGTCGATGATGACGTAGCGATTGAGGAACGTGCGCCCGCGCATGAAGTTCAGTGAACGGATCTTGATGCGCGAGGCGAGCAGGTCGTTGGTGGCGGCGCGCCCCCACGCACCGCCTTCCTGCGGCGTCGCGAGCACTTCGAGGTTGTCGGTCAACGCGCCCATCCACGGCGTCATCTTCTCTTCCTCGGTGCCGGGCAGGAAGCCGATGTCGTCGCCGACCGAAACCGTTGCGCGGGTCATGATGATTTCGCGATAACGTTGCTGGTCCATGACCTGCGCGAGTCCCGCGGCGAGCGCGAGCAGGGTCTTGCCGGTGCCGGCGGTGCCGAGCAGGGACACGAAATCGATATCCGGATCCATGAGTACGTTGAACGCGAAGTTCTGTTCGCGATTGCGCGCGGTAATGCCCCAGATCGAATGCGAGCCGCTGCGATAGTCATCGACGATCTGCAAGGTCGCGCGCTTGCCGTCGAGTTGCGTGACGCGCAACTCGACCTCGTCGTCGCCAGGCAGGTACAGGCATTGTTGCGGATGCCAATCCTCGTCGGCACGACGTTTGAGTTCGTAGAAGGTGTCGCCGTGTTCGGTCCACGAGCGCAGTTCCTGGTGGCGATCCCAGAAGTCGGCCGGCAGTTCGGTGACCCCGTTGTACAGCAGGCTGAAGTCATCCAGCGCGCGGTCGTTCTCGTAGTCCTCGGCGTCGATGCCGTGGATCGTCGCCTTGATGCGAAGGTTGATGTCCTTGGACACGAACAGCACGGGCACCTTCGGGTGTTGTGCGCGCAACTGGAGCACGGCGGCGAGGATGCGGTTGTCCGGCATGGCGAGCCCGTCGGGCAGCGGCAGGTTCGCACCGGTCTGGAAATACAGGCGCCCGCTGCGCTTGCCGACATCGAGTTGCAGGCCCTGCGGCAGGCGCAGGTCGAGGCCTTCCTCGATGCGGCGGCCGTTGGAACTCTCGATGATCTCGTTGAAGAAGCGGCTGACCTGGCGCGCGTTGCGCGAGACCTCGGAGGTGCCCTTCTTGGCCGCGTCGAGTTCCTCCAGCACGGTCATCGGAATGAACACATCGTGTTCCTCGAACCGGAACAGCGCGGTCGGATCGTGCATCAACACATTGGTATCGAGCACGTAGAAACGCTTGCCTCGGGTCATGCGCGGGCCTCGGTAGGGAACTGCGGGAAGGTATCGGAACGGACGGCGCGATCGATCGCGATCGCGTGGTGGCGCAGGACGCGCAGCGGGTTCATCCGGCCCCGGTCGACGCGGCGATTCGGTCCAGTACGGCCTGCGCGTGGCCCGGCACCTTCACCTTGCGCCATTCGGCTTCGAGGACGCCGCCCGGCCCGATCAGGAACGTGCTGCGGATGACGCCGACATGGCGTTTGCCGTACAGCATCTTTTCGCCGATCACGTCGAATGCGCGGCACCACGATTCGTCCTCGTCGGCGACCAGCGGGAACGGTGCCGCGAGTTTGTCGCGAAAGCGCGCATGGGAGGCGACCGAGTCGCGTGATACACCGATGATCGCGCAGTTCCTGCGCCGGAACTTCGGATACAGATCGCGAAAATCCTGCGCCTCGCGCGTGCATCCCGGCGTGTTGTCCTTCGGGTAGAAGTACACGACGACATGGTGGTCGGTGAAATCGGCGAGCGCGATGCGTTCGCCGTCATGGCCCACGCCGACCAGTTTCGGAACCTTCTTGCCGATCGCGACAGCCATGTCAGAACTTCATCGGATCCATGATCGCATCGAGGTTGAGTCCGTCGCAGAACTCGAGGAAATCATCGCGCAGCGCAGCGATGTGCAACGTACTGGATATGCCGATCGTGATCTGCGCGGAAAACATGTCGGCCCCGGTCTGCATCGCGCGGTAGCGGGTCGATTGCAGCTGCTCGATCGTGATGCCCTGGCGCGCGAAGAATTCGGCGAGTTGGAACAGTACGCCCGGCTTGTCGGCCGCGACGACCTCGACCACATAGGGCAGCAATTCCGGCTGCATCGGCTTGGGGCCGGTGCGGAAGTGGCTGAGGCGCATGTCGCCATCGCGTTCGAAACGCGCCAGCGCATTCTCCAGTTTCGCGATCGCATCCCACGATCCCTGGGCCAGGGCGATGACCGACAATTCGGCGCCGAGCGCGGAAACGCGCGCTTCGGCGAGATTGCAGCCGGCATCGGCGATGCGCTTGCTGATCGCGACCAACGGCGCCTGCGCGGCAGCGGCGAACGCGCTGATCAGGAGATAGTTCTCGTTGGTCGTCGGGCGCGTCGCACTGTCCGACGCCGGCTTGGCTGGCTGGTTCACTATCGGAAGCGACCTGGAACAATGCGCACCGTCGTCGGTGCGCTGCCAGAATACTTGGCGCACCGCGGGGTCGCAAGCGAGGCGCCTCGCGTCGTCGGTGCGATCCGGCACGACCGTGCCGCGACGGGATGGCAAGTTCAACGGTCGCCGGCTACCATCGGCCGCTGATCCGATCGGTTGTCCCGCAATGAAGTTCATCGGCAGCCTGTGCGCCTTGGCGACACCGTTCCACGAGCACGGAACGCGCGCCGGTGCGCCCGACCTGGAGAACCTTGCGCGACTCGTCGACTACCAGATCGAAGGCGGCACGCGGGGCGTGGTGGTGGCCGGATCGACCGGCGAGGCCGCCGCGCTGGAGAATGACGAATTTTCCGCGCTCGTCGCGTTCGTGGCGCGCCATGTCGCGGCGCGCGTACCCGTGCTGGCCGGCACCGGATTGCAATCCACGCAGAAGACGATCACGCAGACGCGGCGCGCGCGCGATGCCGGTGCCGACGCCGCACTGGTCGTGGTTCCGCCGTACGTGCGCGCGACCCAGGAGGGCCTGTACCGGCATTTCAGCGCCGTCGCCGAGGAGGGCGGCTTGCCGGTAATCCTGTACAACGTTCCCGCGCGAACCGCGGGCGACCTGTTGCCGGAAACCGTCGTGCGCCTGGCGGCGCACGGCAATATCGTCGGCATCAAGGAGGCACGTGCGGAACCGGAACGCATGCAGTCCCTGGTGGCGTTGGACGGTCCGCGGTTTTCGGTGCTGTCCGGGGACGATCCGACCTGGCTGCGCGCGCTGCGTGCGGGTGCATCCGGCGTCGTCTCGGTTGCCGCAAATGTCGCGCCGCGCCTCATGGCCCGGTTGCACGAACTTCATGTTGACGGGCGTGCCGAGGACGCGGATCGACTGGACGGACGCCTGCACGCGTTGTACGACGTCCTCGGTCTCGAGCCGAATCCGATCCCGGTCAAGTGGTGCCTCGCCGAACTCGGTTTCGGCAGCCCGACGCTGCGCGAACCGCTGCTGCCGCTATCGGAGCGTCATCACGCCGACGCCCGTGCGGTATTGGCCGCGCTCGACCTGACAGGGAACTGAAGAAGGTCCGTCGCAGAAGCTTTCCGCGGCATGGCCGATCGAAGCGTGGCGCGGGGTCGGGTAAACTGGTGCCAGCACCTTCCGCACAACCAGACAGGACAATCATCGTGATACGGATCATGCCGGCCCTGCTGGGCACCCTCTTGCTGTGCATCTCGCTGGCTGGATGCAGTTTCTTCCAGAAGCGCGGCAATGCGCGCGAAAATGCCTACCAGAAGAGCACGGAGGCGCGGCCCCTTGAGGTCCCGCCGGGCCTCGACATGCCGAGCAGCAGCTCGGCGCTGGTGATCCCGGAACCCGGATCGGCACCGGCCGAATCGACCGCCCCGGTGGACACGACCGCCCCGACGAGCGTACCCGCGGACACCTCCGCGCCACCCGCCGCGGCACCGACCGGCCTGTCCGGGGTGGCCCTGAGCGGCGATGGCCTGCGCGTCGCGGATACGCCCGAAAGCACCTGGTCGCGTGTCGGCCTCGCGTTGCAGCGTTCCGGGGCCGCGACGATCGTGTCGAGCGATGAGTCCGGCCTGAGCTACGTCATCGAGACGACCGGCACGCGTACCGAGGAAGCCGGCTGGTTCAAGCGGGCGATCACGCTCGGTCATGCCGGCAAGGACGTCGCGGTCAAGGTCAACATGACGGTGCGCGTCCAGGCGGACGGCGATGCGAGCAAGGTGAGCATCGAAGGCGACGGCGGGGAAGCCAGTCGCGACGCGGCGGACGACGTCCTGAAGGCCTTGCGCGAACGCCTGTCCTGAGGGTGAAGAACCCGGGCGTCGAATCCGGCGGCGGCAACGTACCGGCGGTCCCGGTCGTTGCGGCGCCGCGCCGGGACGGCTTCCGCCTGCGTGGTCTCGCGACGACGCGGCTCGAGGCGTTCGTCGATGCGGCGTTCGCGTTCGCGGTCACCTTGCTCGTGATTTCGATCGATGCGATCCCGGAAACCATTGCCGACCTGCTCCAGGCGCTCAAAGGAGTGCCCGCGTTCGGCGTCAGCTTCGTGATGATCGCGATGTTCTGGGCCGCGCATGCGCGCTGGAGCCGTCGCTACGGGCTCGATGACACCCCGACGACACTGCTGAGCCTCGCGCTCGTGTTCCTGACCCTCGTCTACGTCTATCCGCTGAAGATCACGTTCGGGGTGTTCTTCTTCTGGGCGACCGGCGGCTGGCTCGCTCCGCCGTTGACCGAGATTCGCGGCGGCGACGATATCCAGATCATGTTCATCGTTTACGGCACGGCATTCGTCAGCCTGTCGGCGTGCCTGTGCGGACTCTACGTGCATGCGTGGCGCGAGCGCGTGCGACTGGAGCTCGACACCTGCGAGCGTGCGGTGACCTTCGGCGAGCTGACGCTGTACCTGTGGTTCATGCTGGTCGGCCTCGTCTCCGTCGCGACCGCGGCCGTGCTGCTCGGCCGCCCGTCCGGATTGATCACGAGCCTGCCGGGCATGATGTACGCGTTCCTCGGCCTGTCCGGCGTTGCCGAATGGCTGGGGCGGCGAATCGCACGATCGCGCGAGGCGGAGGAGCTGGTCGGTGCAGGTTCCTGAGTTCCTGCGGCCGCTTGCCGCGCTGCCGTATGCGTCCCCCGTCGCGAGCCTGGTCGGTCTCGCGGTCGCGGCCTGGCTTGCGGATCACCTGACCCGGCGCGTCGCCTTGCGGGTCGTCGCGCGCATTGCGCGCGCTTCGCCGCTCGACTGGGACGATGTGCTGATGGCGCATGGCGTGCTGCGTCGCCTGGCCCACGTGGTGCCCGCCCTGGTCATCTATTTCGGCATCGGCATGGTGCCCGCACTGGTCGAAGGCGCGGTCGTCGTCGTGCGCAGCGTGGCCGCGGCCTACCTGGTGCTGACGGTCGCGCTTGCCGCCGGTCGCCTGTTGAACGCGCTCAACGAGCTGTACGAACGGCACGGCAGGAATGCGCGCGAACGCCCGATCAAGGGCTATCTGCAAGTCGTCAAGCTGGTCGTTTTCGTGCTCGCCGCGGTCCTCGTCATCGCGGTCCTGGTCAATCGCTCGCCGTTGCTGTTGCTGTCCGGTCTCGGCGCGATGACGGCCGTGCTCATGCTGGTGTTCAAGGACACGATCCTGTCGCTGGTCGCGAGCGTGCAGCTTGCGGCCAACGACATGTTGCGTGTCGGCGACTGGATCGAGATGCCCTCGCAGAATGCCGATGGCGACGTCATCGACATGGCGCTCAACACGGTCAAGGTGCAGAACTGGGACAAGACCGTGACCACGATCCCGACCTGGCGCCTGATCGGCGAGAGCTTCAGGAACTGGCGCGGCATGCAGGAATCGGGTGGCCGGCGCATCAAGCGTGCGCTGTTGATCGACCAGTCCTCGGTGCGCTTCCTGGACGAGGGCGAGCGCGATGCGTTGCGTCGCATCGCGTTGATCGATCCGTACCTGGAACGCAAGCGCCGCGAACTTGAGGACTACAACGCGATCCTGCTGTCGGCGGGCAAGGATCCGGTCAATACGCGACGGGTGACCAACCTCGGAACGTTCCGCGCCTACGTCGATGCCTACCTGCGCGCGCATCCGGGTATCAACCAGGACATGACCCTGATGGTGCGACAACTCGCACCGGGTCCGACCGGCTTGCCGCTCGAGTTGTACTGCTTTACCGCGTCGGTGCAGTGGGTGGCCTACGAGAATACGCAGAGCGACATCTTCGACCATTTGATCGCGATGCTGCCCGAGTTCGGGTTGCGCCTGTACCAGCAGCCGACCGGAACCGACGTCGCGCGCGCGTTCACGACGGGTGCCGGCGCGAATGCGGCGGGTGGGTGATCCGTCGTGTCGTCAGGAACGAGGGGTGCCGATCGACCGGCGCGGTCAGCGTTCGAGCAGCGGGAGCTTTCCGGGTTTGCCGTCCCATTCCTTCGCATCGGGCGGCGGATCCTTGCGTTCGGTCAGCACCGGCCACTCCTTCGCGAGCTCGGCATTGAGCGCGACGAAGCCTTCCATGCCGGCCGGAACGTCGTCTTCCGGGAAGATCGCGATCGCCGGGCATTCCGGTTCGCACAGCGTGCAGTCGATGCATTCCTCCGGATCGATCACGAGGAAGTTCGGCCCCTCGTGGAAGCAATCGACCGGGCACACCTCCACGCAATCGGTGTACTTGCACTTGATGCAGTTGTCGGTGACGACAAAGGTCATTGTGGAGGTGGGGCGTTGTGCGGATCCGGCTTCCATCCCCGCAGGTCGTACTCCAAGGTGGCGCTCCCTACGAGAATCGAACTCGTGTTTTCGCCTTGAGAGGGCGACGTCCTGGACCGCTAGACGAAGGGAGCGAAGACTTGGGCTTCGGCGGGGGCGCGTAGTATAACGAAACCATAACACGCGGCAATCGCGACCCTGTCCCGGGAACTGCGGAAATCCGCCTCCAGACCGCCACGATGGCCCGATACCAGGTGCAAGTCCCGGCATGAAACCAGCCAGCCGCAGCAGCTCCGCCCCGACGGACATCGCCCACCTGCGGGTCATTCCGCGCCCCGAGCACGGCGTTTCGCGCAAGAACATTTCCGCCGGCGCGTTGCGCGTCCTGTACCGGCTCAACGAAGCCGGCTTCGAGGCGTTCCTGGTCGGCGGAGCGGTCCGTGACCTGCTGCTCGGCGGCCATCCGAAGGACTTCGACATCGCGACCAATGCGCATCCCGACGAGGTGCGATCGCTGTTCCGCAACTGCCGGCTGATCGGCCGGCGCTTTCGCCTCGCGCACGTCGTGTTCGGCCGCGAGATCGTCGAGGTCGCGACGTTTCGCGGCATCAGTGACGACGGCAGCGGTGATCGCCATTCCGTCGACGGTCGACTCGTGCGCGACAACGTCTACGGCACGATCGAGGAAGACGCGATCCGGCGCGACTTCACGATCAATGCGCTGTACTACGACATCGCCGATTTCAGCGTGCGCGACTATGTCGGCGGCATGGCCGACCTCGAACGCCGCACGATGCGCCTGATCGGCGATCCGGAACTGCGTTATCGCGAGGATCCGGTGCGCATGCTGCGCGCGGCGCGGCTCGCGGCGAAGCTCGGCTTCGAGATCGACGCTGCGACCGCGGAACCCTTCGCGCGCTGCGGACCGCTGCTGACGGACGCGCCGCCTGCGCGCCTGTTCGACGAATCGCTGAAGATGTTCCTCACCGGGCACGGCCTCGCCAGCTTCCGTGCGCTGGAGCGGTACGGGTTGCTGGGCCACCTGTTTCCGGCCACCTTGCGCTCCTTGTCCGGGCCGAATGCCGTCGCGTTCCGCCATCTCATCGAAGCGACGCTCGCGAGCACCGACGCCCGCATCCATGCGGACAAGCCCGTCACCCCGGCCTTCCTGTTCGCGGCCCTGCTCTGGGAGCCGGTTCGCGAGGCCACGGCGACCCTGCTCGAGCAGGGTGTCGAGACCGTTCTCGCGCAGTCGCGCGCGGTGGATCGGGTGCTGGCCGAACAGGCGCGCCGGGTGGCGATTCCGCGCCGGTTCGCGATCAGCATGGAGGAGATCTGGAACCTGCAACCGCGCTTCGAGCAGTCCGCGAAACGACGCGTGTTCGCGCTGCTCGCGCATCCGCGTTTTCGCGCGGCCTATGATTTCCTGGTGTTGCGCGCCGCGGAATCCGAAGCGGTCGCGGCACTCGGCGAATGGTGGACCCAGGCGCAGGAACTCGACCGTGACGTACTCGCCGAGCGTCTCCTGGCGGCGGCGGACGCCACGACGGAAGTGGGCGGTGCGAAGCCGCGCAAGCGACGCCGGCGTCGTCGCAAGGGCGGCGCCAGCGGGCCGGTGCCGGGCGGAGCGCGACCCGATGGTGGAACGACGGGCGAGGAATGAGCGACGCAGGTTTCGCACGACGCGCCCTGGTGGGGCTGGGCAGCAATCTCGATGATCCCGTGCAGCAGGTGGTTCGCGCACTCGACGCGCTCGCCGCGCGACCGGACTTGCGTCTCCTGCGCCGTTCCCGCCTGTACCGGTCGATGCCATGGGGCAGGACCGATCAGCCGGCCTTCATCAATGCGGTGGCGGAAATCGAAACGGCGTTGGCGCCACAGGCGCTCCTGCAAACCCTGCTCGACATCGAACGCGGGCTGGGACGCATCCGCGAAGACACCTCGCGCTGGGGGCCGCGCGTGATCGACCTGGACCTGCTCCTCTACGACGACCGGATCATCGACGAAGACGGCTTGCGGGTGCCGCACCCGCACCTGCACGAACGCGCGTTCGTGTTGTTGCCGTTGAACGAACTGGGTCCGGAGCGGATCATACCGGGATACGCAACGGTCGCCGAACTGCTCGGCCGGATCGACGCGTCCGATTGCAGCGTGATCGATACGTGAGCAGACGATTGCCATGCCAGCGCCTGATGGAAAGCCGATGTACGCCAGCCCGCCGAGTTCCGAAAACGCCCGTCCGATGACCGTGCCCGAGTTGCATGCGCGCAAGGCCCGCGGCGAGAAGATCGTCATGCTCACGGCCTACGACGCGAGTTTCGCCGCGCTCGCCGAAGCGGCCGGAGTGGACGTGTTGCTGGTCGGCGATTCGCTCGGCATGGTCGTGCAGGGCCATGCGAGCACCCTGCCGGTCTGCCTCGATGACATGGTCTATCACACGCGTTGCGTCGCGCGCGGCATCGGTAACGCACTGTTGGTAGCGGACCTGCCGTTCATGAGTTATCGCGACGTGCCGACCGCGACCGCCAGCGCCGCGCGCCTCATGGGCGAGGGCGGCGCGACCCTGGTCAAGCTCGAAGGCGCGGGTTGGGCCTGCGAGGTGATCCGTGCGCTGACCGAGCGCGACGTTCCGGTCTGCGCGCACCTCGGCCTGACCCCGCAATCCGTGCGCAAGCTCGGCGGTTATCGCGTGCAGGGCCGCGACGAGCGCGCCGCGGAACGCCTGCGCGCCGACGCGCGTGCGGTGGCCGAAGCGGGCGCCGATCTGCTCGTGCTCGAATGCGTACCCGCGAACCTCGCCGCAACGATCACGCGCGAGCTGGCGATTCCGACCATCGGCATCGGCGCCGGTGCCGATTGCGATGGCCAGGTCCTGGTCCTGTACGACGCGCTCGGCATCACGCCCGGCAAGCGGCCGAAGTTCAGCAAGGACTTCCTCGCCGGGAGCGATTCGATTCCGGCCGCGCTCCGCGCGTATGTCGAGGCCGTGCGCAACGGCACGTTCCCGGGCACCGAGCACGCATGGTGATCGCGCCCACCCGGCGGACGGCTGCATGAGCCTGTCGGTATTCGAACGCGCCGATGACGTGCGCGCATTCGTCGCCGCGCAACGCCGCGCCGGATGCCGCATCGGCTTCGTGCCGACCATGGGCAACCTGCATGCGGGCCATTATTCCCTCGTCGAACGCGCGCGCGAATGCGCCGACTGCGTCATTGCGAGCGTGTTCGTCAATCCGGCCCAGTTCGGGCCGGGCGAGGATTTCGCGCGTTACCCGCGTACGCCGGAAGAGGATGCGCGCGGCCTCGCCGGGCACGGATGCGACGCGCTGTTCCTGCCGCAAGCCGGGGAAATCTATCCCGCCGGGCGCATGCGTACGCGTGTCGATGTCGGTGAACTCGGCACGATCCTCGAGGGTGCGAGCCGGCCCGGACATTTCGACGGCGTCGCGACCGTGGTCGCGATCCTGTTCAACATCGTGCAGCCCGATGTCGCCGTGTTCGGACGCAAGGACTACCAGCAACTGCTGGTGATCCGCCAACTCGTCCGCGATCTCGCGCTACCGGTCGCGATCGAGGACATGGCGACGCGACGCGAAGCCGACGGTCTCGCGATGAGCTCGCGTAACCGCTACCTCGATGCGGACCAGCGCCGACGTGCGACCGCGATCTTCGCGACACTCGAATGGATGGCCGCGCAACGTCGTTCCGGCTTGCCGCTTGCGGACATAGAGCGCCAGGCGGCCGCGCGCCTGCGGGACGCCGGGCTCGAGCCCGATTATGCGGTCCTGCGCCGTGCGGGCGACCTCGGGGCGCTTTCCGGAACGGGCGATGGGGACGCGGTGGCACTGATTGCGGCGCGCGCCGGAGCGACCCGGCTGATCGACAATCTCGCACCTGCCTGAACCGATTCCTGCTTGGCTTCCACGCAACAGTGTGGTATTCTCCCCACGCCGTTGGGATTTTTGCAACGCGAGTCGTTGCCCAAGGCATGCAGGGCGCATTGCAGTAATCGTCACTCCGATTGAAACCCTCGTCCGACAGCGCGACGAGGGTTTTTTTTGATCCGGATTCCGGTATCAAGTAATTGAATGGGAAGGGATTTCATGAACGATTGATGTACGGGTGAGGCGCGAATTGTTGCGCTGCACCAAGGGTCTGCTGGTATAATGGGCATCCATGTTGCGAATACGCAACAAAGCCGGCGAAGACCCACCCAATGCAGTTGACGATGCTCAAGGCCAAGATCCACCGCGCGACGGTGACCCATGCCGAACTCCATTACGA
>CAYWZC010000030.1:0-3270 GCA_964462745.1 uncultured Rhodanobacteraceae bacterium
TCTCGAAATCGCCGCGGTACTTGGTGCCGGCGACCAGCGCGCCGAGGTCGAGCGCGTAGATGACCGCGTCCTTGAGTACTTCGGGAACGTCCTGCTCGACGATGCGCTTGGCCAGGCCCTCGGCGAGCGCGGTCTTGCCGACGCCGGCGTCGCCGACGTACAGCGGGTTGTTCTTGCGTCGCCGGCACAGCACCTGGATCGTGCGCTCGATTTCCTCGGTGCGGCCGATCAGCGGGTCGATCTTGCCCTGCATCGCGAGTTCATTGAGGTTGTTCGCGAACTCGGTCAGCGGATTGGACCGCGCTTCCTCGCCTGCCTCGCCTTCGCGCGCGGCCTCGCCGCCCGCCCCGGACGAGGCATCGGAATCCTGGCCGATCCGTGCAACGCCATGCGACAGGTAGTTGACCGCATCGAGGCGGCTGACTTCCTGCTGGCCGAGGAAATACACCGCGTGCGAATCCTTCTCGCCGAAGATCGCGACCAGCACGTTCGCGCCGGACACTTCCTTCCGGCCCGAGGACTGCACGTGATAGACCGCGCGCTGCAGCACGCGCTGGAAGCCGAGCGTCGGCTGGGTATCACGCTCGTCGCTGGCCGGCAGCACCGGCACGGTCTCGGCGATGATCGAACGCAGGTCGTTGCGCAGCTTGCCGAGGTCGGCCTGGCAACCGCGCAATACCGCGCTCGCGGACGGGTTTTCGAGCAGGGCGAGCAACAGGTGCTCGACGGTCATGAACTCGTGGCGCTGCTCGCGCGCCTCCTTGTAGCACTGACCGATGGTGAGCTCGAGATCCTTGCTGAACATGTACGATTCTCCGGAAACACTGCCTGCAACGTGGGGGTGACTCAGGCTTTTTCCATGGTGCACAACAAGGGGTGCTGGTGGCTGCGCGAGAACTCGTTGACCTGGGTCACCTTGGTCTCGGCCACTTCGCGGGTGAACGTGCCGCAGATGCCCTTGCCACGCGTATGCACGTGGAGCATCACCTGGGTGGCGCGTTCGCGATCCATCGAAAAGAACGTTTCCAGTACGGCGACGACGAATTCCATCGGGGTGAAATCGTCGTTGATCAGGATGACACGGTACAGCGGCGGTCGATCGACCTCGGGGCGGGATTCCTCGACGGCGACGCCGTGGTCGGGGCCGGTTTCCCGGCGCGTGGTTCCAGTCATGTTTGCTTCGGAGCTTGGGCCATGCCCGAGTATAGCGCCGCCGCGCACGAACCCGCGCCGGTCCGGCCTTGCAATCCGCTCCCGCGCAACCATGTCCGGCCGATCATTGCCTTGTAGACTGCGGCGCGGATGAATGCGATTCGAACCACCTCCCCCGAGCGCAGCGGAATCTGGCGCCCGGACGTCACCGTCGCCACGATCGTGGCGCGCGACGGGCGCTTCCTGCTGGTCGAGGAAATGGTCCGCAACCGCTGCGTGCTGAACCAGCCCGCCGGCCACCTCGAGGCCGGCGAAAGCCTCACCGACGCCGCGCGCCGCGAAACCGTGGAGGAAACCGCGTGGCATGTCGCGCCGACCCATCTCGTCGCGATCTCGCAATGGAGCACGGCACCGGGCGGGCGCCAATTCCTGCGCTTCACGTTCGCGGCCGATGCCGAACGCCACGAACCGGAGCGCCCCCTCGACAACGGAATCGTGCGCGCGGTCTGGCTGTCGCGCGACGAGGTCGCCGCCGCGCGCGAACGCCTGCGCAGCCCGATCGTGCTCGCGAGCATCGACGACTGGATCGCGGGCCGGCGCCATCCGCTCGACGTGCTGCGCTGGTTCGCGCCGGGCCACGGCCCGGCGGCCGCGCCATGACCGGCGCGCCGGTCATCGTCGGCTTGTCGGGCGGGGTCGATTCGGCGGTCGCCGCGCTGCTCCTGCAACGCGCGGGACGCGAACCCGCCGGCCTGTTCATGCAGAACTGGGACGAGGACGAGCCCGGCGAATGCCGCGCCGACGTCGACCGGCGCGACGCCGTCGCGGTCTGCGCCGCGCTCGGCCTGCCATTCCATGCACGCAACTTCGCGGCCGAATACCGCGAGCAGGTTTTCACGCATTTCCTCTCGGAGTACCGCGCCGGACGCACGCCGAATCCCGACGTCCTCTGCAATCGCGAGATCAAGTTCCGCCGCTTCCTCGACGAGGCGCGCGGGCTCGGCGCCGAGCGCATCGCAACCGGCCACTACGCGCGCATCGACCGGGTCGATGGCCGCTGGCGGCTCAAGCGCGGTCGCGACCCGGACAAGGACCAGAGCTACTTCCTGCACGCGCTCGGCCAGGACCAGCTCGCCGCGAGCGAGTTCCCGATCGGCGAACTGGCCAAGGACGAGGTGCGGCGGATCGCGCGCGAGGCCGGCATCGGCGTGCACGCGAAGAAGGATTCGACCGGCATCTGCTTCATCGGCGAACGCGATTTCCGCGCGTTCCTCGCACGCTGGCTGCCGGCCCGCCCCGGCGACATCCGCACCCCGGACGGCGAGGTGATCGGCCGCCACGAGGGTACGTTCTACTACACCCTCGGACAGCGCGACGGGCTCGGTATCGGCGGCCGCCGTGGCGGCAACGGCGCGCCGTGGTACGTGGTCGGCAAGGACGTCGACGCCAACGTCCTGTACGCCGCGCAAGGGGAAACGGGGCGCTGGCTCGACGCGCGTCGGCTCGTCGCGCGTGATCTCCATTGGGTGGCCGGCGCGGCGCCCGGCGAGCGTTTCGAAGCGGGCGCGAAGATCCGATATCGCCAGGTCGACCAGGCCTGCACGGTGGAAGTGCGCGACGACGAATGCCTCGTCACGTTTGCGCAACCGCAACGCGCGGTCACGCCGGGCCAGTCGATCGTGTTCTACGCCGGCGAGGTATGCCTCGGCGGCGGCGTCATCGTGCGCAGCGACGCCGCGTTCGGCGGCTGGAGCGGCTAATGCGCGAGTCGCGCGTCATCGCGCTGGCCGGCGTGGTCCAGGCTTGCGCCCTCGTCCGCGAGGCGGCGGTCGGCGGCGAGTTGGATGGCGCCGCGATCGAATCCAGCCTCGCAAGCATCCTGCGTATCGACGCGGACAGCACCGCCGCGGTGTTCGGTGGGATCGACGGCGTGCGCATGGGCCTGCAATGCCTCGTCTCGCATCTCGACGGCACGACGCGCGACGCGCTGCTGACCCAGCTCGTGCTCGCGGTGTTCGGGCTCGAACGGCGCCTCGCACGCCGTCCGGACCTGCTCGCCGCGTTGCGCAGCGGCATCGGCGCGATCGAACGCCAGATCGCGGTTTCGGGCAGCGATCC
>CAYWZC010000030.1:3370-5206 GCA_964462745.1 uncultured Rhodanobacteraceae bacterium
CCGCGTACCTCGCGGCGGCGATCGTCCTCGCCCTGCCGTTGCTCAACCGGCCCGCGCCACCACGCGCGCTGGGATTCGTGCTCGCGCTGGTCGCGGCCCTCGCCCACGCGGCGCTTATATTCGGCCTGCATCGTGGCGGACTCGACCTGCATTTCTTCGCCGCGCTTTCGATCGTCGCGCTGTATGTCGCGGCGCTGACTCTGCTGGTCGGCCTGTCGCGACCGATCGCGGGACTCGGCGTGCTCGTGTTCCCGCTCGCTGCGTTGCTGCTCGGCATCGACGTGTTCCTCGCGCCGCCGACCAGCGCGCAGCCGATCGACTGGCAGATCCAGTTGCATGTCGCGTTCGCCCTGATCGGCTACAGCGTGTTGTCGATCGCGGCGTTGCTCGCGATCCTACTTGCGCTGCAGGAACGCGCATTGCGCGGGCATCGACCCGGCTCCGGCCTGGTCCGCGCGCTGCCGCCGCTGACCCTGACCGAGTCGCTGATGTTCCGGCTCATCGCGGCGGGCTTCGCGCTGCTCAGCCTGACCCTGCTGTCCGGCGCGCTGTTCGTCGATGACCTGTTCGCGCAGCACCTCGTGCACAAGACCGTGCTGTCGATCGCCGCATGGATCGTGTTCGGCGTGCTGCTGTTCGGCCGCTGGCGCTGGGGCTGGCGCGGGCCTCGGGCGGTGCGCCTGACCCTGATCGGGATGGGTGTCCTGCTACTCGCGTTCTTCGGCAGCAAGTTCGTGTTGGAGATGATCCTGCACCGCACCGCGTGAGCGGGCGGGAGGTTGAAAGCGCCCAAGATTGAACCACGAAGAACACGAAGAAGAGCAGGGAAAGCGCCTTCGGCGAAAAGCGGGAATCTGGCTGGTACGGGATGACGCGTGGACCGATCAAGCAAGGCGCACGCCTTTCGTTCCCAAAGCTTTTCCTTCGTGTGCTTCGTGTTCTTCGTGGTTCAATCCTTAACGCTTGATGCCTTCACTGCGCCGCGGCGATCGCATCGGCGAGACGTTCGACCCCGATGATTTCGAGATCGCCGATGCGATTCTTCTTCGGCGCGTTCGCCTTCGGCACGATGGCGCGCCGGAAGCCGTGCGTGGCCGCCTCCCGGATCCGGTCCTCGCCGTTCGGCACCGGACGGATCTCGCCGGACAGGCCGACCTCGCCGAACGCCACCGTGTTGTCCGGCAGCGGCCGGTCGCGGAAGCTCGACAACACCGCGAGCAGCACCGGCAGGTCGGCCGCGGTTTCCTGCACGCGAATGCCGCCGACCACGTTGAGATAGACATCCTGGTCGTACACCGCGAAACCGCCATGCCGGTGCAGCACCGCGAGAAGCATCGCGAGCCGGTTCTGCTCGAAGCCGAGCGCGACCCGGCGTGGATTGCCGAGCGAACTCTGGTCAACCAGCGCCTGCACCTCGACCAGCAGCGGGCGCGTGCCCTCGCGGGTCACCATGACCGCGCTGCCGGAAGTCGGCTGCGCATGCGCGGACAGGAAGATCGCGGACGGATTCGGCACCTCGCGCAGGCCCTTGTCGCCCATCGCGAACACACCGAGTTCGTTGACCGCGCCGAAGCGGTTCTTGAATGCGCGCAAGATGCGGAACCGCGAACCCGATTCGCCCTCGAAGTACAGCACCGCATCGACCATGTGCTCGAGCACGCGCGGCCCCGCGATGCCGCCCTCCTTGGTCACGTGGCCGACCAGGAACACGCCGGTGCCGGTCTCCTTCGCGTAGCGCACGAGGCGCGCGGCGGATTCGCGCACCTGCGACACCGAGCCCGGCGCGGCGGTCAGGATTTCGGTCCAGATGGTCTGGATCGAATCGACGATGAGCAC
>CAYWZC010000030.1:5306-15088 GCA_964462745.1 uncultured Rhodanobacteraceae bacterium
GCGCGGCGGTCAGGATTTCGGTCCAGATGGTCTGGATCGAATCGACGATGAGCACGTCCGGGCGGCTCTTCGCGGCCTCGCCGAGGATGCGTTCGACCGAGGTTTCGGCGAGCGTATCGAGGCTTTCGAGCGCGATGCCGAGACGCCGCCCGCGCGCCGCGATCTGGCCGAGCGATTCCTCGCCGGTCACGTACAGACTGCGCATGCGTTCGCCGATCGCGCCGAGCATCTGCAACAGCAGGGTCGACTTGCCGATGCCCGGGTCGCCGCCGATCAGCACCACCGAGCCCACGACCATGCCGCCGCCGAGCACGCGATCGAGTTCCGCGATGCCGCTCGCACTGCGCTGTTCCGCATCGCTCGCGACACTCGCAAGCCTGGTGACCTTCGCTGGATCCGTCGCACCCGCGTAGCCACCGCGCCGCGCACCACCCGCACCCGCCTTCGCGGCCGGCTCCACGACGAACTCGGACAAGGTGTTCCATGCCCCGCACTCCGCACACGAACCCTGCCACTTCGCATGCTCGGCGCCGCAATCGGTGCACACGTAGGCGGTTTTTGCCTTGGCCATCAGCGGATATCCCCGCAACTTCGCAATGCCCGCGTCACGCATCCGTCAAGCGTTTCACCAACAGGTTGCGCATGTCGCGGCACCTGCTTGCGATCAGACAAACAGCGACTCGTTTGCCGATGGCCCGGTATATCACTCGCCACGGCTTGAAAACGGCTTGTCGATACGGAGGTTATCCTTGCCATCGAGTGCCTACGTCCTTTCCTGCAGCCGCGCCGGGATATCGCGCTCGGCGTGCAGTAGCCGCCATACGTCGATCCGATCGCTGCAGTCGAAATAGAAGATCAGATACGGAAATCCGCTGACCGGCCAGATGCGCAGGCCATCGTGGGCAACGACATCGGCATACCGTGGCGAACCGCTTTCGGGGTGCAGGGCAATGTGCCGCATGGCCGCTTCCACGGCATCGAGGAAATGCCGCGCAACCTCGCCCGACGCCCGATCCGCGTAGTATCCGAGCGCTTGCTCGAGGTCGCGTTGGGCACATTCGCGCCGGACGATGCGGCGCAAGGTCACTTGTCGTCGTCCCTCGTCCCTCCGGTTTCAGTCCGTTGTCGCAGCGTTGCAAAATAGTCGGAATCAAACTCTCCGACGACCGGCGAAGATGCACCTTCCAGCAGCAGCGCGCGCAGCTTCGCCACGTCGCGGTCCTTGCGAATCAGCTCGCGCACATAATCCGAGGTGCCGGAAAAGCCGCCGTCGCGCACCTGCTGATCGACGAAACGCTTCAGCGGCTCGGGCAGGGAAATGTTCATCGTGGCGGGCATGGCGAGATCCTTGGCAATCTTTGCCATACCATCCTGGCACACCGTGCGCGCGTTGTCATCCGCTCATGCCCCCTGACCGACAGGTCCGCCGATCGCCATTGCCGAATCGTACGATGGGACAGGCTGCCTCACCGGCTGACATCAAGCGCAAGCCTCGACAAGCTCGACCGAGGCCGAAAGCTGCGGTGCATGCGCAACCGCGCAATCCACCGGCATCCAGCGATCGTCGGTGCGTACAGCGACGATCGTCGCCACGAGCACCTCGCCCGCGTCGAGCCGCCGCGCTATCGGCGCGTTGTCCTGGCGCGGCATGTACCCCAGCTTGCAGCCGTTCCAGTCGATGCGCACCGCACGCGGGTCGTGCGGATTTTGCGGCTCCCGCACCAGGTCCAGCGGGTCGCCGGCTTCGAGCCGCGCAAGCACGCGCGGGCCTTGCGCGTGGCAAAAGCCGGCAATGGCGCCACGGAACAGCGCCGTGCCGCGCACCTGCCAATCGGCCTGCCGCTCGCAATACGCGAGCACCTGGCGCAGTTCGTCGCGCGAGCGGTGATCCAGAGGCCGCACGCTTTGCCGGACGGCCGGGAATCGCGCTGCGCGCGCTTCGTCGCTGTCGCGCAGTGCCTGCACGCGCAGCCCACGCAGCGCATCCGAGTTCAGCAAATCCTCGATACGCCGCGCGAATCGATGCATCGACGGGCTGCAAGCCGCGTTGCACGGGCCACTCAACTCGATCCCGTGAAAATGTGGCTCGTCCGGACTGCCGCCGCAATCGAACTGCGCGGTCGCGGTTTCCCCGTCGGCAAGTCGCAGGTGCACGATGCGAGCGGGTCCGAGCACGCACTGGTCCCAATAGCCGCCGACGCAGTGGTGCATCGCTTCGCCTTCCGCGCGCAGCGTCTCGCGCGTGGTCCGTTCGATGGCGCTACCCTCCTCGTGTTCGAACGTGCCGAACAGCGGCAGGATCTCATCCGGCAGACCGTCCCTGACCCGGGTCTCGATCAGCGGCTGCGCGTGCCAGCGCCGTGAAGCGTGCAGCAGCGATGCGAGGCCACGCCGCGCAATCCACGCGAGCGCGAGGGTTTCCGTTTCCAGCCACGCCAGTTGCGCGGGCACGTCGGCCTGGTCGAGTGCGGACAGCAGGAAATCACGGCTGTCACGCAACCGGGATGGCAGCGGCTGGAAAAGTGCCTCGAGCCGGCGCCAGGTGTCGTCCCAGCCACCCACGAACGCGTCCGCAAGACGCGCCACGTCGTGCGATGTACCCACGCGAACCGGCAACGCGGCAAGCTGCGGCAATCGCGATTCGACCGCCTCACGGGTGCGTGGCCGCAGATGCGCCGGGATCGCGCGCAGCAGACGCAACAGGCTGCGTGGCACATCGCCGGCAACCCACGGCTCGCGAAACAGCGGCGAACGCGCAAGCGCGCGGTCGATGCGATATTCGCTGGCCAGCGCACCGATCAGGTCGCGCCCGCGATCCATCGCATCGAGCACGGGCGATGAAATATCTGCCCCGGTTTCGTCGCCGACGTCGCTCTCGCAGTCATCGCGACCGAACAGGTCCGGGCGCTCGTCCCGGGCCAGCAACAACGGCGCCACCAGCGGCGGGAACGTCGCGAGCGCCTGCAATCGGTGGCGGCGACGGGGTTGCGGCAACGACGCGAGGCGATTGTAGTTTTCCACCGAACCGAAGTACGGTCCGGGCGCCTCCAAGTCACCGAGGGCTTGCAGCACTTCCTCGTCCAGTGCATCGGCGAATGCGCGGATCGCGCGTTGCAACGGATGCCCCCACGACACCGCCCAGCGTGGCACGGGCACGACTGGCGCGCTGGGCAACGTCCAGACTTCCCCGAACACCGGATCCGCGCCGGCCATACCGCCACGATCCGGGTCCGCGCAATTCAACCATCGCGCAAGCAGGTCATCGCGTCCCGCGCACGCGGCACGGAGGCGCAGCGCCTGCACGCGACCGTCCGCGCGCAGCAACCAGAGCCATGCGTGTTCCTGCACGTTGGCGCGCGAAAAGAAATGCCGCGCATCGACCCATACCCGTGCGCGCAAGCCGGCCGGCAGCGAATGCGCCACCGGCTCCGCCAAGGCGCTTCCCGTCGGGATCGCGGGTGCTGCATTCATCCCCTGCTCCGCTCGTTCATCGCGGAACGATGCAACAACGGCGTCTCACGAATCGCGACGCCGTGCTCGGCACGACCGTTGGTCAGATCAATGCCTGCGGGGTCGCGCCCGACTCGATCCAGAGCGCGATCCGACGATTCAGAACTCCGCCAGTATCCATGCAAGGCAATCGTTCCTTCGCGCGTAGTCGGTTCCGCGGCTGCGCCGCTTGAACCGACCTACTCAGCCCGCCGGAGCCTCAACTCGGATCTTCGACGAAGCGCACGCGCCGCGTGACGCCGCAGGTGAGGTCGTAGCTGATGGTGCCGGCGTGGCGCGCGATTTCCTCGACCGGCAGGCCGGCGCCCCAGAGGGTGACCGGATCGCCGACCTTCGCGCCGGGTGCGTTGCGCAGGTCGATGGTGACGAGATCCATGGAGACGCGGCCGGCGAGCGCGGCATGCCTGCCCGCGACCAGGATGGGCGTGCCGGACGGCGCCGCACGCGGATAGCCATCGCCGTAACCGATCGCGGCGACGCCGATGTCCATGTCCTCGGGCGCGGTCCAGGTAGCCGCATAGCCGATGGGATCGCCCGCGCGTACGCGATTGACCGCCACGAGGTGCGTGGCGAGCGTCATCGCCGGAGCGAAACCGAAATCGGCGCCACTCTTTCCCGCGACGACCGACAAGCCGTACAGCACACCGCCCGCGCGCACCCAGTCGCCGTGCGCGGCCGGCCAGCCGAGCACGGCAGCGGAGTTTCCGAGCGCGCGTGGACCGGTCAATCCGCTGGTCGCCGATGCAAATGCGGCGATCTGGTTTGCGGTCAGCGCGTTGTCGAACTCGTCCGATGCGGCGAAATGGGTCATCAGCACGATGTCACCGGAAACCGCCGGCAGAGCAGCGAGGCGCGCATGCACGGCAGCCGCGCATTCGGTCGGGAAACCGAGTCGGTGCATGCCGGAATCGATCTTCAACCAAACCCGGATCGGCGATGCGCCGTGATCCGCCGCGAGCCATTCGATCTGGGATTCGTGGTGGATCACCGCATCGAGATCGAGGCGACGCAGTTCCGCGAGGTCGGCCGCGCTGTCCGGCCCGGACAGCACGACGATGCGTTGCGCATGCCCCGCCGCGCGCAGGCGCAGGCCGTCCGCGATCGACGCCACGCCGAACGCGTCGGCGTCCGCGAACGCACGCGCGACCCGCTCGAGGCCGTGTCCGTACCCGTCCGCCTTGACCACCGCCATGACGCGCGATGCGGGTGCGAGCGTGCGAACGCGCGCGAGGTTGCGACGCAGCGCGTCGAGATGGATCGTGGCGCAGGCCGAGCGCATCAGGGATGGGTCGAGATTCGGGATTCGGGATTCGGGATTGGGAGAGTCCGTCGTAGCGTCGCGCCCGCTTGCAACGGGGGCTCGATGCGATTCAACAATTCCGTCACGCGCGACCCGACGATCATTCGATGTAGCCGCTCGCGTAGGTATCCGGCGCGAAGCTCTCGAACTTCGTGTACTGGCCGAGGAACGCGAGCTTGACCACGCCGGTCGGACCGTTGCGTTGCTTGCCGACGATGATCTCGGCGGTGCCCTTTTCCGGCGATTCCGGGTTGTAGTATTCGTCGCGATAGATGAATAGGATCACGTCCGCATCCTGCTCGATCGCGCCGGATTCGCGCAGGTCGGCCATCAGCGGACGCTTGTCGGTGCGTTGTTCGAGCGAGCGGTTGAGCTGCGACAACGCGATCACCGGGATGTCGAGTTCCTTCGCGAGCGCCTTCAGGCCGCGCGAGATCTCGGAAATCTCGGTCGCACGGTTCTCCTTGTTGCCGGGCACCTGCATGAGTTGCAGGTAGTCGATGACGATGAGGCCGAGGTCGTGTTCGCGCTTGAGCCGCCGCGCGCGCGCGCGCAAGTCGCCCGGCGACAGCGCCGGGGTGTCGTCGATGAAGATCTTCGCCTCGGTCAGCATCGAGATCGCGCTGGTCACGCGCGGCCATTCCTCCTCGGCGAGATCGCCGGTGCGCAGATGCTGCTGGTTGATGCGGCCGAGCGAGGAAATCAGGCGGAACGCGAGCTGCGAGGCCGACATTTCCATCGAGAACACCGCGACCGCCTTCTTGCCGCGCAGCGCCGCGGTCTCGGCGATATTGAGGGCCAGGGCGGTTTTTCCCATCGCCGGCCTCGCGGCGACGATGATGAGATCGGACGGTTGCAGGCCCGCGGTCATGCCGTCCAGATCGGTGAATCCGGTGGCGATACCGGTCACCGCATCCTTGTTCTCGTAGCGCTGGTGCAGGATCTGGAACGCGTCCTGGACCGCCTTGCGCACCGGCACGAAACCCTTGCGACCGCGCGCGCCGGCCTCGGCGATGTGGAACACCTTCTGCTCGGCGCTCTCGAGCAGTTCCTGGCTGCCGCGGCCCTCGGGCTGGAACGCGTCGCCCGCGATTTCGGTACCGGCGTCGATGAGCTGGCGCAGCACCGACTTCTCGCGCACGATGTCCGCGTAGGCGACGATGTTCGCGGCGCTCGGCGTCGCATTCGCGAGTTCGATGACGTAACTCGATCCGCCGACGAGCTCGGTGAGGTCCTGGGCCTCGAACCAGTCGCCGAGGGTCACCGCGTCGTACGGCATGCCCTTGTGCGAAAGCTCGCCGATCGCGCGGAAGATCAGGCGATGGTCGCGGCGGTAGAAGTCGTCCTCGACCAGCCGGTCGGCGATGCGATCCCATGACTCGGGGGCGAGCATGAGGCCGCCGAGCACGGCCTGTTCGGCATCGATCGAATGCGGCGGTACGCGCAGCGCCTCGACGTTGGAACCGGATTTGCGTTCGGCGATCGGCATGGATCACGCGCTCCCGCGGGCGCAATGGGCCTCGACCGCCATGACCACGCCTCGGCAGTGACCCGCGATGCCGCTCGCGCAACATGGCGTGTGCTTGCCGTCCACCGTGTGTATCCGCATGTGTCCACTTCCTGGCTGCGCCGAACCCCATCATACGCAGCCGCGTCTCATCTGCTAAGACGATAAGCCTGTGGAAATCCTGTGCTGTTTCGGGCGGCGGAGGACGGAGGTGTCGTCATTGGACAGTGAACGGAATGCAATAGACGCGGCCTGGCGCCCGCGCGGTCGGGAACCGCGCGGGCATCACCGCAGTTCCGCCGCGCTCAGAACGTACAGGCGCGCTGGTCGAGCACGGTCAGGCGTTGCAGGCCGCTCAGCGTGCCGCTGCCGTAGCCGGGCAGGTCGGATTCGTACTCCACGTCGAGCCGGTTCGGCGTGAAGGTGAGGATTGCGCTGCCCCAGCGCGTGCGCGTGACCGCATCCGCCGAGAACGCAGGCGGGAACTGCGCACCCGCGCCGCCGAGTTCGAACAGGTCGAGCACGACCCCGCCCGGGGTGGCGTCGCCGAGCCCGATCAGCCACAACGGCGAGCCATCGGGTTCGTAGGTGTACCAGAACGCCTGCATCACGCGTCCGCCGTTCGCCCTCTCGTTGAACTCCACATTGAAGCCGTATCCGGATTGTGCGCGGTCGTACCAGATACCGCTGTAACACGCGCTCAACACGCCATTCCGGTCGCTTTCGACGCGCGATGCATTGCTCAGGCGACGCAAGGTCGTGCTTCCGGCGCTGAATCCCGCAGCGACGGGTTGCCAGCTCGCCATGCCGTCGTTCGAACTCGTGAACGTGAACGTGATGCGGCCCCAGGCAGTTGCGGTGGGACGCTCCGGCCCGACCGGGAATGCGCTCGAGGTGAAGCGGAACATGTCGACGTCGAGGCGGTTGCCGACCGGCGTGCCGACGCCCTGCAGGAACAGCGGCTCGCCATTCTCGTAGACGTACCATGTCGCATAGAACGCCCCGTTCGGCAACGCTTCGAGCAGGAAACCGTGGCCACTCTGGCCGGGGTCGTACCAGTTGCCGCTGTAGGATCCGTCGAGCACGATCGCGGCGCGGTCGCTGCGCAGCGGATCGTCCTGGACGGTCACGTCGGCATTCGGATTCGGGTTGTTCGTGTCGTTGGTGGCCTGGCTGTCGTAGACGCCCGCCTGCGCATCGCAATCGAGTTCGGCGTTGTTCGCCGCGCCATTCGGCTGCTCGCCGGTCGCGGCCGGTGCGGGGCGCACGACGCGGTTGGAATCCAGGCCATACACGAAGTAGTCCGACACGCCGTTGCTGTCGCCGGGCACGAGGTTGTTGGCTGCCGACGTCACGCTGAGCGCGTTGCCGCCGCAGGCAAGTTTCGGATCGCCGGAGTCGCCGTTCGGCAACTGGCCGCCCGCGCCGCGCATCACGAACAGGTTGTTGAGCGATCCGCCCTTGGCCGTGCCTTGCGAGCTGGCCGCGTCGTACACGAACACGTTGCGCGCGCCGTTGGCGACGCCCGCGACCAGGTTGCCGGCCCGGGATGCGAATGCAATGCGCCGGCCATCGGCGGAAATGCTCGGTGGACCGGCGTCGGCGTCCGCGGGCGCACCCTCGTTCTGCGTGATCACGGTAATGGCACCGCTCGCAAGATCCTTGCGCACGACCTGGGCCACGTCCGCCGAACCGCCGAGGTTCGCCGCCTTGGTCGTGAACACGACGAAGTCGCCATTGCCCGAGATCATCGGGTCGCAACTGTCGCCGTTGCCCTGCTCGCCGCTCGCGGTGACGCTGACCCGGGTCACGGTCGCCGGCGATGTGGCCTGGTTCCTGACGAACACGTCCTTCGCGCCGTTCGTGTCACCCGCGACCCAGTTCGTCGCCGACGAGCAGAACGCGACCAGCCTGCCGTCCGCGCTCATGCTCGGCGATTCGACGTCGCCATCGAGCGGCGCGCCATCGGCACCGGTGGTTGCGCAATCCATCTGGAACAAGCTGTTCGGCTGCGAAGCGCACAATTGCGAATTGGCCGCGCCCTTCGCCTGCGTGCCGGCTGTTTCTCCGCTGCTGCCCGGTTCATGGACGAACGCGGCGGCGCGACCGTTCAGGGCCACGTCGACGGATCGATTGTCGCCGCCGAGCTGGCCGCTTGCGGTGCGGCTGATCAGGCGGATGCCTCCGCCGTCACGCAGGTAGATGTCCGCACCTTCGCTGTTGGCGTTGCCGCCGACCAGCGCCTTCTCGTAGGAACTGAAGGCGAGGATCGCGCCGTCCGCACTCAGCGAAGGTGCGCTGGAGTCGCGCGTCGTCGCCGCACCGCCGGGAATCGTCGAGGCGATCGAAGGCGGCGCCAGTACGCCGACCACCGCACGCGTCGACAGCGAGCCCGACCCGCTGACGCCCGCGAACTGCGCACCGGCCTGCAAGGTCAGTTCGCAGTCGCCGGCGCAGCCGGGATCGACCGCGGTGACGCGCCCGTTGAACGTGCAGGTCATGCCCTGCCCGGGCTCGAGGTTGCCGACGTTCCAGAACACGGTGGATCCGTCGATGCTGGCGTCCCCGCCGCAGGATACGCTTTCGATGTCGAACCGCTGTGCCGGACCCTCGGCGCTGCAGGATGCATCGCGAATCGTCGAGCTGGTGCCGTTGCTGAGACGCAACGTATAGGAAATCGGATCGCCGACCGTGAGCGGCCCGGGGGTGCTGGCGGACAGGCCGAGCACGACGGTGCCGGTGTTGTCCGGGGGCGGCGGCTCCGTGGTTTCCACCGAAACGTCGAGCGCCGTGAAATCGACCGCGCCATCCATCGACTCGGAAACCACGACCGTGTTGCAACTCTCGTTGTCGCTGGACACGTCGCCGAAGACATCGTCATTGCTCAGACCGCCCGCAGCCACGTCATCCTCGCGCACCGGGATGCAGGGGACTTCGACGTTCGACTGCCCAGCCGCGTAATAAGCATGGGCCGCGGTACGATCCATCGCTTCCGGAAGGGCGAGGCCACCCGCATACGCGACCTGGTACGTCGTCCGGTCATCGACCACGGAATAGCTGCAGGTATCCATTTCGTCGCTGCCGACGAGCGTGAGTGTGCAACCCAGATCCGTCGCGGGATCGAATTCGCGTCGCGTGCAGCTTCCCTGCGGATCGGGGTCGTCCGCCGAGTTGCATGCGGTCTCGCAACGACCGTCGACATTGCAGCTCTCGAAGAGATTGACCAGGATGCATTCGTTGCTCGCGTTGCAGACGACGAACTGCACGCTGTAGTACACGAAACGCAGGCCATCCCCCGCATCCAGGTCGTGGAAGTCGAAAAAGACGCTCGACGGGATGTTTGCCACACGCACCCGCGCATCGAGCATGCTCGTGCCCGTACCGGCGATCACCTTCGCCTGCGCGGGTGCCGACGGGGCGAGCGGCACGCGCAGGATCCGCTGCGGCACGTCGATCGCGGAAGAC
>CAYWZC010000030.1:15188-21261 GCA_964462745.1 uncultured Rhodanobacteraceae bacterium
CGACGGGGCGAGCGGCACGCGCAGGATCCGCTGCGGCACGTCGATCGCGGAAGACAACGACGCCATCGACGGATTGCCTGCATGCGCCACTTCGACTGCGCGGGGCGCAATCAAGAGGCAGGCTGCTGCAACGCCCGCCAGGACCATTGACCGAATCGAATTCATGCTGTTCTCCCTCCAGCGGGTCGCGTACCGCGGACTCGACCGTGTTGCGACCACCCCGCCCTGCCGGGCGGCGCGGAATACCCGGTCCGCGTCCGGCCAGCGCCCTCCCGGACGCCGGTGCGCCATGCTACGCGCGCCGGCGTGTCGCGGCAACGCGGGTATCGTATGATCGGACGGCGACCGGCGGTGGTGCCATTGCCAGCGTGGATCGCATCGACCCGACGAGGTTGCGGCAATGTCTTTCCAGCTCCCGGCATCGTATCGCTTCGCCGTCGCATTCGCGGTCGGTGCAGCGTTCTCCATCACCGCATTCGCGCACCAGGGCGAGTTGCCGCGCAGCCTCGCCCATCCGGAGCAGGTCGCGCACGACGTGCCGATCTTCCCGGTTGCGCCGATGGATGCGGCCGCGCGACGCGCGGAACTCGATTCCGATGCGTCGCTGCGCGGCGTGCAAACCAAGCGCCTGCGTGTCGCCGACGAGCGCACGGTGTCGCTGCAACCGGTCCGTGACGGGCATCGCGAAATCCTCGACGACGGATCGACCCTGTGGCGCTTCGCGGTCCGCGCGGCGGGTGCGACGGATCTGCGGCTCGGATTCACGCGATTCGCGTTGCCGGACGGCGCGAGCCTGCATGTGATTGGTGCCGACGGTTACTACCAGGGTCCGTATCACGCCGACGATGCGACGTCCGATGGAAGCTTCCGCTCGCCGGTCGTGCCCGGCGACACCGCGACGGTCGAACTGCACCTGCCGCAGGATACGGAAGCGGAACCCGGATCGGTCGAACTCGGCAGCGTCGGCGCCGGCTTTCGCGACCTGTTCCGGCGCGAGGACCTCGCGAAGTTCACCGGCCCGGGCACATCCGGACGCTGCAACATCAACGTCGTGTGTCCGCTCGGCGAGCCGTACTCCAACGAGAGCCGCGCGCTCGCGTACTACGAGTTCGAGAGTCTCGACGGCATCTTCATCTGCACCGGCACCCTTGTCGCCGACGTACCGCGCAATTTTCGCAACTACCTGCTGACCGCGGCGCATTGCGTTTCGACCGCGGCCGAAGCCCGTTCGATGCGGATGTACTGGAACTACCGCTCCAGTGCATGCAATGGCACGAGCGGCTGGACGCTGGGTGACAACCAGTTCGGCGCACAACTTCGTGCGACCCGCGCCGACGCCGATTTCACCCTGGTCGAACTCGACGATGCGCCGGACCCCGCCTGGAACCTGTATTACGCGGGCTGGGACGCGAGCGGCGCGGTCCCCGCGCGCACGATTGGCTTGCACCATCCGAGCGGTGACGTGGCCAAGGTCACCGCGGGTCCGCGACCGACGACCATGAACAACTGCATCGGCACCGGCAGCAGCCAGCAAACGCACTGGAAGACCGGCCCGTACAACGACGGCACGACCGAAGGCGGCTCTTCGGGTTCGGGATTGTTCGTGCCGGTCGGCGACGCGAGCGGCCACGACCGGTTGCTGATCGGCGTCCTGTCCGGCGGCACGGCGGCGTGCAGCCTCAGCAGCCCGACCCGGCCGGACGGTGGCTTCGATTGCTACGGCAAGCTGGCCAGCGCGTGGAACGGCCCGGGCCCGGCATCCCGGTTGCGCGACTGGCTCGACCCGGGCGCGACAGGGACGCTGACGGCCGAAGGCGGCGAACCACCGTCCGACGGCCCATCGCCGACATCGCCGCCGCTCGCGAACCGCGCGGCCGCGGTCCGTGACGCGCACACCCGCACGCCCGCATCGCCACGCCCGATTCCGCTGCCGCCGCCGCGTACCGGCGCGCAGCATCAGCGATAGCCGGCCGCCTGCAACTCGAACAGTTCCGCGTAGTGCCCGCCCGCGGCGAGCAGTTCGTCGTGGGTGCCCGCCTCCTCGATGCGACCGCCGTCGAGGACCAGGATGCGGTCGGCCATGCGCACCGTCGAGAAGCGATGCGAGATCAGCACCGCGGTGCGCCCGGTCGAGAGCTCCTTGAAACGCTGGAACACCTCGAACTCCGAACGCGCGTCGAGCGCCGCGGTCGGTTCGTCGAGGATCAGCACGTCGGCCTCGCGCATGTAGGCGCGCGCGATCGCGATCTTCTGCCATTCGCCGCCGGACAGGTCCACGCCCTTGCGGAAGCGCTTGCCGACGAGCTGGTCGTAGCCGTCCGGCAACTTCGCGATGACCTCGTCGGCGAGGCTTTGCGCGGCCGCGCGCTCGATGCGCGCACGGTCGTCGCGGGCATCGATGCGGCCGACCGCGATGTTCTCGGCCGCACTCAAGTGGTAGCGCACGAAATCCTGGAAGATCACGCCGACGTGGTCGCGCAGTTCGTCGAGGTCGTAGTCGCGAAGATCCCGGCCATCGAGCAGGACGCGGCCCTCATCCGGGTCGTACAGCCGCGCGAGGAGCTTGACCACGGTGGTCTTGCCCGCGCCATTCTCGCCGACCAGGGCGAGCACCTCGCCCGCGCCGAGATGGAAATCGAGATGGCGTACCGCCCAGCGCTCCGCGCCCGGATAGCGGAAGCCGACGTTCTCGAAGCGAAACCCTTCGCGGATCGGACGCGGGAACGGCAGCGGATTCGCGGGCGAACGGATCTCCGGTTCGATCTCGAAGAACGAAAACAGGTCGTCGAGATACAGCGCCTGGCCGGCGGTCTGCGAGAAACCGATCAGCAGGTTCTCGAGCAGGTTGCGCAGGCGCCGGAACGAACCGGCGAGAAACGTGAGGTCGCCGATGCTGAAATCGCCGCGCACCGTGCGCCATGCGATGATCGCGTAGGCTAGGTAGTAGCCGACCGTGCCGAGCGCGGTGAACAGCCCCCCCCACGTCGCGCGCCGCACCGCGAGCCGGCGATTGGACGCGTACATCGCACCCGCGAGTTGCCGGTAGCGCTCGATCAGAAACGCGTTGAGGCCGAAGATCTTGACCTCCTTCGCGGTTTCGACGCTGGCGCCGGTCTGGCGCACGTAATCGAGCTCGCGCCGCTCCGGCGTCCATGCATAGTTGAGCGAATAGCTCTGCGCGTTGAAATGCATCTCGCCGATGAACGCAGGCACCAGCGCGACCAGCAGCAACACGATGAGCCACGGCGCGAGCACCAGCAGGCCGGCCGCGAACGAGACCACGGTGACGACATCCTGGGCCTGGCCGAACAACTGGCTGAGCAGGGTCGTGCGGCCCATGCTCTGGCGGCGTGCGCGCTCGAGCCGGTCCTGCAACTCGCTATCCTCGAAATCCTCGAGGTCGAGCGTCGCCGCGTGCTCCATGAGACGCACGCTGACCTGGTTGCTGTACAGCTCGGACAGCAGCGAATCGATCAGCGAGACGATGCGCCCGAGCACGTCCGACAGCACCGCGAGCGCGAACTCCAGCGCCAGCAGGCCCCATAGCGGGTTGAGTTCGCCGCTCGCGATCCAGGCACGCAGATCCGCGTGCGTGCCATGCGTCGCGACGAGGGCGACCACCGCGTCGATGATGAGCTTGCCGACGTACAGGGTCGCGACCGGCATCAGCGCGCGCACCAGGCGCAGCGCGAGGCTCGCGACCGTGAGCGTGCGACTGGTCTGCCATACACTGCGCAGGAACGGCGGCAGGTTGCGCAACGCGCCGAAGCGTTCGCGCAAGCTCGGTTTGCGATCTCCGGGGATCGCGCCGCGCGGCAATTCGGGGCCCGCGCGCCCACCATGGCTGTATCGCTTCGGCATTCAGCACCCGCGCAGCAACTGCGCGACCTCTTCTGGAAATTCCTTGGGCAAATTCGCGCGCACGGGTACGTGCCAGTGCCGCGCCGTGCCGAATGAGCGGCACTTGATCGCATCCTTTTCGGTCATCAGGATCGGCAACTCGTCGTCGAACGCGAGATCCTGCGCACGAAACGCGTGATGGTCGGCGAACGCGTGCTCGACGACCTCGATGCCGAACGCGCGCAGGCTCGCGAAGAAGCGCGCCGGATGGCCGATGCCGGCGATCGCATGCACGCGTCGACCGCCGAACTCGGACAGCGACCGCGACGCATCGCCGCACAGCGCGACCGCGCGATCGCCGAGCAGTTGCATCGACACTTCGCCGGCGTCGGCGACGCCGCCGTTGGTTACCCGGAAGTCCACGCTGCGAAGCCGATCCAGCGGTTCGCGCAACGGCCCGGCCGGCAACAGCCAACCGTTGCCGAACCGGCGCTCGCCGTCGATGACGCAGATTTCGACGTCGCCGCGGATCGCCGGATTCTGCAAACCGTCATCCGCGACCAGCACGTCGACACCCTGCCCGAGCAGCAACGCCGCGCTCGCCGCGCGGTCGCCGCCGACCGCGACCGGCGCGCCGGTACGCTGGTGGATCAGGCAGGGTTCGTCGCCGACTTCATCCGGCTGCGATCCCGCATCGAGTAAGGCCGCTGCGCGTACGCGACCGCCATAACCGCGACTCAGCACGCCGGGCGCGAAGCCGCGCGCTCGCAACGCTTCCACCAGTGCGATCACGAGGGGCGTCTTGCCGCTGCCGCCGACGACGAGGTTGCCGACCACGACCAGCGGTCGCGCGAACACGAGCGGCTTGCGCCAGCCGAACCGGAACGGCGCGCGATGCAGCACACGCAGGCCGCGCCAAACCGGTACCAGGGCGCGCAACGGCAACGGCGGCGGATGCGTACGGTCGTACCAGACCGCCGCCAGGCGTGCACCGACATCGCCCATGTCAACCCGACACCGATGGCGGATGGGACGGGTCGTCCTGCTCCTCGAACTGCATGCGATACAGCGCCGCGTAATGGCCACCGGCCGCGAGCAGTTCGGCATGCGTGCCGCGTTCGACCACGCGTCCGCGATCCAGCACCACGATCTGGTCGGCGTGCAGCACGGTCGAAAGACGATGCGCAATGACCAGCACGGTGCGGTTGCGCATGACCCGGTTCAGGGCCTGCTGGATGAGTCGTTCGGATTCGCTGTCGAGTGCACTGGTCGCCTCGTCGAGGATCAGGATCGGCGCATCCTTGAGCAGTGCGCGTGCGATCGCGATGCGCTGGCGCTGGCCACCGGACAGCAACGCACCACCCTCGCCGACTTCGCTGTCCAGCCCCCGGGGCAGCGCTTCGATGAATTCCATCGCGTTGGCCGCGCCCGCCGCCGTGACGATGGCGTCACGCGAGGCGCCGCCGAGCGTGCCGTAGGCGATGTTGCGCGCGATCGTGTCGTTGAACAGGACCACTTGCTGGCCGACCCACGCGATGCGCCGGCGCAACGCGGCCAGCGAATAATCGGTCAGATCGTGTCCGTCGAGCAGGATGCGTCCGGCGGTCGGTTCGTGGAAGCGCGCGACGAGGCTCGCGAGGCTGGTCTTGCCGCTGCCGGAACGGCCGACCAGGGCGGTCACCGTTCCCGGCGCGCACACGATGTCGATGCCGTCGAGCGCCGCCGCGGACTGGCCCGGATAACGCAGGCCGACACCGCGCAAGGCGAGTTCACCGCGGCCCGCCGGTGGGTCGAAGTTCCCGGCATCCACTTCGGGTGACGTGTCGAGCACGCCGAACAGATCCTGGGCCGCGGCCACGCCGCGCTGCAGGTGCGCCTGCACCGTGGTCAGCCGTTTCAGGGAAGGCAGCATGACCATCATCGCGGTGATCACGGCCATGAACGTGCCCGGATCCATGTCGCCGATCAGGCTCGGCCGCGTCGCGATGAATACCACGGCGGCGAGCGCGCAGGCCGCGATGAGTTGCACGGTCGCGGTCGCGAGTGCATTGGTCGAGGCGACCTTGAGATTGAGGCGGCGGTTATGCTCGGACACCGCCGAGAAGCGCTCGCGTTCGTATTCCTGTCCGCCATAGATCTTGACTTCGCGGCGTCCGGCGACGACCTCCTCGGCAATGCTCGTGACCGAGCCGACCGAATGCTGGATCTTGTGGCTGATGCGCCGGTAGCGGCG
>CAYWZC010000030.1:21361-22774 GCA_964462745.1 uncultured Rhodanobacteraceae bacterium
GCGCAATGCGTGCACGACGTTGCGGCCGATGCGCGAGACGCCGTAATTGCCGACATAGACCGCGGCGCCGCGCACCGCGAACAACGCGATGATCACGATCGGCAGCCAGAAGATCACCTGCGGATCGCGGTCGATGAACAGGTCGTTGAGCATCGGCTTGATGAGCTGCACGAACGCGGCGTTCGATCCCGCCTCGACGATCATCGCGACCACCGCGACCGCGATCGCGACGCGTTGCGGGCGCAGGTAGCCGAGCAGTCGCCCGTACGCTTCCAGCGCGCCCGATGCCGGTGCGCGAGCGGCGCTCACCGCGCGTCCGATCCGTTCGCCTGCAGGGTCGCGATGCTGAGCCGCGCGAAGCCGAGTTCGGCGAGCGCATCCATCGCGGTGATCACGGCCTGGTGCGGCGTCATCGCGTCGGCGCGCAGCAGCACCGGCCGGTCGCGGTCGTCGCCGGCGACGCGCAGGATCGCTTCCTTGAGCGAATCGAGCCCGGGGTTGAGCACCTCGTCGTTGCCGACATAGAAGCGTCCGTCTCGGTCGATCATGACATCGAGCGTGTCGCGTGCGTCGCTCGTTTCGGCGGTCTCGGCTTCGGGCAGGCTGACCTTCATGCGCGCGTTCTGCACGAACGTCGTGGTCAGCACGAAGAACATGAGCAGGGTCAGCAGCACGTCGATCAGCGAGATCACGTTGATCTCGAACTCGTCCTCGCCGCGTGACCGGGACAGCTTCACGGGCTGCCTCAGCGAACCGCACGCACCGCGGCCGCGGCCGGTTCGCGCACCGTCAGCTCGTCGATCAGCGCATTGACCTCGCGCTCCATGTCGACCACCAGGCCGGACACGCGCGCGCGGAAATAGCGATGGAACGCGTATGCGGGAATCGCGACGCACAAGCCCGATGCGGTACAAACCAGCGCCTCGCCGATACCGCCGGCCATCTTCATCGGATCGCCGACGCCGCTGACCATGACCGCGAAGAACATGCTGATGAGGCCGAACACCGTGCCGAGCAGGCCGAGCAGCGGCGAGACCAGCGCGATCGTGCCGAGCGTCGACAGGAAGCGCTCCATCTGGTGGACCACGTAGCGTGCGGTGTCCTCGATGCGTTCCTTGATGACCTCGCGCGGCCGGTTGCGCGCGCTGAGCGCCGCGGCCAGCAGTTCGCCGAGCGGCGAATTCTCGCGCAGCGCCTCGACGTGATGCGGATCCAGGGTCGCCGAACGCGCCCAGGTACGGACTTCCGCACCAAGGCCGGGCGGCGCGACGACACTGCGACGCAGCGTCCAGAACCGCTCGAGGATGATGGCCAGGGCCACCGCGGAACAGAGCAGGATGGGCACCATCGCCCAGCCACCCGCCATCAGGATTTCAAGCACATCGCCCCCGCGGGAACAGAATCGATACCGGA